>NZ_JH470353.1:56063-155743 GCF_000239715.1 Actinomyces sp. oral taxon 849 str. F0330 | reverse complement strand
CCGGAGCGCACCACCTCCAGAGCGGTGGCCGGGACGCCCGAGCCCGCACCGATCCGCTGGGGGACGTAGCCGATGCGCTCCCAGGAGACCCTGCGGCGCCGGCTGATGGGGGTGCCCAGCACCTCGATATGGCCGCTGGCCGTGGGCACCAGCCCCAGAATGGCTTTGACGAGTGTGGATTTGCCCGAGCCGTTGGCACCCAGCAGTGCCACGGACTCGCCGCCGCCCACCGCAAGGCTCACGTCGGTCCAGGGATGAGGGAGGCGCCCAGGACGACACTGAGGTCCCGCACCACGATGGTGAGCGCGGACGACGCCGCCCGGGGCGAGCCGGACGGCGTCGTCGGAGACGATGCTGCTGAAGGGGATGAGGAGGTCATACCTAAGTGATCATGCCGATCTGGTTGGATGTCATCTGCTCGGGTCGCCGGGCTCGGCCGGCCCCGACTCTACTGGCAGGCCAGGGCGGCCTTGAGCCGCCCCAGGTTGGTGGTCATGGCGTCGGTGTAGTCACCCTGCTCGGGCTTGGACTCCAGGGGGCTGAGGACATCGGTCTGCGCCCCGGTCTCCGCGGCGATCGTCTGGGCCGTGGTGGGGGAGACGAGCTCCTCGGTGAAGATCGTCGTTGTCCCCGTGCTCTCGACCACCGTCTTGATGTTGGCCAGCTCGGCGGGGCTGGGCTCGGTCTCAGGGTCGATGCCGGAGATGGAGGCCTGGGTCAGCTTGTAGCGGTCGGCCATGTAGCCGAAGGCGGCGTGGGAGGTGACGAAAGTGGTGCGCTGGCAGCTGGACAGGTCCTGGGTGTACTGCGTGTCCAGGTTGGTCAGCGCCGTCTTGAGCTTGTCCAGTCCGGCCTTGTAGTCGTTGGCGTTGGCCGGGTCGATCTTGGCGAAGGAGGCCTCCATGGTCTCGGCCACCGCGATCATGCGCTGCGGGTCGAGCCAGAAGTGCGGGTCGAGGTCGCTGCCGTGCTCCTCGCCCTCGGTGTGGCCGTGCTCGTCATGCCCGTGCTCGTCATGGCTGGTCCCGCTGGACTCGGCAGTAGCACCGTCTGCGGCCTCATCACCGTGCTCGTGCTCCTCCTCGACCCCCTCGTGGTGGACGAGGTTGGCGGGTTTGCTCAGGTCCAGCACCGTGGGCCCGGAGCCGACCTCCTTGACGGCCTTGTCCAAGGAGGGCTGGAAGCCGGGGACGTAGGCGATGAGGTCGGCCTTGCCCAGCTCGGCGGTCTCCTTGCCGGAGAGCTCGAAGTCGTGCGGCTCGACGTTGGGAGGGGTCACGGTGGAGACCTTGACGAGTGGGCCGCCGATGGCCTCGGCCAGGTAAGCGATCGGGTAGAAGGACGTCGAGACCGTCAGGGTCTTGCCCGGTGCGATCGTATGGGCGGAGGATGCCGACGAACTCTCGCTCTTCAGGGCGCTGCACGCGCTCATGCCGGCAGCGAGGATCAGGGCCGCTCCGAACGCCGCGATGCGACGGAGGTGATGAGAACGAGTCTGTGAAACACTCATGCGAATCATTCTCATACTCTTGATCTCGTGCGTCAAACCACGGCGAGTATGCGTGTGCGCTGCTGAGAGCCGATTTGCCAGGGGAATCGGCGCATCTGCGCCGCGAGGTCGCGGTGCGACGGGCCCCTCACCGACTCATGACGGCCCTCGGCCTAGACTGTCCCCACTCGTCCCCACCAACCAGGCGGGACCACGACTACTCCTGAAGGAGCACTCCGTTGGCATCCACCCCTTCACGCCTTGACGCCGTCATCAACCTCGCCAAGCGTCGCGGATTCGTCTTCCCCTGCGGCGAGATCTACGGCGGAACTCGCTCGGCCTGGGACTACGGGCCGCTGGGCGTCGAGCTCAAGGAGAACATCAAGCGCCAGTGGTGGCAGTCCATGGTTCGCTCCCGCGACGACGTCGTCGGGTTGGACTCCTCGGTCATCCTGCCGCGTGAGACCTGGGTCGCCTCCGGCCACGTCGGCGCCTTCACCGACCCGCTCGTGGAGTCCCTGCACACCCACAAGCGTTACCGTGCCGATCAGCTCATTGAGGACTACGCCGCCCGCAAGGGCCTCGAACCTGAGGCCGTCACCCTCGACATGGTGCCCGACCCCGTCACCGGCCAGCCGGGCTCCTGGACCGAGCCGCGCGAGTTCTCTGGCCTGCTCAAGACCTACCTGGGGCCGGTCGATGACGAGTCCGGCCTGCACTACCTGCGCCCCGAAACCGCTCAGGGAATCTTCATCAACTTCGCAGCCGTCATGAGCGCGGCCCGCAAGAAGCCGCCCTTCGGCATCGGCCAGGTCGGCAAGTCTTTCCGCAACGAGATCACGCCCGGCAACTTCATCTTCCGCACTCGCGAGTTCGAGCAGATGGAGCTGGAGTTCTTCTGCGAGCCGGGTACGGACGAGGAGTGGCACCAGTACTGGATCGACTACCGCAAGGCCTGGTACGTGGGCCTGGGTATCGACCCCGCTAACCTGCGCGAGTACGAGCATCCCGCCGAGAAGCTCTCCCACTACTCCAAGCGCACTGTGGATCTGGAGTACCGCTTCGGCTTCGCCGGTTCGGAGTGGGGTGAGCTCGAGGGCATCGCCAACCGCACTGACTTCGACCTGTCCACCCACGCCGAACACTCCGGCAAGGACCTGTCCTACTTCGACCAGACCAGGAACGAGCGCTGGACCCCCTACGTCATCGAGCCCTCGGCCGGCCTGACCCGCTCGCTCATGGCCTTCCTGGTGGAGGCCTACACCGAGGATGAGGCCCCCAACACCAAGGGCGGGGTGGACAAGCGCATCGTGCTCAGGCTCGACCCGCGCATCGCCCCGGTCAAGGCGGCCGTCCTGCCGCTGAGCCGCAAGGAGGAGCTCACCGGCCCGGCCAAGGAGTTGGCCTCCCGCCTGCGCCGCTCCTGGAACGTGGACTACGACGACGCCGGCGCGGTGGGCCGCCGCTACCGCCGCCAGGACGAGGTGGGCACGCCCCTGTGCCTCACCTACGACTTCGACTCGCCCGAGGACGGCGCGGTCACCGTGCGCGAGCGCGACACCATGACCCAGGAGCGCATCCCGCTCGAGGGCGTGGAGCGCTACCTGGCCGAGCGGCTCGTGGGCTGCTGAGGCCCGTCCTACTCTGCGCTCCGCCGTCGGATCCGGCTCCGACGGCGGAGCGTCCTCATGCACCATGAGGCAGCGATACCTTCTCAGCTCCGGCACTCAGCGGCCAGACCCCTGGACGGGGTGCGGGGCATTCCCCACGCCGCCCCGTGCCCCTGGCTCACCTCAGGGGCACGGGGCGGGCATGATGGGACGGTGAGCACCAACTCGACCTCCCCGAGCCATGAGACCATCCCTTCAGAGGACCCTCCCTGGCAGCCGGGCGAGGAAACCGGTCACGACCATAGCCGTGGCCACGGCCATAGCGGGCACAGTCACTCCCACTCCGGGCCCCTGGACCTGGAGGCGGGCGAGGTCCGCCGGGTGAGAATCGTGCTCGGCGTGATCGTCGGCGCCCTGGTACTGGCCACCGTCGTCGGGCTGTTCATGCTGTGGCCGGGCAAGAGCTCGCTGATCGGCTCGCGCTCCTTCACCGCCGAGGGCGGCTCGGTGGGCCGGGCCACTATCACCTCCTTGGACCTGTCGAGCTGCCAGAGCGCCGTCAGCGCCCTGACGGAGGTCAACGGTGTCACACAGGACGCCTTCGCCAAGGGACACGTGTGCGCCCGCATCACGGAGGGTGAGGGCAAGGACTTGATCATGCCGGTCCAGCTGGTGGGTGAGCCCCGCAAGCTCGCCCACGTTGGCGATCGCCTCGTCGTCCTCTACTCACCCCAGGCGATCCTGTCCGGCTCCCCTTACTCCTTCATTGACTACCATCGCCGGCTCCCGGTCGGCGCCCTGACGATCGTCTACCTCGTGCTCGTCGTGGCGGTGGCCGGGCGCAAGGGCGTCTTGAGCGTCCTGGGCCTGCTGGTGGCTACCGGCGTGCTCGCCTTCTTCATGATCCCGGCCCTCCTGTCCGGCTCCCACCCGCTGGCGGTGACGCTGGTCGGCTCGATGGCGATGATGCTGGCGGCCGTCTACGTGGCCCACGGCGTGTCCATCCGCACCACGACGGCCCTGCTGGGAACGGTGGCCGGTATCGTGCTCACCGTCCTGCTCGCCCTGTGGGGGACCGACGCCGCCCACCTGACCGGCGATGTCGACGAGACCGCCCGCCTGTTGGCCTCCCGCACGCACATTGACCTGCAGACGCTGCTGACCTGCGGCATGGTCATCGCCGGCCTCGGCGTCCTCAACGACGTCACCATTACCCAGGCCTCCTCGGTGTGGGAGCTGCACGCCGCCAACCCGCTGCTGTCGCGCACGCGCCTGTTCACCGGCGGGATGAGGATCGGTCGGGACCACATCGCCTCGACCGTGTACACCCTGGCCTTCGCCTACGCCGGCACGGCGCTGCCGCTCATCCTGGCCGCGGCCCTCATGGACCGCGCGGTGCTGGACACCATGCTCTCGGGTGAGATCGCCGAGGAGATCGTGCGCACCCTCATCTCCTCCATCGGCCTGGTCCTGGCGATCCCGGCGACAACGGCAATCGCGGCGGCCCTATGCCGCGTCACCCCGGTCTTGGACGATTAACTGACGGACGACTGACTGACGAGGCTGACCGGAGGACGGCAGTCAGATTCGCTCAGCCGCCGGAGACGTCGGACTCGGCCTGGCTGAGCATCTCGCGGTGGGCCTCATCCAGGACGGGGGAGTCCAGCCACCCGTCGGGCAGGCGCGGGGTCTTGGGACTGCCGGCCCGGCCCCGGGGACCCTCGACGATGTCGCCGGGGTAGTCGACGATCTCCGGCAGGCGCGAGCGCATCCGCTCCAGGCCGGCGTCGAGCTCGGCCAGCGTCCTGATCCCCATGAGATCGGCGCGCGCGGCGCCGCCGACCGGGTAGCCCTTGAGGTACCAGCCCACGTGCTTGCGCAGGTCGCGCACTCCCCGGTCCTCGCCCATCTCGGCGGCCAGCATGCGCCCGTGGCGGCGGATCACCTCGATGACGGCATCCAGGTCCGGGCGGGTACGCGCGTCCGAGCCGTGCAGGGCCGCCACGATGTCGGCGAACAACCAGGGCCGCCCCTGGCAGCCGCGCCCCACGACGACGCCGTCGCAGCCGGTGGCCTCCATCATGCGCACCGCGTCGTCGCCAAGCCAGATGTCCCCGTTGCCGAGCACCGGTAGGTCGGTGGCCTCTTTGAGTCGGGCGATCTCCTCCCACCGGGCCTGGCCCGAGTAGTGCTGGCGCGCGCTGCGGGCGTGCAGGGCCACGGCCGCGATCCCGGCGTTCTCGGCGGCCCGAGCGGCATCGAGGAAGGTCTCGTGCTCCTCGTCGATGCCCAGACGCATCTTCATGGTCACCGGGACCTCCCGTGCCCGGCCGGTGGCGCGGACGGCCGCCTCGCTGGCACGCACGGCCTCGGTGAGGATCGCCGCCAGCAGGTCGCGCTTCCAGGGCAGCGCCGCCCCGCCGCCCTTGCGCGTCACCTTGGGCACCGGACAGCCGAAGTTCAAATCGATGTGGTCGGCCAGATCCTCCTCCACCAGGATCCGCACAGCGGCGCCCACCGTGGCCGGATCGACCCCGTAGAGCTGGATGGAGCGCACCCGCTCGGCCGGGTCGGTGCGCACCATCGCCAGGGTGCGCTCGTTGCGCTCCACCAGGGCCCGGGTGGTGACCATCTCGGTGACGTACAGGCCCGCCGGGGCCAGCAGGCCAGCGCCCGGCGCCGCCACCGGGCCTGGGGAGGCGGGTGAAAGCGCCTCGGGCAGGGCCGCCTCAGCCATCTCGCGGCACAGTCGGCGGAATGAGGCGTTGGTGACGCCCGCCATGGGGGCGAGCTCGACCGGGGTGGACACCTCCAATGGGCCGATGCGCAGCGGTGCGGGTGCGCGACCGGATGCGTCGGCGCCGTGGGAGGAGGAGATGGTCTCGGTCGTGGTCACCCTGACATGCTGACACACGACGGGTGTCAAGATGTTGACCCGCCGTGCCGTTCGGTCCCGCACAGGCACAGGTATGGACCACCTGTGGGAGAGATAACACAGGTTAATCGAGGGTGCTGCGTGACGAACTACTGATGATGAATGCTCGCGCGCGTTACCTTGTGTGTTTGTGCTGATGAACGAAGAGACCGAGCCGTCAATACCACGTTCCGTCGTCGTGACCGGTGCCTCCCGGGGGATTGGGGAGGCAGTCGCGAAGGCATTCCTCGCACAGGGCGACCGGGTGGCAGGTATCTCCCGTTCCGGTGAGGCCCCCGAGGGAGTCCTGGGGCTGGCCGCCGATGTCACCGACCCCGAGGCGCTGGCCCAAGCGCTCAGCGCCGCCACCGAGGCGCACGGCACCATCGAGGTCCTCGTGGCCTCGGCCGGCATCAACCGGGAGTCCCTGGCCGCCCGCACCTCCTCCCAGATGTGGGACGAGGTCATCTCAGCCGACCTGACCGGCACCTTCAACACGGTGCGTGCCGTCACCCCCGCCATGATGCGGGCCCGCCGGGGACGCATCATCCTGGTCTCCTCGGTGATTGCCGCCCGTGGAGGCGTGGGCCTGTCCGCCTACGGCGCTGCCAAGGGCGGGGTGGAGGGCCTCACCCGATCCCTGGCCCGTGAGCTCGCGCCGCGCGGCATCACCGTCAACGCGGTGGCGCCCGGATTCGTGCGTACCACCATGACCTCCTCCCTGCCCGACCACATCCGCACCGCCTACCTCGAGCAGATCCCCCTGGGGCGCTTCGCCGAGGTCGCCGACGTCGCGGGCCCCGTCCTGTTCCTGGCCTCCTCGGCGTCCTCCTACGTCACCGGCGCAATCCTCGGCGTCGACGGCGGCATGGGCATAGGGCGATAGACAGTCGGCAGGCGTGGGACGATGAGAGCATGAACCCTCCCATGGGACTGCTCAGTGACCGTACGGTGCTCGTCACCGGCGTCCTACGGCCCAGCTCGATCGCCACCCGAGTCGCAGAGGTGGCCGCGCAGCAGGGCGCACGTGTCCTGCTGACGGGGCACCCCCGCACCCTGGCGGCCACCGCCTCGGTGGCTCGCGGTCTCGGTCTGCCCGACCCGGTGACGCCCCTGGATGTGGCCGACGCCGACTCACTGGCCGCTCTGGCCCCCGCCTTACGGGAACTGGGCTTCACCCGCCTGGACGGTCTGGTCCACTCCATCGCTCGCGCGGACCCCGACCTGCTGGGAACCGTCCTCCCATCCGAGCCCCCCGGCACCGATCCGCAGAGCGCTGATCAACCAGAGCAGGCGGGCAGAATGCGCAACCTGGAGCGCGCCTTCACCGTCTCAGCGGCCTCCCTGCCCGCCTTCGTCCACGCCGCCTCCCCACTGCTGGATCGCGGCGGCAGCATCGTGACCCTGACCTTCGACAGCGCCCGCGCCTGGCCCGGCTACGGCTGGATGGGCCCCCTCAAGGCAGCGCTGGAGGCCGCAGTGCGCGCCCTCGCCGTCGAGCTCGGAGAACGTGGCGTGCGGGTCAATGCCATCTCGTCGGGCCCCTTGAGGACCACCGCCGCGGGCGCCATCCCGGACTTCGGGGAGCTCTCCCAGCGCTGGGACGCCGCCGCCCCTCTGGGATGGGACGCCGGCGATGCCACCGCCATGGCCCGCAGCGCCGTCGCCCTACTGTCCCCCTGGATGCCCGCCACCACCGGGCAGACCATCCACGTCGACGGCGGGGCGTGCGTCGTCGGCTGACCGTACTCGAGCGCGCCGCGACAGCCATGCGCGACAGCCATGTCTGGACCGCCGCCGTGCCGTAGGGTAGGACCGTGACAACGGATCCTATGCGCCGGCTCGTGCTCGTCCGACACTCCAAGGCCTCCCACGACGCCGTCACCGACCTGGAACGTCCTCTGACGCCCAAGGGCGCCGCCCTGGCCGACCTGCTGGCCAAGGAACTGCGCAAGCGCCTGGAGGCCACCGACCTGCTCCTGGTCTCCCCTGCCGCCCGCGCCCGCGAGACCGCCCGCCCCCTGCGCGACCGCCTCGAGCCCACCGACACCCTGGTGCGCGAGGAAATCTACAACCTGGGCCCCAATGGCATCCTGAGGGTCCTGTCCGAGGACGGCGGAGACGCGGGCACGGTGGTCGTCGTCGGCCACGAGCCCACGATCTCCGTGCTGGCCCACATCCTCCACGACACCGACGACGACATGGCCTCCCAAATCTCTTTCGGCGTACCCACGGCCACTGCCGTCATCATCGATGTTCCCGGCAGCTGGACCGACCTGGGGCCCAGTAGCGCCCGTATCCGCGAGATCTTCACCGCTCGCCGGCGCGGCTGAGCCAGGCGGCCCGCGGTGGGCCATCGGCCGGTAGCGCCGTCCCTCGGCCGGGTTCGGATCAGGCTCCGATCAGCTCCGGATCAGTTGCAGGACGGCCCGCAGGTCGCGCACGTGCACGGCGGCGTCGGCCTGCTCGACGACGACCGGCTTGGCGCAGAACGCCACTCCCAGCCCAGCGGCCGCCAGCATCCCCAGGTCATTGGCCCCGTCCCCGACGGCGATGGTGCGCTCCATGGGTACCCCGTCCTGCTCGGCCCAGGTGCGCAAGCAGCGGACCTTCTCCTGACGGTCCACGATCCTCCCCAGCACCCGGCCGGTGAGCACGCCGCCGGCCACCTCCAGGCGGTTGGCCGCCACATGGTCGATCCCCAGCCGCTCGGCCAGGGGCGCCACGACCTCCTCGAAGCCGCCGGAGACAACTCCCACCCGGCAGCCGCGCGCGTGCAGCGCCTCGATGAGTTCGGCCGCACCCTCGGTGGGGCGCACCTCGGCGAGGACGTCGGCGAAGACGCCGTCGGAGACCCCGGCCAGCGTCGCCACCCGCTCGCGCAACGAGGCGGCGAAGTCCAGCTCCCCGCGCATCGCCCGGGCCGTGACCTCGGCGACCTGCTCACGCGTCCCGGCCCGTTCGGCGATGAGCTCGATGACCTCCTGCTCGATGAGGGTGGAGTCCACGTCCATGACCAGCAGGCCGGGGCCCTCGGTGATCAGCGGTCCGTCGGTCAGCGCGCCGCTGACCGGACCGGCAGGGGCGGGGGAAGTACTGCTCATGGCGTCATGCTAGCCGCGCACGCGACTGCGCCGTCTCCCCGGGATGAACCGGGAGACGGCGCAGCTGCTTTGAGGAGACGGGCCTGGAGGCCGCTCGGATCAGCGGGTGACGACCTGCCCCTTGGCCACCACCGTGATGCCGGACTCGGTCACGGTGAAGCCGCGCTCACGGTCGTGCTCGGGATCGATACCCACCATGGCGCCCTCCTCGACCCGGACGTACTTGTCCAGAATCGCGCGGTTGACCACGGTGTTACGGCCGACCTCGGCGCCGTCCATGAGGACCGATTCGCGCACCGAGGACCAGGAGTTGACTCGTACGCCGGGGGACAGGACCGAGGAGATCACCTCACCGCCGGAGACGATGACGCCCGGCGAGACGATCGAGTCGACCGCGTGCCCCAGACGCTCGTGGTGCCCGTAGACGAACTTGGCCGGAGGCATCGCCGCCTGGTACCCGGCGAACAGCGGCCAGCGGTCGTTGTATAGGTTGAACACGGGCGTCACCGAGATGAGATCCTGATGCGCTTCGAAGAAGGCGTCCACGGTCCCCACGTCGCGCCAGTAGTCGCGGTCGCGCTCGGAGGAGCCGGGAACGTCGTTGTCCTTGAAGTCGTAGACGCCCGCCGCACCCTGGTTCACGAACCAGGGCACGATGCTGCCGCCCATGTCGTGCTTGGAGGACTCATCGGCGGCGTCCACCGTGACGGCCTCAAGGAGCGCGTCGGCGTTCATGATGTAGTTGCCCATCGAGGCCAGGACCTCATCGGGGGAGTCCGGTAGGCCGGGGGTCTCCTTGGGCTTCTCGACGAAGGCCTTGATCTTGCCCCGGTCGGACGGGTCGGTCTCGATGACGCCGAACTGGTCCGCCAGGGACCGGGGCTGACGGATGCCCGCCACGGTGCAGGGCAGCCCGGAGGCGATGTGGTGATCCAGCATCTGGGAGAAGTCCATGCGGTAGATGTTGTCCGCACCGGTGATGACCACGTAGTCGGGCCGCTCGTCGTCGAGCAGGTTGAGGGACTGGTAGATCGCATCGGCACTCCCCAGGAACCAGTGCTTGCCCACGCGCTGCTGGGCCGGCACCGGGGCGATGTAGTTGCCCAGCATGTCGGACATGCGCCACGTCTTGGAGATGTGGCGGTCCAGCGAGTGGGACTTGTACTGGGTGAGCACCACGACCTTGAGGAAGCCGGAGTTGATCATGTTGGACAGCGAGAAGTCGATGAGCCGGTAGATGCCGCCAAAAGGAACGGCGGGCTTCGCGCGGTCGACGGTCAGGGGCATGAGACGCTTGCCCTCACCGCCGGCGAGGACGATTGCGAGTACGCGAGGTTGAGCCATGTGGCCTACCTTACGTTGCTTAGGGCACTTGCGGGGACAAACAGATCACAATTCGGACCAATCCCGAGCCGGCCGCCGCCGCTGCCCGAGGGGGCGGGCGGGGCGCATCTTCGCCGGTCTTGGCGGGTACAGCTGAGCCTGGCGACCCTGACAGAGCCTCGGAGGAGGACGAGGGGCTGATCCTTGACCCGGACCTTCGATCTAGATCCGCCCCCGTCTCAGTCCTCCGAAGGTTCCATACGCGAGAGTTCGGTGGAAACCACCGGCGTCGAACGGTCCCACCCGGTCCGGTGTACGTATACCGTCGGATGTGGCGCCCGCTCCACCGCAGGCGCCCGTCCTGCGCCGAGGAAGGCGCGGTCAGTCCATCCAGCAGACAGAGGAGAGGCACACCCATGAGGGTCGACCTGCTGACCAAGGAGTACCCACCTTTCATCTACGGCGGCGCCGGAGTCCACGTCAACGAGCTCGCCAAGGTTCTGCGCCCCCTTGCCGACGTCCGCGTCCACGCCTTCGGCGGCCCTCGCGAGCCCGGCACCGAGGGCGCCGAGGACGGCGTCACCGGCTACCCCGAGATCGCCGAGCTCGACGGCGCCAATGCAGCCCTGCGCACCTTCGGCGTCGACCTGGAGATGGCCCAGGGCACCGAGGGAACCGACCTCGTCCACTCCCACACCTGGTACGCCAACCTCGCCGGTCACTTGTCCGGCCTGCTCCACGGCGTCCCCCACGTCATCAGCGCCCACTCCCTGGAGCCCCTGCGCCCCTGGAAGGCCGAGCAGCTCGGCGGCGGCTACGCCCTGTCCTCCTGGGCGGAGAAGACCGCCTACGAGGCCGCCTCCGGCATCATCGCCGTGTCCAACGGCATGCGCGAGGACATCCTGCGCTCCTACCCGGCCGTCGACCCCGAGCGCGTCAAGGTCGTCCACAACGGCATCGACCTCGAGGCCTGGAAGCACCCGCAGGGCGAGGAGGCCGACGCCGCGGCCGCCGCCACCCTCAAGCGGCTCGGCATCGACCCCGACCGACCCACCGTCGTCTTCGTCGGACGCATCACCCGTCAGAAGGGCCTTCCCCACCTGCTGCGCGCCTGCGAGCAGCTGCCCGCCAACGTCCAGGTCATCCTGTGCGCCGGCGCCCCCGACACCCCCGAGATCAAGGCCGAGGTCGAGGGCCTCGTGGCCGGCCTGCGCGAGAAGCGCACCGGCGTGGTCTGGATCGAGGAGATGCTGCCGCGCCCCGAGCTCATCGCCGTGCTGGCCGCCTCCGACGTCTTCGTGTGCCCCTCGGTCTACGAGCCCCTGGGCATCGTCAACCTCGAGGCCATGGCCGTGGGCCTGCCGGTCGTCGGCTCAGCCACCGGCGGCATCCCTGACGTCATCGTCGACGGCGAGACCGGCCTCCTGGTCCCCATCGAGCAGGTCCAGGACGGCACCGGCACCCCCATCGACCCGGCCCGCTTCGAGGCCGACCTGGCCGAGCGCCTGACCACCCTGGTCACCGACACCGAGGCCGCCAAGACCATGGGCAAGGCCGCCCGACGCCGCGTCGAGGAGCACTTCGCCTGGGAAGCCATCGCTCAGCGCACCATGGAAGTCTACAACTGGGTCCTGGCCCAGGGCTGAACGGGACGGTTCCCGCCCGGCCACACCACCGAGTAATACGGCCCCTCTATCGGGCCCACCACTCGGTGGCCGCCGCGGCGCCGTGGCGAGCCACCGCCAGCAGCGGGCGCAGGACACCGGAACGCCGCTGCGCCTGGAGGGCCGTCATGGCCGCGCCGTCGTCACCCAGCGCAAGTTCGCAGATCTCCGCCAGCCGCAAAGAGCGCTCCAGCAGCTCCCTATTACGCCCAGACAGCCAGGGAGGAATGAGACTCGGCTCCACCACGGCCGTGAGCAGATCGTTGAGCGCATCAGCCATCTCCGGGCGCTCGCGGGCCAGGTCGAGCTCGATGAGCGAGTCGATCGCCTCCTCCGTGGCGGCGTGCACCCGCCTGCGGGCATGGGCGGCATCCAACGGCGGCATTGGGCTGGCCATCGGCTCGGCCCGCCAGGCCACGGAGGCGCCGGAGCCCTCGGGCACCAGCAGCACCCGCCCGGTCGCGCCCTCGACGACGACGCCCTCCTCGATGTCCGGGACGATGCCCCAGGCGCCGGCGCTGGAGATGGGGGAGGGGAGGACCGCCGTCACCCGGGTGAGCGGGCGGGCACCGGCGAGCCACTGCTCCAGGCCGACGCGCTCGGGATCATCTGCGGAACAGATCGACGCATCGATACCGTCGGAGGCGGCGCCGATGACGTCATGGACGCCGTCGGGTCCCTGAACGAGCAACAGCCCGTGAGAAGAGGGGACCGGTGCCCACAGGGCCAGCACGATGCTCACGGGCAGGTTGAGGGGCTCCACGGGACTCCACCATAGTGAATGGCGGCGTTCCGGCCCGGATCCGAATGGGGACCGGTCCCGCCCGGCCGCCCCTCATCTGCCCGGTGTGACGCCGGTAGCACGATAGGATCGACTCATGACCAGTGTCCTGCACCTCGACGACGTCTCGCTGCACCGCGGCAGCAACCAGATCCTCCGTCACGTCGACTGGACCGTGGAGGAGGGCCAGCACTGGGTGCTGCTGGGGCCCAACGGTGCGGGCAAAACCACGATTGCCAGGATCGCCTCGGCCAGGCTCTTCCCCTCCTCCGGGACGGTGGACATCCTCTCCGAGCGGCTCGGGCGCGTGGACGTCTCCGAGCTCCATCCTCGCATTGGTCTGTCATCCTCGGCGCTGGCCGCCGGTATCGAGGGCGGTGAAAGGGTCCTGGGCGTGGTCCTGTCGGCCTCCTACGGTCGCATCGGGCGCTGGCGCGAGGAATACGACGACTTCGACCTGGAGCGCGCCCACGCCCTGCTGGGCGCCCTGGGCGCAGGGCACCTGGCCGACCGCCTCTGGGGGACGCTGTCCTCCGGGGAGCGCAAGCGCGTCGAGCTGGCCCGCGCCCTCATGCCGGACCCGGAGATGCTCTTCCTCGACGAGCCGGCCTCGGGTCTGGACCTGGCCGGCCGCGAGCAGCTCCTGTCCGCGCTCACGGAGATCATCTCCTCGCCGGACTCGCCCTCCATGATCCTGGTGACCCATCACCTCGAGGAGATCCCGGAGGGCTTCACCCACGCGCTCACGCTGCGCGAGGGGAAGGTCGTGGGCTCCGGACCGCTGGAGCAGGTCCTCACCGAGGACACGATCAGTGCGACCTTCGGCATGCCGCTGGAGGTCACCCACGACCGCGGCCGATACACCGCCCGAGGCCTGCGGCGCGGTCACGGCAGGCGCGTCGCCGAGGCCCGGGGCTGACGTCACCGAGCACGATCGGCCGCGCCGAAGCGCACCATAATTCCGCCCATACCGGGCCACGACTCATCAACCGCGTTCATCAGGAGGCTCACATGGAATGGCTGTTCTGGATCGGAGGGGCTCTGCTCCTCGTCGTCGTTGAGACGGTAACCGCCGATCTCACCTTCCTCATGATCGCCGGTGGCGCCCTGGGAGGAGGACTGACGGCCTTCCTCGGCGGTCCTCTGTGGGCCCAGGTGGTGGTCTTCGGGTGCATCTCCACCCTGTTGCTCTTCGCCGTACGTCCTTGGGCCAAGCGGCGTCTGGCGGCCACCACACCCCAGATGAAGACCAACGTCGATGCCCTCATCGGCCGGCCGGCCACGACCATCACCGCAGTGGACGACGGCGGTGGGCGGGTCCGCCTAGGAGGCGAGGAGTGGAGCGCCCGCCTCGCCCCCGGCGCTCAGGGGACGGGGCGTCTGGAGGCCGGAGCCCGAGTCACCGTCACCCAGATCGACGGGGCCGTGGCCGTCGTCGCCCCGGCGACTACACCCGCTGATACCTCCGGGTCCTGACAGCGAGATCCGCCCGAGAAGTCCGAAGCGGTTTCGACCCCTCTGGCGGTGTCCTACTGTGTTGGCATCGATGGCGTTACATCCGTGCGCCCGTACCCTACTAGTTCATCAGTTACCGTGGGCGGTTCGCAGCCGCCCTGACCACCCGTTCAACCCCGCAGGAGGAAACTCGTGCCCGTCATCTCCTTCACCTTGCTTCTCCTGGCTTTGCTGGTCATCGTCATCATTTTTCGGGCGGTGCGGATCGTCAAGCAGAGCACCGCGATCATCGTTGAGCGCCTGGGACGCTTCCAGGCGGCCTACACCGCGGGGCTCCACTTCCTGGTGCCCTTCGTCGACCGGGTGCGCAACGTCATGGACATGCGCGAGCAGGTCGTCTCCTTCCCGCCCCAGCCGGTCATCACCTCCGACAACCTCGTCGTGAGCATCGACTCGGTGGTCTACTACCAGATCACCGACCCGACGCGCGCCACTTACGAGATCTCCAACTACCTGCAGGCCATCGAGCAGCTGACGGTCACCACGCTGCGTAACGTCGTCGGCTCCATGGATCTGGAGCAGACGCTGACCAGCCGCGACCAGATCAACGGGCAGCTGCGCGGCGTCCTGGACCAGGCCACCGGCCGCTGGGGCATCCGCGTCAACAGCGTTGAGCTGAAATCCATCGACCCGCCCGCCTCCATCCAGGGCTCCATGGAGCAGCAGATGCGCGCCGAGCGCGATCGCCGCGCCGCGATCCTGACGGCCGAGGGCGTCAAGCAGTCCCAGATCCTCACTGCCGAGGGTGACAAGCAGTCCGCGATCCTGCGCGCCGAGGGTCAGGCGCAGTCCGCGATCCTCAAAGCCCAGGGTGAGTCCCGCGCCATCCTCCAGGTCTTCGACGCCATCCACCGCGGTAACGCCGACTCCAAGCTGTTGGCCTACCAGTACCTCCAGACCCTGCCCAAGATCGCCAACGGCTCCTCCTCCAAGATGTGGATCGTGCCCACTGAGTTCACCGCGGCCCTCGACGGGATTGCCGGCGCCCTCGGCGGTGGCAAGGACGGCGGTCCCGGTGGCGGCCCGAGCGGCTCCGACGGCGATGACGACTCCAGTGCCGGTGTTGACCTCTCAGGCAGTGAGCTCGACCTGGGCATCGCCTCGGACCTGGCCAGCACCAGCCTCCAGGCCCCCGAGGAGGCCCTTGCCCAGGCTCGCGGCGAGGTCGAGTCGGCCTCCCAGGAGGCCAGTGAGGAGCCCGCTCCCAAGGGGAGTGCCGCTCCGAAGCCTCCCGCCGCCGACGCGGACGACGGGGCGACGGTGACCGTCCCGACCTCCGACGGCGTCGAGGGGAATCACTCCGCACACGGCAGCCACGCGGCCGGACCCGCTGAGCAGTCCGGTCAACCCGGCACCACCGTGCCTCCGAGGGGCGGCGGCTACGGGATCCAGGCCCAGCCCGGTTACGGCACGCCTCCCGGTGCGCCCCAGGGACCCTACGGGGCCTGAGACACATCCCTGACGTCGGCCACCGGCCTCAGGTGAGCCTCACGGCACGCTGCGGCGGGAAGACTAGGTGATCCAGGCGGATCGGCCTATTCTTCCCGCCGTACTGCTGTGCTGAGCGGGGAAAGCCCCAGAAGGTGACGGGCGATGATCATTGAGCTGGCCGATGGCGCCGATGAGCGTCTGGCGGACTACACCCGGCTGACGGACGTGGCGCTGCGCCGCCGGCTGGAAACCCGGCGCGGCCTGTACATGGCCGAGTCCTCCAAGGTCATCACGCGGGCCGTCGCCGCCGGGCACGCCCCGCGCTCCTTCCTCATGGCCCCGCGCCACCTCGATGAGATGCGCCCGGTCATCGCTTCCGCAGTTGGCTGCGGAGGACATGACGACGGCGGGGAGGTGCCCGTCTTCGTCGCCTCCGAGGAGGTGTTGGAGTCCATCACCGGATTCCATTTGCACCGCGGGGCGCTGGCCGCCATGAACCGGCCCGAGCTCGCCGCCGTCCCCAAGCTGCTATCGGCCGCCCGCGGGGGAGCGGGCGCCAGACGGGTCGCCATCCTGGAAGACCTGGTGGACCACACGAATGTGGGGGCCGCCTTCCGCAGCGCGGCGGCTCTGGGGATCGACGCCGTCCTGGTCACCCCGCGCTGCGCGGACCCGCTCTACCGGCGCAGCGTGCGCGTCTCCATGGGTACCGTCTTCCAGGTCCCCTGGACCCGGATCGAGCGCTGGCCCGCCATGGACGAGCTCCACGCGCAGGGCTTCACCGTGGCGGCCCTGGCGCTGTCGGAGAAGTCGGTGGCTCTGGACGAATTCGCGGCCTCACCGGCCTGTACGGCCCCGGACTCGCGGGTCGCCGTCGTCCTGGGCACGGAGGGCGACGGGCTGTCCCGCCGGA
Source organism: Actinomyces sp. oral taxon 849 str. F0330 (assembly GCF_000239715.1). Lineage (NCBI taxonomy): Bacteria > Bacillati > Actinomycetota > Actinomycetes > Actinomycetales > Actinomycetaceae > Actinomyces > Actinomyces sp. oral taxon 849. The sequence continues at coordinate 138,999 of NZ_JH470353.1, read as the reverse complement.
CGATCGCGGCGGCCGACGAGGTGGTGCGCATCCCGATGGCCGGGGGAGTGGACTCCCTCAACGTGGCGGCCGCCGCGGCCGTGGCCTTCTGGGCGCTGCGGTTGCCACGACCTGGCACTTGACCTGCTGCGCTGCCGGTGACGGGCGGAGGCGACGCGTCGGGGCCGGATCCGTACGTTGACGGATCCGGCCCCGACGTCGTATCAGCGGCCGATCAGACCGGCGGCGTTGAAGGCTCAGGCCTCGGGCGCGGTGACCTTGATGAGAGCGTCACCGGGCTCCACCGAGTCGCCACCGACGACCTCGACGGAGGCGAAGGAGGCGGTGTTGGTGATGAGCACCGGCGTGGTCAGCGGGTAGCCGGCCTGCTCGATGACGGAGCGGTCCACACGCACCAGCTCCTGGCCCTCGCTGACGCGGTCGCCCTGGGAGACCTTGACGTCGAAGCCCTTGCCCTCCAGGTTGACGGTGTCCAGCCCCACGTGGATGAGGATCTCCACGCCATTGTCCAGGGTGATGCCGAAGGCGTGCCCCGAGGAGGGGGCGACGACGACGGTGCCATCGGCTGGAGCCGTGACGACGATGTCGCCCTCGGGCTCCAGACCGACGCCCTGGCCGACGGCGCCCGAGGAGAACACCGGGTCGGGAACCTTGTCCAGCTCCATGGTCGTAGCCTTGAGCGGCGAGGCGATCTCGGTGACCGCGCCGGGAACGAGGGCCGGCTTGGGCGTGGGGGCCTTGGCGGTCCGGTCGCCCTCCTCAGTAGTAGCAGCCGAGGCGGTGCTGTCGTCCTCGGGCTCCTCGGCGGCTTCAGCCGGGGCGGATGCAGAGACCTCGGCGGCCTCAGCGTCGGCCACAGCCGCACGGGCCTCGGCCCGCTCCTCCTTGGTGCGGTAGTCCGTGAGAATGATGAGAGTCATCGAGGTGGCGAAGGCTGCGGCGATGGCGATGGCGTACAGGGCCATGGGGCTGAAGACCGGGATGCTCAGCAGTGAGCTGAACACGAAGGTAGAGGCCTTGATACCGCCGCCGATACCGGTGATGAGACCGCCCACGAGACAGCCGGCCAGCAGACGCGGGTAGATGCGCTTGAAGCGCAGATGGATACCGTAGAGGCTTGGCTCGGAGATGCCACCGAAGAGGCCGGCGGCCAGGGCGCCGGAGGCCGTCTGACGCATGACCTTGTCCTTGTCACGAATGGCCAGGACCAGCACACCGGCGGTGGCGCCGAAGCAGGCGAAGTTCCACGAGCCCATGGGGCCCTGGATGAAGTCGTAGCCCAGCGAGCTGATGTTGGCCAGCATGATGGCGTTGAGTGGCCAGTGCAGACCCAGCGGCACCAGGAACGGGTAGAGCAGTGGGATGACGATCGCGAAGACGATCGGGGCGCTCGTATTGAGCCACGCCAGTGCGGATCCCAGGCCGGTACCGACCCAGATACCTGCTGGACCGATGATGAAGGCCGTCATCGGCATCATGATGAGGAAGGAGAAGAACGGAACGAACACCATCTGCACGTTAGAGGGAATGAGCTTGGCCAGCCCCTTGTAGACCAGGGCCAAGATGGCCACCATCATGAGGGGAACGAAGACCTGGCCGCTGTAGTCGTTGAGCTGCATGGGGACGCCCGCGATATGTGCGACGCACAGGTCCTTGTCCAACGTGGCGTTGTGGGTGCAGGTCGTTCCCAGTGCCTTGTTGAGGTCAAGGAATTGAGGCGTCATAAGCGCCGCCATGACCGCAGCGCCGACCCAGGGGTCGATGTTGAGCTTCTTGGCGGCGTTGTAGGCCACCATGATGGGCAGGAAGTGGAACACCGACTTGAACATGGCTTCCGCAAAGACCTGTGCGGCGGGCTTGTCTGCGGCCGTAAGGTTTGGGTCACTGGCATTGATGACGCCGAACGAATCCAGTACCGCAAGGCCGGCGATGATGAGCGAGGCGCCGAGCAGCACCGGCAGCAGCGGACGGAAGGAGTCCGAGAGGTACTCGAAGAAGGCGTCGACCAGGGCGTTCTTGCCACGGGCCTTGGCCCGAGCGGCCGCCTTGACATCGGCGTCGGACTGTCCCGAGCCCGAGGAACCACCCTGGCTCTTCATTGCCGGGAGGTTGTTGATCTCGTCGTACACGCTCTGTACAGCACCACCGATGACGATCTGGTAGCGGTCTCCGGACTGGGGGACAGCGCCCATGACGCCCGGGATGGCCTCGACGGTCGCCTTGTCGATGCTGGAGGCGTCCTTGAGCTCGAAGCGCAGTCGGGTGGCGCAGTGGGTGAAATGGATGATGTTCTCGGCGCCGCCGACGGCGTCGAGGATTGCCTCAGGGGTTGAGGTCGTGGTTGCCATTCGGGCCCTTTCCTACTGAGCGAGGTGGACGACGACGGTGGATGCACGCCGGTGCGCTCCGGGTCCTCGGTGGGCTCGCTCTCGGTGGTGGGGGGATCTGTCACCTTCAGTGCTGCGCAGGTGCAGCGGAGGTGCTTGGGGAAGAGGCTACTGCCTCACGGCCCAGAACCGAAAGGCGAGAATCCGTCCAGTAGGTGCCAGTCTCCGGCGCGACGCCGGTTCGAGGTGCTCTCGACCGGTCGGGGGATGAGCACCTCGAACCAATGGCCTGCCCCGCCCGAGACGATCAACGCTCGTGAGCCTGCGGCACCCGGGGGTCCACGGACGTCAATTCGTGCAGATGAGGCTTCCTTTAGGCACAGCCGCCCGGGCCAGCGGGTGCGCCGACTGAACGGTATTCGCACGCTGGGAGCACGACCCGTCTCAAGTGAAGGAGCTCGACATGAGCGCACAGACGTCCCTGGCATCGTCGCCGGCACCCGCGATCGCATCGACCATTCCCGTCCGCCCGCCCGCCGCGACTCCGCCTCCCGTTCCGCCCCCGACGGGTGCGACCGGTTCAGAGCGCCTGTACGGCCCACCGGGCTGGACTGTGCGTATCGGCCTGTGGCCCCTGTTGGAGCCCTGGCTCGACGCTCCGCGCCGCCTACCGGGGGAGACGGCGCTGCGCGTGGACGCCGTCGGCGCCCCGACGAGCGACTACGTGCCCTTCCGCGGGATGGATGCCGCCACGGCGGCCGAATTGCTCGCTCGCCTCCCGGTCCCGGCACTGGCCGACCGGCAGAACCTCTCCCCGAGCCTGGAGTCGATGCTGACCGCCTGCGCTCGTGCCGATGGGCGGGTGCGCCTGTCCGGCTACGGGATCGGCCCCCAGCGCGACGACGAGCGTCTGAGCGCCGAGGCCCTGTGGATCGCCGACCCCGACCTGCAGGGCTATGAGGTCTTCGCCGAGCACAGCCGCGCCTGTCAGTGCTCCGCCCTGTGGGAGCGGGTCAAGGAGCGATACGACCTCGACGCCCGGTACATTCCGGACGACATCGTGCGCACCCGCCCCGAGTGGGCTGGCGGCGGGGTCGGCTGGTGGATGTGGTGGGACTGATAGGTCCGTTGCGGTGGGCGGTAGCGGTGGGCCCGTACGATGGCGCGCGTGATCAATGTCCAGGACCTCACCCTGCGTATCGGTGCCCGCCAACTCGTCGCCCACGCCGGCTTCAGGGTCGACAAGGGGATGCGCATCGGCCTCGTGGGCCGTAACGGCGCCGGCAAGACGACCATGACCAAGCTGCTTGCCGCCGCCTCCGTGGAGCAGGGGGCCGGACGCGCCGTCAACGACGCCGATGAGCGCCACGGGCTGGAAGCCGTCGAGCACGAGGGCACGATCACCTGCACGAGCTCGGTGGGCTACCTGCCCCAGGACACCAAGGTCGGCGGCTTGAGCGAGATCGCCCGCGACCGCATCCTGTCCGCCCGCGGCATCGACGCGCTCCTAGCCCGCATCCGCAAAGCCGAGGAGCGCATCGCCATCACCGAGGGCGAGGCCCAGGCCAAAGCCCTGGACCGCTATACGCGCCTGGACCACGAGTTCACCATGGCCGGCGGCTACGCGGCCGCCTCGGAGGCCGCCCGCATCAGCGCCGCCCTGGGCCTGCCCGACCGCGTCCTCGACCAGCCCATCGGGACGCTCTCGGGCGGCCAGCGCCGTCGGGTCGAGCTCTCCCGGGTCCTGTTCCAGCAGCCCGACACGCTCTTGCTCGACGAGCCCACTAACCACCTCGACCACGACTCGATCCTGTGGCTGCGCGACCACCTGCGCACCTACGCCGGGGGCTTCATCGTCATCAGCCACGACGTCGAACTCCTGCGCGACACCGTCAACCAGGTCATGTACCTCGACGCCGGGCGCGGGGTCCTCGACGTCTACCACCTGGGTTGGGACGCCTACCTCAAACAGCGCTCCGACGACGAGCACCGACGGCGTCGCGAGCGCGCCAACGCCGAGAAGAAGGCCGCGGCCCTGCGCGCCCAGGGGGAGAAGATGAGGGCCAAGGCCACCAAGGCCGTGGCCGCCCAGCAGATGCTCAAACGGGCCGAGCGCCTCATGGCGGAGCTGGAGGACGAGGCCGCGGCGGAGAAGGTCGCCCACCTGCGCTTCCCCGACCCCGCACCCTGCGGCAAGACTCCTCTGCGCGCCGCGGGCCTGTCCAAGGCCTATGGTTCTCTGGAGGTCTTCGCCGGGGTGGACCTGGCCATCGACCGTGGCAGCCGGGTCGTGGTCCTGGGCCTCAACGGCGCCGGCAAGACGACGCTCCTGCGCCTGCTCGGCGGAGTGGAGGAGCCCGACTCCGGCGAGGTCATCCCCGGCCACGGCCTCAAGATCGGCTACTACGCCCAGGAGCACGAGACCATCGACACCGAGGCTACCGTCGTGGAGAACCTGCGCCGCGCCGCCCCCGGCATGGACGACACCCAGGTGCGCAGCGTCCTGGGCTCCTTCCTCTTCTCCGGGGCGGACGCCGACAAGCCCGCCCGGGTCCTCTCCGGCGGGGAGAAGACCCGCCTCGCCCTGGCGATGCTCGTGGTCTCCAGCGCCAACGTCCTCCTGCTCGATGAGCCCACGAACAACCTCGATCCCGCCAGCCGCGAGGAGATCCTGGGAGCCCTTGGCACCTTCGCCGGAGCGGTCGTCCTGGTCACCCACGATGAGGGCGCCGTCGAAGCCCTGGGTCCTGACCGGGTCCTCCTGCTGCCCGACGGCGACGAGGACCTGTGGGGGCCGGAGTACCTGGAGCTAGTGGCCCTGGCCTGAGACGGGCGATGTCCGCCTCGCCCGTTTCGGATGATTGGACGCCGTCGGACACAGTGAGTCCCGTCACTGAAGTCCCGGCGTGGGAACCGCGTAGGGTTGTCACCAGGAACAAGGCATCCGGATGGAGTGTTGGCTCCAGTGGATCCTGAGGGCTCTCGTCAGGAGAGCCGCCGCAGGCCCCTCCGTGGCGCCACACGGAGCGCCGCAGACACACGTAGGCATACCAGACCAGGAGATGACCATGGCAGAGACCGCCCTGACCAACCCCACTGACACCGAGGCCCCGGAGCACGAAGTCGTCCTCACCGAGACCGCCGCCGCGAAGGTCGCCAGCCTCCTGATCCAGGAGGGGCGCGACGACCTGCGCCTGCGCGTGGCCGTCCAGCCCGGCGGCTGCTCCGGCCTGGTCTACCAGCTCTACTTCGACGAGCGGCTCCTGGACGGCGACGCCGTGCGCGCCTTCCCCACAGCGGGCGGTGAGATGGATAGCGTCGAGGTCGTCGTCGATCGCATGAGCGTGCCCTATCTGTCGGGCGCCACCATCGACTTCGCCGACACCATCGAGAAGCAGGGCTTCACCATCGACAACCCCAACGCCGCCGGAAGCTGCGCCTGCGGCGAGTCCTTCCACTGAATCCTTCCCGATCCTTCCCGAGCAGACCCTCCGTCAAACAAGGAGCTCATGTGCGTCGCACACCCCTCAGCTTGACCGCCCTGGCCATGGCCGCCTGCCTCGCGCTGGCCGGATGCTCGGGGTCGTCCTCGTCGTCGGCCTCCAAGGCATCCGCCTCCGAGACCCCGATTCCGGCGGCGACGACGCCCGTGGACTGCTCGACTCTGACGATCGACTCCGACTCCGAGTCGCTGCCGACCATCGGCGGCGACGCCGGCGCACAGCCCACCGTGACCTGGAAGAAGGGCGCCCAGGCGCCCAAGAACCTCACCGTCAAGACGCTGACGCAAGGCACGGGAGCCGAGATCGACGCCGCCGGCGCGGTCAAGGCCCACTACACGGGCTGGCAGTGGGACGGCGCAGAGCCCTTCGACACCTCCTTCAAAACCGGCGCCCCGGTCGCCTTCCCCCTTGAGAACGTCATCCAGGGGTGGAAGTGCGGCCTGGCCGGTCATCACGTGGGCGACCGGGTGGTCATGTCGATCCCTCCTGAGCTCGCCTATGGCAACAAAGCGGCCCAGGACGCTCAGGCCGCCCAGGCAGGTGGTGCACAGAAGCGGCAGAACCCGGCCGGGACGCTCGTGTTCGTCGTCGAGATCGTCGACGGCGCCAGCAGCAAGATCTCCGGATCCTCGGCCACGGCCACGATGGAGGGCGAGGAGGCCGTCAGCCAGCGCGGCATGACGGTCAGCGGGGAGCTCGGTCAGCCGGCGACGATCTCCATCGGCGCCGATGCCGCCCAGCCGACCCAGTCTGAGATCATCGTGCTGGCCCGCGGCTCCGGTCCCGCCATCACGGAGTCCTCCACGATCATGATGAACGTGGCCGGAAACTTCTGGGACGGCTCCCGCCCCTCCAACACCTGGGAACAGCAGGCCGCCGAGACGATCAGCATGGCCCAGGCGCAGCAGACGCTGCCGGGACTGATCGGCGTCCCGGAGGGATCCCGGATCGTGGTCCTCCTACCTCCGACTCAGGCAACAGGCCAGCAGCAGGGGACACCAGCGTCGGCCTACGTCATGGACGTGGAGAAAGTCCTCTAGCACGATCCGCGCAGGCGTCCGCCAGACAACACAACTGTGGCCCGCACCCCGTGAAGGAAGGGGGCGGGCCACAGTCCGTATGGTGCGCTGCCGAAGATGAGCGTCAACGGACGATGAGTCCCTGAGTCCTGGCGACGGCATCGGCCAGGCGCTCGGCGACGTCCTGCCAGTTGGCGATGTTCCAGACGGCCTTGACGTAGTCGGCCTTGACGTTGAGGTAGTCGAGGTAGAAGGCGTGCTCCCACATGTCCACCATGAACAGCGGGATGGTGCCCACGGGCACGTTGCCCTGCTGGTCGAAGAGCTGGAAGATGACGAGCCCGCCGGAGACCGAGTCGTAGGCGAGTACTGCCCAGCCCGAGCCCTGGATGCCCAGCGCGGTGGCGGTGAACTGGGCCTGGAACTTCTCGAAGGAGCCGAAGGCGTCCTTGATGGCCTCGGCGAGCTCGCCCTCGGGCCGGCCACCGCCGGCCGGGGAGAGGTTCTTCCAGAAGACGGAGTGGTTGGTGTGACCGCCCAAGTTGAAGGCGAGGTTCTTCTCCCACAGGTTGATCGCGCCCAGGTCGCCGGCCTCACGGGCGGCGGTCAGGGCCTCCAGGGCGGCGTTGGCGCCGGCGACGTAGGCGGCGTGGTGCTTGTCGTGGTGGAGCTCCATGATCTTGCCCGAGATGTGGGGCTCCAGCGCGGCGTAGTCGTAGGGGAGCTCGGGAAGGGTGTACACGGCCATCAAGGACTGCCTTTCGGTGGGTGACATGGCTCCAGTCCCGACTTAGCAGGGCTCATAGGACTGAAGTCCTGAACACGGTTCATGCTAGACGCGAGGGCTGGAAGAGGGGTAGTGAGCCTCTGTGTGATTACACTGACCGCGGAAACACTGCCGTCCGCACTCGTCCACGAAGGATCCGCCATGACCGACCAGGCTGCTTCCACCCGCCTCGAGCTCCTCGTCTTCTCCGACGACGCTTCCGTGCGCCGGGAGGTCATCGACGGCGTCGGGCGCCGACCGGCCAAGGGCCTGCCGCTGGTGACCTGGACCGAGGCGGCCACCGCCGAGGGTGTGCGCATGGCCATCAAGGACCGCGAGAAGAAGGACCAGCCCCCCTTCGACGCGCTCGTCCTGGACGCCGAGGCCAAGAAGCTCGGCGGTATGGGCCTGGCCCACGAGCTGTTCATCGAGCTCGAGGAGCGCCCCGCCGTCGTGCTGCTGACTGCCCGACCCCAGGACGACTGGCTGGCCGCCTGGGCCAAGGCCGAGGTCGTCGTGCCCCGCCCCCTGGACCCGCTGAGCCTCCAGGAGGGCGTCGCCAAGGCCCTTACCGCCCGCCGCGGCACCGTCACCCCGGCTGGCTGAGTCGGACGCCGGCCACGCGGCGGTGGTTGGCTCACGCGTGGCGCCATCAGTCCTCGGAGGTGAGGACCTTGCGGTGGCGGGCCGCCGCGCCGACCGGCCACGCGAGTACCGAGGGATCGCCGTCGACCTCCACGATGCGCGCCCCGGCGTCCAAGACCCAGTCGGCCAGCAGGACGGTCTCCTCGATGCTCGCCGTCTCGCCGACGCGGCCGGGCTTCTCGATGACCCGGGCGCTGGCGCGCAGCAGCTCGACGGCGGGACGCGGGTCGGCTCCCGGGGCGGTCGTCATGGAGCCGGCCAACACGCCCCAGCGCACCACCACCAGTTCCCAGCCGCCGACCTCGCGCCTTCTGGCTGCCATGAGATGAGGGCAGGCCAGCAGGGGCCGCACCCGCTCGGCGCACGCCACTCCGCGTAACAGGCAGCGCAGACGACTCGTCCAGGCCCCTGCCTCTTCGTAGCGCTCGGCCTGCGACAGCGCCGCGATGCGCTCCAGCAGGGGAGTGGCTACCAGATCGACCTCGCCCGACAGACAGGCCAGCGCCTCCGCAAACTCGGCCGGGACGTCGTCGCTTCGTACCCGGCGCAACTCGTGGCCGTCCCAGCGGCGCAGACGCAGCACCGACTCGGCGGCGCGCAGGGCCTCCTGCCCTCGGTTGCGCGAGGCGAAGGGCCCCACGGCACAGCCGACCTCCTCGGTGGGCAGAACGGTCGTCAGCGCCAGCCGGGCTCGGCGCCCGGACCTGAGCCCTGGGCCAGGTGGAGCCAGGGCCGGCGGCGCGGAGCCCGCGAGCGCCGGTTGACCGGAGGGTCGAGCTCGGCGATCATCCGCAGCTCGCGCACCCGCGCCTCGATGAGCGTGGGCGTGGCGATATGGCGCACGCTCACCGTCGTGTCCAGCATCTGCGCCACCTTGCGGCGTTTCTCGGAGGCGGTGAAGTAGGAGCGCACCCGACGCTTGAGGTCGGCGGCGCTGCCCACGTAGAGCACCTGATCGGCCGCCGAGCGGAACTGGTAGACGCCGGGGCCGCTGGGCAGGGCGTCGGCCAGGCGGCGCTTGGCGCGGCGCCTGGCCGGGACCGGGTCGGAGGCGGTGGTCAGGTCCTCCAGGTGCGTGACGCCCAGCGGCGCCATGACCTCCAGGGCCGCGTGCAGGACGTCCACGGTGGCGTGCGCGTCGTCCAGGGCCCGGTGCGTGGGGCGGGTCCGGGAGCCCACGAAGGCCGCCAGCGTCCCCAGCTTGTGGTTGGGGACCTCGCTTCGCGTCCACGCCTTGCGGGCAAGCGCCAGCGTGTCCAGCACGCAGGGCTCGGGCCACTCCAGGCCGAGGGCCGCCGCGGCGCCGCGCAGGTGACCGACGTCGAAGCGTGCGTTGTGGGCCACAAGGACGACGTCGTCGGCGGGCAGATCCGCCCAGGCCAGGAAGGCCTCCATACAGGCGCGCACGCCAGGAGCCCCGGCGACCATCGCGTTGGTAATGCCCGTGAGCATCGTGATCTGGGCGGGGATGGTGACGCCGGGATTGACCAGGGTGGAGAAGTCCGCCAGCACCCGCCCGCCGCGCACCTTGACGGCCCCGATCTCGGTGAGCGCACGGGCGCCCGGCGCCCTGCCGGTGGTCTCCAGGTCCACGACGACGAAGGTCGCCCGCTCCAGGGGCGTGCCCATGTCGGCGAAGGACACCTGGGTCCCGACACGGTCAGTGCCCACTGTGCTAGCGGCACTCACGGCGTTCGGGAAACTGGAGGTGCTCACGGTCGCAGGCTAGAGGACGGCAGTGACATGCATCGTCTTCACCAGTCGGGAAGTCGGTGCGAGCAAGGTGGGAAGCACCCTAGAATCATCCCCATACCCGAGCGGCACCGCCGGCTCCGGTGCCGTCCGTCTCCGATGGTGCAGGAACGTGTGGTGGTCGCCCAGTCAGCAGATCACAGGAGGCCCCGCGTGGGATACGGACCCATCAAGGCAACAGTCGGCCCGGCCCTGGAGATGCTCTATCAGCCCTGGATCCGCGGCGAGGAGAACATTCCCACCGAGGGCGCGGCGATCCTGGCCTCCAACCACCTGGCGGTTATCGATTCCTTCTTCCTGCCTCTGCTGGTGGACCGCGAAGTCGCCTTCATCGGCAAGGCCGACTACTTCACCGGCAAGGGCGTCAAGGGCTGGGCGGTGAAGAACTTCATGAAGACGGTGGGCACCATCCCTGTGGACCGCTCCGGCGGCAAGGCATCTCAGGCGGCGCTCCAGGCCGGCATCGACCGCCTGCGCTCGGGGCAGCTCTTCGGCATCTACCCCGAGGGCACGCGCAGCCCCGACGGGCGCCTCTACCGCGGCAAGACCGGCGTAGCCCGTATTGCCCTGGCCACCGGCGCCCCCGTGGTGCCCGTGGCGATGATCGGCTCCAACCTGGCCCAGCCGATCGGCAAGGCCATCCCCTCCACCCGCCATCGCGTGGGCATCGTCATCGGCGAGTCGCTGGACTTCTCCCGCTACAAGGGCCTGGAGAACGACCGCTTCGTGCTGCGCTCCATCACCGACGAGATCATGTACGCCCTCATGGCGCTCTCCGGTCAGGAGTACGTGGACCTCTACGCCGCCGACGTCAAGAAGGCCATGGATACGGACAAGAAGACCGCTGAGGAGGTTGTGGCCGAGATGCTCGCCGCCCAGGCGCAGGCCCGGCCCTCGGTGGCGCCCGTGGCCGCGCCCGGTGGCCGCCCCGCCCCTGAGGTCTCCGTGCCCGAGCCGCCCGAGGACAAGAGCGGCAAGGACAAGAAGAAGGACAAGGCCTTCGACGACGAGGCCGAGCCCGGCACCGAGGGCTAGAACGCGGAATCGCGTTCCCGGACGGCGCCTCACCGGCCGTCGGGGTGTGCGGCGAGCAGGGTGCGGGCGGCGGATACGCCATCGGACATGAGCTGACCGGAGAGCTGGGCGCCGAGCCAGTCCAGGTCCGACGTCGGGAATCCCCCTGGTAAGAGCTCGCGGGGTAGGCGAGGAAGGAGACCCCACAGGTAGGTGGCTTCGCTCATAAGATCATGAGCACGGACGAGCGGCTCCCAGGTCGTCGTCGGTGTTGCCCGCCCTCCTGATGGACTGCCGGTGTCCGTGCGCTCCAATTCGGTGCGCAGATGGGCGACGGTCCGAGTTACACGGGTGGCGGCGGTATCGAGGTCCCAGCTCGCCGCCACCATCTGCCGAGCCGTTTCCAGATCCACGCTCAATCGGCCCCGCCAGCCGTCCCGCGCCCACGCGCCGGGTGGATCCACGCCGATCAACAGACCAGGACGCGGACAACCCCATCCATGAGCGAACGCCGCGGCGCGCAGGCCGTCGCGCTCCGAGCGGCGAGACTCCGGCAGGTCGTAGACAACCGAGTGGAAGAACCCCTCCCAAACCGGTTCCACGGTGAAACGGCGCTCGATGGCGTTGAATCGTTCCAGGTAGTCGCCCGTCATCGCGTAGAGGGATGTGCGGCCCTGCCTGCGGCTGGTCAGTCGTCCCTCCTTGAGCGCTCGCGTCATGTAGGAGCGTGCTCCGGAGGCTGTGAGACCGAGCTTCTGCAGCGCCTCGATGATGAAGGGGCCGGGAAGCTCACGGGCCTCGGCCAGGCCGAACAGGAAGCCCACCGTCGTCGTGCGGGCGCGAGACGTCCCGTGGAACGGGTCTTCATCCGGCTGCTGGGGTGAGGTCATGTCAGTCATTGTCTCCCGCCGGACGCTGCCGGTACCGACAGGCGGCCCCGAAGGACGTGTGCTAGACCGTGTCCATCCTCTACGATTGACTTCTTCAATGCAACGAAACGTGAAGGATATGAATGATGTTGACGCCGGATCTGCAACGTCCGCCCCTGAGCAGAGCTGTGGCATGGCGAGAGGTGGGACTCGCCGTGGTGGTCCTGTGGTCGGTGCTCGGCGGTGCGTGCTTCTTCCTCGGAGCCCAATCGATCTACGACCGCTGGGGAACAAGCCTCAACGCGACCCTCGTCCTCGACGTCGTGTTCCTGATTGGCTGCCTGGCCGTTATCGGCTTCGTCTTTTGGCGCCAGCGTCGGCAGGGCGAGGGCATAGTCGAGCTGGGGTGGGGGCGTCCCGTCCGGATGCCGGTGATCGTCATCGCCGTCGTCTACGGGCTGGCCTGGACCACGATGAGCTACATGCGAGGCGGGGATCCGCTGGCCTTCCCCTGGCAACGGCCGATCATGATGGCTATCGGCCTCGTGCTGGCCTTTGCCGAGGAGATCGCGGTGCGCGGGCTCATTCTGGACCGGCTGGCGCGCTGCGGTACCTCCAGGATCATTCAGATCGTGGTGACGGCGGGAATCATGGCCGTGTACCACGGCGTCGTCGGGCACAGCGTCTGGCCCTCCTATATGGTCTCCTCCTTCGTTCTCTTCGGAGTCCTTTCAGTCATCTACGTCTACGGAGGCCGTAGCCTCACCCCCGTCTATATCGCTCACGCCATGGCTCACTTCCTGGGAGACCCTGCCCTCATGCAGGGCGTCCTCTACGGAGTCGGCGCCGGTTGATTGTTCCGGACATGCCCTCGCCTGAATCCATCCCCGTCGGTCCCTGTCAGCCGCCGCCGATGGCACGTAGACTGACGCCCGGTGCGGTTCGTGCCGCCCGATCCGGCCGGGGCGCTGACCCCGAGTACCCACAACCCGAAAGGTTCCCGATGTCGATTCGTCGCGTCGCCCTGCTCACCGCTGGCGGTTTCGCCCCCTGTCTGTCCGCCGCCGTCGGCGACCTCATCGAGCGCTACACGCAGGTCGCTCCCGAGGTCGAGATCATCGCCTACCAGTACGGCTACCACGGCCTGCTCACCGGCAACTACATCGTCATCGACGACGAGGCCCGCAAGAACGCCGGCATCCTGCGCGACTTCGGCGGGTCCCCGATCGGCAACTCCCGCGTCAAGCTCACCAACGCCAAGAACCTCGTCGAGCGCGGCCTGGTGAAGGAGGGCGTCAACCCCCTGGAGTTCGCCGCCGAGCAGCTGCGCAAGGACGGCGTCGACGTCCTGCACACCATCGGTGGCGATGACACCAACACCACCGCTGCCGACCTGGCCGCCTACCTCCACGAGAACGACTACGAGCTCACCGTCGTCGGTCTGCCCAAGACCATCGACAACGACGTCGTCCCGATCCGCCAGTCCCTGGGCGCCTGGACCGCGGCCGACGAGGGTGCCGGCTTCGCCTTCAACGTCATCGGCGAGCACCGCTCCAACCCCCGCATGCTCATCGTCCACGAGTGCATGGGCCGCAACTGCGGCTACCTCACCGCCGAGACCGCCCGCCGCTACCACGACCTGCTCCAGACCAAGCAGTGGGCCCCCTCCCTCGGCCTGACCAAGGAGCGCTGGGACGTCCACGCCGTCTTCGTCCCCGAGATGAAGCTCGACATTGCCGCCGAGGCCAAGCGTCTCAAGGCCATCATGGACGAGCAGGGCAACGTCAACATCTTCCTGTCCGAGGGCGCCGGCGTCCCCGAAATCATCGCGGAGATGGAGGCCGCCGGCCAAGAGGTCCAGCGCGACCCCTTCGGCCACGTCAAGCTCGACACCATCAACCCCGGCCAGTGGTTCGCCAAGCAGTTCGCCGAGCTCATCGGCGCTGAGAAGGTCATGGTCCAGAAGTCCGGCTACTACTCGCGCGCCGCCCACGCCAACGCCGAGGACCTCGCCCTCATCAAGAAGATGTGCGACCTGGCCGTCGACTGCGCCTTGTGCGGCGAGTCCGGCGTCATCGGCCAGGACGAGGAGAACAACGACGAGCTCACCGCGATCGCCTTCCCGCGCATCGCCGGCGCCAAGCCCTTCGACATCACCCAGGGCTGGTTCACCGACCTCATGGCCGAGCTGGGCCAGAAGGTCGAGCCCGCCGAGGTCGCCCCCGAGCACTGAGGCCGAGCCTGAATCCCCTAGCACTGTGGCCGGTGCCGTCCTTGAGACGGCGCCGGCCGCTCTGTTTCGCGATGCGGCGCCGATTCTGGGCAATATCCCGACTGGCCTATGCTGGCAGGCGTGATGAACGAGCTCTCCGCCGCCCGCACGGGCGCCCAGGCCCCCGCATGGCGTCATCTGCCCGCCCTCCAGCAGCCTGCCTACCCCGATGAGGTCGCGCTGGCCGGCGTCGTGGCGGACCTGCGTCGCCGGCCCCCGCTCGTCTTCGCCGGCGAGGTGGACTCCCTGCGTGACCTCATCGCCCAGGCCAGCGCCGGAGATGCCTTCGTCCTCATGGGCGGGGACTGCGCCGAGTCCTTCGCCCACAACACGGCCGACAACATCCGCCTCAAGGTCCAGACCATCCTTCAGATGGCGGCGGTCCTGACCTATGGCGCCTCCACGCCCGTGGTCAAGGTCGGCCGCATGGCCGGCCAGTACGCCAAGCCCCGCAGCTCGGACACCGAGACCCGCGGCGATGTCACCCTGCCCTCCTTCCGCGGCGACTCCGTCAACGGCCACGAGTTCACCCCCGAGTCCCGCATCCCCGACCCCACACGCATGCTGGACGCCTACCTGCGCTCGGGCACCACCCTCAACCTCATCCGCGCCTTCACGATGGGCGGCTACGCGGACCTGCGCGAGGTCCACTCCTGGAATCGCGGCTTCACCGCCAACCCCGCCTACAAGCGCTTCGAGTCCTTCGCCGAGGAGATCGACCGGGCCATGCGCTTCATGGAGGCCGCCGGCGTCGACTTTGACGCCCTGCGCCAGGTCGACTTCTACGCCGCCCATGAGGCCCTCCTCCTGGAGTACGAGGACGCCATGATCCGCGAGGACTCCCGCTCCGGGCGCCTCTACGACACCTCCGCCCACATGCTGTGGGTGGGGGAGCGCACCCGCGAGGCCGACGGCGCCCACGTGGCCATCCTCGCCGGCGTCCACAACCCCGTCGGCGTCAAGGTCGGCCCCACCACGTCCCCCGACGATGTGGTCCGGCTCATGGACCGGCTCAACCCCGACGGCGTCCCCGGGCGCCTGTCCCTCATCACCCGCATGGGCGCGGGCCGCATCCGCCAGGCCCTGCCGGCACTGGTCGAGGCCGTGCGCGCCGACGGGCGCCCCGTCACCTGGATCACCGACCCCATGCACGGCAACACCATCACCTCGGACAACGGCTACAAGACCCGCCGCTTCGAGACGATCCTCGACGAGATCCGCGGCTTCTTCGAGGTCCACCGCGCTCTTGGCACCGTGCCCGGCGGCATCCACGTCGAGCTCACCGGCGACGACGTCACCGAGGTCCTCGGCGGAGGCGAGCACATCGACGAGGCCGGCCTGGCAGAGCACTACGAGACCCTCGTCGACCCGCGCCTCAACCACCAGCAGTCCCTCGAAGTCGCCTTCGAGATCGCCGAGATGCTCAAGGGCTGAAGGTTCCCGGCGGGAGCCGCCCGGCCCACCGGACCGGTATGGCCAGACGACGCCCGGCGCAGGGGGCCGGTTCGTCGTCAGAAGATGTTGATGGTGACCTTGGACTCAGCCTTGACGTTGGAGCCTGGCGCGGGTTCGGTGGATCGCACGGTCCCGAACGGGCCGCCCAGGCGCTTGTTGACCTCCACCTTGAGTCCGGCGTCCTCCAGGGTCTTCTTGGCCTCGTCCTCGCTCTTACCGGTCACGTCCGGCACCGTCACCTTCTCCGGCCCTTTGGAGATGGTCAGGTCTACCGAGTCTCCCTTGTAGTAGCCCGACGCCCCGGCGATGGGGGAGGAGGAGATGACCCTCCCCTTGGCCACGGAGTCGGAGTAGTCCTGGCTGACCTTGCCCTTCTTGAGTCCGGCGTCCTCCAGGGTCTTCTTGGCCTCGTCCTCGCTCTTACCGGTCACGTCCGGCACCGTGGCCGGCTCCTTGCCCTTGGAGACCACGATCGAGACCTTCGTCGTGTGCTCGATGACCTTGCCGGCCTTGGGGTCGGAGGAGATCACCTTGCCCGATTCGACGCTGGCGGAGTACTCCTCGGTGACGTTCCCCAGGGTCAGACCCGCCGCCTTGATCGCGGCGCTGGCCTGATCCTTGGTCTTCCCGACGACGTCGGGAACCGTCTTGGTCTCCATGCCTCGGGAGACGACGACTGTGACGGTGTGGCTCAGCCCCACCCTCTGGCCGACCTTCGGCTGGCAGGAGATGACCTTGCCTGCCGGCGCCGTGTCGGAGTAGGCCCGCGCCGGCGTGCCCCAGTTGAGCCCCTGCTTCTCCAGGGCGATCTTCGCCTCGTCCTCAGACATGCCGACGATATCGGGGACGGGCACCCGCCGTCCCGGACCCACCGTCAAGTACCAGGTGGCTCCCGCCCCGACCCCGGCTACGGCCAGAATCCCAACGACGACGGCGGCACGGCGGTTGATCCTGTTGGTGCCTCGGTTCCGGGTGGGGACGGCGGTGGTCTTCTGGGAGTCGGAGGCCAGGGCCTTGCGCGAGAGCGCACGCGTCTTGCCCTTAGTATCCGGTCCGATGGAGCCGATGGGCAGGGAGACGGTGCGCATGCCGGCGAGAGAGGAGGCGGAGTCCTCATCGGAGGGGGCCTCGTCATCGCCTTCCTGGGGCTCGTTATCGATGGCGGCGCGGGCGGCCTGGGCATTGGCCGTCATGACCTCCTGGGTTCGGATCGAGCCGGTCCCGCCCCCGCGGCGCACGGACAGCTCGGAGTCGGTGAGCTCGTCGACGACGTTGCGCAGCAGCGCCAGCGCCTCATCGGCGTCCGCGGGACGCTCCTGGGACTCGCGGCGCGTCATGGTCGCCACGAGCTCGTCGACGTCGGCCGGCATGTCGGGGACCAGCTTGGAGGGCAGGGGCACGTCCTCGTGGACATTGCGGAAGGCGATCTGGATGGGGGAGTCCGCACTGAAAGGCTGCTCGCCAGTCAGGAGCTCGTAGAGGACCACCCCTGCGGAGAAGACGTCGGCGCGGGAGGTGGAGTCCCCCGAGGTGATGAGCTCGGGCGCCAGGTAGGCGACCGTGCCCAGCACATTGCCCGTCGTCGTCTGCGTCACCTCCGTGACCGCCCGGGCCAGGCCGAAGTCGGCCACCTTGGCCACCGAGCCGTCCGAGGGCAGCAGGACGTTCTCCGGCTTGATGTCCCGGTGCACCAGCCCGGCCCGGTGGGCGGCTCCGAGCGGCCGTAGCAGCTGGGCCATCAGCCCCAGGGTCTCCTTGACGGACAGTGGACCCGCCGCGATGAGGTCGCGCAGCGTGGGCCCCTCGACATACTCCATGACGAGGTAGGCGACCCCGTCGAGACTGCCCTGGTCGTAGACGGCCACCACGCCCGGGTTGGACAGCCTGGCCGCCGCCCGCGCCTCGCGGCGGAAGCGCGAGACGAAATCGGGGGAGTCCGCCAGGTGGGCGTGCATGAGCTTGAGTGCCACGGTCCGGTCCAGGCGACGGTCGTGGGCGCGGTAGACGGTGGCCATGCCACCGCGCGCGAGGCGGTCGACGATCTCGTAGCGAGAGTCGACCAGCCGACCGATGAGGGGATCCGTGACCACGGGCGCGATTCTACGGTGCCTGCGGCGGCGCGACAGCCACTCGCCGAAGCGGACGGGTAGTACTGCCCATCTGGCGGGAACCGCCCGTTTCGCGTGCTATGTCAGGAGTTGCGGCGCGTCAGCAGGTCTGCCAGGACCGCCAGGTCCTCCAGCGATGCGGTGCTCACCACGCCCTCGTTCCCGAGTCGTTCCAGCGCTCCGTCTCCGGCGCTGCGGTGAGCGGCGATGATCTCCTCGTGGGCGGCGCGTGCGCCGCAGTCCTCGATGAGCGCCGCCGCCTCGGCGATCTGGCCGGGCGTGGCCTCGGGGTTGGCCAGGACGGAGCCGAGCAGCTCCCGGCCGTCCTCGTCGCAGCGGTCCCAGGTCAAAGCCAGCAGCACCGTGCGCTTGCCCTCGCGCAGATCGTCTCCGGCAGGTTTGCCGGTGACCCGCGGCGAGCCGAAGACGCCTAGTTCGTCGTCGCGCAGCTGGAAGGCGATGCCGATCTCCTCGCCGAAGACGGCCAGGTGCTCGGCGGTCGGGCCGGCCGGGTCCATTCCGGCCAGGAGGGCGCCGATGAACAGCGGGTGGCGCACCGAATACCGGGCAGACTTATGGCGCACGACCGACAGGGCGTCGTCGTGCATCCGTCGCGCGGCGACCGCGGGATCCTGCCCCCGGGGCAGCGGCAGGTTCTCACTGCGCACGTCGAGGAACTGGCCCAAGGCAACCTCAGTGGTCATGGCATCGAAGGCGGCTCGGGCGTGTCGGGCCGCTCCATGGTCGGCCTCCGGGAAGGTGGGCGCACCCGCCAGGGCGCTCATCTCCTCGCCGGCCAGGGACAGCAGGAGGTCGCCGAGCAGGATGGCGCCGTTGGCCCCGAAGGCCTGCGAACGTCCTAGCCAGCCGCGGGCCTCGTGGTCCCGGGCGAAGGCGCGGTGCGCCGCTGGCAGCCCCCGTCGGGTGTCGGCCCCATCCATGAGGTCGTCATGGACCAGGGCGCTGGCCTGGTAGAGCTCGAGCGCCGCACCCAGATGGACGGCGTCGGAGCCGGTCAACCGCTCTGCCCGGTGCTCCGGGGCGGCCAAGAGAGCGCAGCCGACCGCGCCCAGCACAGCGCGCATGCGCTTGCCCCCGCCGAGGACGCTTCGGGCGGTCTCGAGCAGCTCCGGCGCGGCCGGCCCCAGACCCTCCCAGCGCCTACGGCACATGGACAGGATTTCCTCCAGACGGTGCTCGACGGCGGGACGGATGCGGCCCAGGGCCGCAGGCAGCGCGCTCATGACCGCCAGAGTAGACGCAGGACGGGGTTTGTTGCGTCATCGACCGGGTTTCGCCTCTGCGGGCGAGCCGAGCTCAGCAAAGATAAGGTCATACTAAGTCACCGGTGCGGAGACGCTGGGGAATAAAGGCTACAATTCTGGGGTTGTCTGCTGTGCCGGGGCTGGTGCCCATAGCCTGTCGCCGGCTGTCCGCCCGCCCACGCGAAAGGAACTCCGTGGCTTCTTCCACAGTGACGCGCTCCCGCGCCGAGCTCACTGACGACGTCGACGAGACTGCGCTCGACGACGAGGACTTCGACCTCGACGACGAAGGAGACGAAGACCCCGACGACTCCGACTACGACGATGACGATGATGAGGCCTACGACGACTCCGACGAGGATGACGCCGAGGACTCCGATGAGGACGAGGAGGACTCCGAGGCGCAGGCCGCGCAGGAGGACGACGGCCCTGCCCCCGAGCTGCGCGACTACTACCTGGACGTGAGCCTGGAGGAGAACGGCGACGGCTCCAAGCGCAGTCCCTTCAACAACCCCGCCTCGCTCAAGGGCGTCCGTCTCGCTCCCGGGGCGACGCTGTTCGTGCGCTCGCGCACGATCGTGGAGAACCTGGAGATCGCCGGCCACGGCACCCTGGAGGAGCCCATCACCCTGGCCCCCTACGGCCACGGCCCGGTGCCCCGGTTCGTCATCGGCGACTCCGCCCCGATGGTCGCCCGCGACTACCTGGCCCAGAACGGCTACATCTTCCGCGGCTGGGTTATCAAGGGCATCAAGATGCAGCCCTCCATCGCGGCCCTGACCGGTGAGCTCGAGCGCATGCGCCGGGAAGAGGCGGAGAAGGCCGCCTCCAAGAAGTCCGGCAAGCGCGGCAAGTCCCAGGACAAGGACGGCTCCTTCACCGTCTCCGACTCCGACGAGGGCGACGAGCCCGCCCAGCGGGTCGTCACTGCCGGTGCCACCGCGGACCCGGTCAAGGATTACCTCAAGCAGATCGGCAAGGTCGCGCTGCTGAACGCCGAGCAGGAGGTCGAACTCGCCAAGCGTATCGAGGCCGGTCTCTACGCCGAGCACCGCCTGGCCGAGGAGGGCAACGACCTGCCGGCCAAACTGCGCCGCGAGCTGCACTGGGTGGCCCAGGACGGCCAGAGGGCCAAGAACCACCTGCTGGAGGCCAACCTGCGACTGGTGGTCTCCCTGGCCAAGCGTTACACGGGCCGCGGCATGCTCTTCCTGGACCTCATCCAGGAGGGCAACCTGGGCCTCATCCGCGCCGTGGAGAAATTCGACTACACCAAGGGATTCAAGTTCTCCACCTACGCCACCTGGTGGATCCGCCAGGCCATCACCCGCGCCATGGCGGACCAGGCCCGCACCATCCGCATCCCGGTGCACATGGTCGAGGTCATCAACAAGCTCGCCCGCGTGCAGCGCCAGATGCTTCAGGATCTGGGCCGCGAGCCCACCCCGGAGGAGCTGGCCGTCGAGCTGGACATGACCCCGGAGAAGGTGGTCGAGGTCCAAAAGTACGGGCGCGAGCCGATCTCCCTGCACACGCCCCTGGGCGAGGACGGCGACTCCGAGTTCGGTGACCTCATTGAGGACTCCGAGGCCGTGGTTCCGGCAGACGCGGTGAGCTTCACCCTCCTCCAGGAGCAGCTGCACGCCGTGCTAGACACCCTCTCCGAGCGCGAGGCCGGCGTGGTCTCCATGCGCTTCGGCCTAACCGACGGCCAGCCTAAGACCCTCGACGAGATCGGCAAGGTTTACGGAGTCACCCGCGAGCGCATCCGCCAGATCGAGTCCAAGACCATGTCCAAGCTGCGCCACCCCTCGCGCAGCCAGGTCTTGCGCGACTACCTGGACTGAACGGGCTCACCGGACAGGCAGGGAGCCCACCGGCTCGCTCATCTCAACGGCGTCGGCCCCGGAACCATCAGGGTTCCGGGGCCGACGCCGTCGGTGCTAGTGTCTCGATCGTGACACGGGGTGCCACATGGCTGAGAACACACCCGTCGAACCTGTCCAGCTAGTACTGACGAAGGGATGTCACATGCACTGGGGCATGTCTACCCCAGCGGCGCTTGAGGCGGTACGCCGCCACGCCCCGCTGGTCTCCTGCATCACCAACGCGGTGGTCACTAACATCACCGCTAACGTTCTCCTGGCTCTGGGCGCGGCGCCGGCCATGGTGGACATCACGGGAGAGGCGGGCCCTTTTGCCCGCGTCGCCTCCACGCTGCTCATCAACCTCGGCACGCCTCAGCCCGAGCAGCGGGACGCCGCCCGCGAGGCCGTGGCTGCGGCGGCTGACGCGGGCACACCGTGGGTCCTCGATCCGGTGGCCATCGGCATGCTGACGCACCGCACTGCGCTGGCCCATGAGCTCCTCAGCCGGGGACCGAGCGTCGTACGGGGCAATGCCTCGGAGATCCTGGCTCTGGCCGGTGACGGCAGCGGCGGGCGGGGCGTCGAGACCGCCGACGACGTCGCCGCGGCGCTCGATCCGGCCTGTGACCTGGCCCGCAGCCACGGCTGTGTCGTCGCCGTCTCCGGGCCCGTCGACCTGGTCACCGACGGCGAGAGCGTCGTCCACATTCAGGGTGGCTCCGCACTGCTGACTCAGATGACCGGCGGGGGCTGCGCTCTGGGTGCGGTGGTCGCGGCCTTTCTCGGGGCGGGGCGGAAGGAGGGTCTGGATGACGTGAGCGCCGTTGTCGCTGCGCACGCCGTCTACAGCGCTGCTGCCGAGCGCGCGGAGTCCCGATCAACCGGCCCCGGATCCTTCTCGCCGGCCTTCCTCGACGCCCTGTACACCCTTGAGGCGCAGGACCTGCAAAACGTCAGTGTCAGTGCTACCGGGGCGACCACCGCCGCGCAGGGAGCGCCGGCATGAGGGCCGCGCCGGACCTGTCGGTTTACCTCATTACCGATGAGAGCCAGTGCCGCTCGCGCGGCAGAGACGTCCTGGACACCGTTGAGGCCGCTGTCGACGGCGGAGTCACCTGCGTCCAGCTGCGCGCCAAGGGGGCCGACGGCGGACTCTTCCTGACTCAGGTGCTGGAGGTGGCCGAGGTGGTCGGTGATCAGGTCCCCGTCATCGTCAACGACCGCGTCGACATCTTCCTGGCGGCGCGCGATCAGGGAGCGCCCGTAGCTGGGGTACACCTCGGCCAGTCAGATCTGCCCGCCCGCATCGCACGCCGTCTCGTCGGGGAGGACGCCTACCTCGGGCTGTCGGCCGCGACTCCCGACGAGCTGCGCACCGCCCAGGAGCAGGGCGCCTGCGACCACGTCGGCATCGGCGTCGTTCACCCCACCGCCACCAAGGCCGACGCCCCGAAGAGCCTGGGGGTGAACGGCGTAGCGCGCATGGCTGCCCTGACCGATCTGCCTGCTGTGGCCATTGGCGGCATTACGGCCAGCGACCTGCCGGCACTCCGGGCGGGTGGTCTGGCCGGTGCCGCCGTCGTATCAGCCATCTGCATGGCCGAGGACCCCAGGAGCGTCGCCGCCGACCTGCACCGTGCCTGGGACGAAGGAGGTCGGCGATGAGCCAGCAGCGTTCGGCAACCGTGACCGCCTTGACCATCGCCGGCTCAGATCCCAGCGGTGGCGCCGGCATTCAGGCCGACATGAAGGCCATGAGCGCCCTCGGTGCCTACGCGATGAGTGTCATCACGGCGTTGACTGCCCAGTCGACGCGTGGTGTGGCCGGTGTGCACGCCGTGCCGGTCGACTTCGTCCGTCTCCAGATGGACACGCTGCTGGAGGACATCGTCCCCGATGCCACGAAGATCGGGATGCTCGCCACCGTCGAGCTGGCCGACGCGGTGGGGGAGTACCTGCCTGGACTCACCCACACGGTGCTCGACCCGGTCATGGTGGCCACCTCCGGGGACCGCCTTCTCGACGAGCAGGCCGTCGGCGCCGTGCGCCGTCTGTGTGCCAAAGCCGATCTCATCACTCCTAACCTCTACGAGGCGGCCGTCCTGCTGGGGGAGGGGCCCGCGGCGACCCTCGGTGAGCTGCGCAGCCAGGCGCGCCGCCTGAGGGAACTGGGCGCCCGAAGGGTGCTGATCAAAGGCGGCCACCTCACCGGAGGCGCAGACAACTCGGGCGACGTCGATGACGCCATCGACGTCTACGTCGATGCTGACGCCGTCGAGATCCTGCACGGTCGCAGGGTCGCTACGAGCAACACCCATGGCACGGGCTGCACGCTGTCCTCAGCGATCGCCTCGCTGCGACCGCGCCGGGCGAACTGGCTGGAGGCGGTGCGGGACGCCAAGAACTACCTCACCGGTGCCATCGAGCAGGCCGACGCCCTGGGCATTGGACACGGGCACGGGCCCGTCCACCATTTTTACCGAGCCGGAACGATAACCGGATGGTAGATTGTGTCGTTGTCGTCGACGACCGGAGGTCATTGCGGTGCACCTGCTGAAACGAGGAGGAGTGTGTATCCGCTACTGAACAGCGCCTCCGCCTCCACAGGAGTCAAACCTATGACAGATGCATCCATTTCTTTCCGCGTTAGGGTCATGCTCGCTGCGGTCCTCATGCTAGCGGTAACAGGGCTTCTTCCGCTGTCGCCACCGGCCACCTCGGCCCATGCTGCCGAGCCCGCACAGGCCGGAGGTGCAGCGTCCAGCGCGTCCTCGACAGCGGTGACCGCGCCCACCAGCTTCGGTAAGAGCGCCGAGCCGATCCCCGAGGAACGACCTGCGGCCGAGGTGAGTCACGAGGCCGACCAGAACGTGGTGAACTACTGGACGCACGAGCGCATGGCCGCCGCCAGGCCCCCGGATACCGATGCGGCCGATGATCCCGCCCAGGAGCGACCGGCGGCCGCTGAGGGTGATGGGGACAGCTTCAGCTCGACCGATCCGGCCGGAATGACCGAACCCGTCGCTCCGGCCGCCGACGGGGGCGCGACTCTGCCGGCCAGGGCCAAGGGAAAGCTGTTCTTCAACGGCTACGAGGCGGATAACGCCTACTGCAGCGCCTCTGTCCTCAACACGCCCTCCAAGAGCGTCGTCATCACCGCTGCCCACTGCGTCTACAGCTCGAAGAAAGGATGGGCCAAAAACGCGGTCTTCGTCCCCGACTACGACCGTACCCAGGCCGATCCGGACCCGGTGGGAGTCTGGACGGCCCGGTCGATGCGCACCTTTGACAGCTGGCGAGCCGACCAGGCCGACTATCGCAACGACGTCGCCTACGTGACGCTCAATGACGGCGGGGACGCGAATAAACCGGTCGTCGACGTCGTCGGCGGCCACGGGCTGGCTTGGGGAGGCAGCTACGTCTTCCGTGCCACGATCTTCGGTTACCCCACCAACAAGACGAACCCGGACGGTCGCGGCACCATCTACTCCTGCGTCAAAACCACGGAGGAGTCGGAGGGCAAGGTGCGGACCGAGGGCTGCGACTTCGGCTTCGGCGGCTCGGGAGGGCCGTGGCTCTACCGCTACAACGAGTCCTCAGGACTCGGCTACGTACGGTCGTTGACCTCGCTGTGGCGGCCTCTGGGCGGCGTGAATCGCGGCCCCTATTTCACCGAGGCGGTCAAGACCATGCTGGATGCCACCGCCGGGGACTGATGCGGTGGGGCCTCAGCCTCGACTGTCGTCTGGAGCCGACGGTGCGGTCTGCAGGGGAACCGATTGCTGCGGCGTCGTTACCGTAGACTCCATTCTGGCGGCCAGAAGAGTCATGGCCAGTACGAGTGCCGCGACCAGCGTCACCGAGGCGATCGCCACGGCCGCCCACGCCGGTCGCCGATACTGGCTCGAGCTGCGCAGGTGCGCGACGCCCATGACGAGGGCGATGAAGGACAGCGGCACCCCGAGGAAGGGAAGCGGGATCAGTAGCACCGCACCTGCGGCCGCAGCAGTCAGGGCGCTGACAATCAGAGAGCGGCCGAGGCGGGCCTTGGCCTTTAGCTGTTGGTCCACGGCGATTCTCCTCTCACTCGTCTCCTCGACTCGTGTCAATAGACCGCTGTCCATGATGGAAGCCGTCCCTGCCGAGCGCCAGGGCGAGGCCTGAATCTTCCAGATGAAACCTTCAGAGAATCTTCCGCGGTCGTGACCGCTCCCACCGGGCTTCTGTCCGTGCGACTCAGGATCGAGTCAGGCGGCGCACAGTCCGGACTCGTAGACTGGGGCCGGGAGACGTCTTCGCTCGGGAGCACTGAGATGGTTCATGCACGCACCGCCCTCGCCCAGTCCGACACCCTCCGCCTCGTCTGGCCCCAGTGGCAGGGTGCGGGGGAGTCCTCGGTGAGGAGCCTGCTGCCCGAGCTGCCCTACGGGGAGGCGCGGCGCGTCTACGCACTGGGAACCCGGGTGCTGACGGCGCTCCTGCCCGAGCACGCCGGCCCCACGGAGATCGTCCCCGTCAGCGATGAGCCTATCGGCGAGGAGGTGCTCGTCACTAACGGTATGGAGTCGCGCGCCCAAATCCTGGCCGGGATCCGTGACGCCCGCGAGGCGATCGCCCGGCACGACGCTCCCAGGATCCTCACCCTGGGCGGGGACTGCGCTGTTTCTGTCGTCCCCTTCACCGAGCTCGCAGCCCGTTACGGAGACGATCTGGCCGTCGTCTGGATCGACTCCCACCCTGACATCGGCACCTCGCACTCCCAGTACCCCGGCTACCACGCCATGGCGGTCTCCCACATCATCGGTACCGGTGACGTCGAGGTGATGGAGGAGCTGGCGGCCTTTGTCTCCCCGAGTCGCCTGGCCCTGGCCGGCCTGCACTCCTGGACCGAGGACGACTACCCGAACATCGCCAAGTGGGGACTGCACGCCTTCGGCCCGGCCGACCTGCGCGACTCGACGACGCCCCTGCTGAAGTGGTTGGAGACCACCGGGTGCAGCCGCGTAGCCGTCCATCTGGACGTCGACACCGTGGACGCCGACGAGGTCCGGCTGGGACTGGGCTACGATCGCGGCGGCCTGAGCGTGACCCAAACCAACCGCGCGGTCAGGGATCTGGGGCGGGCGGCCGACGTCGTCGGCCTGACGATCGCCGAGTACGTGCCCCGGCAGGTCGTCTACCTCGCCCGCCTCCTGGAGGAGCTGCCGCTTCTATGAGCGATCGGGACGAGGCCGCCCGAGCTCGCCTCCTGAGTGACAGGCGTCAGTCGGTGACGATCTTGGCGCCGGTGGTGTTCTTGGCCGCATCGATGGTCCCCAGATCGGTGACGCTGGGGAAGCCGGCATTGCGCATGACGGCACTGGCCATCTTGGGCTGGTCATCAGTCCCGTAGAGCTGGTACTGGGAGTTGCGGTCCAGTCCCGAGAGCTCCTTCGGGAAATCGCCGGAGGAGAAGTCATAGTTGACGGCCCCCTCCAGGTGCCCCTGCTTGTACTCCTCGGCCGAGCGCAGGTCGATGATGACCACCGGGCCGGTGGCCTTCGCATCCGCCGGGGCGGTGTGCTTCGTGGCGGAGGTGTTAGAGCCAGAGGAGCCCGAGCAGGCGGTCAGCGCCAGTGCACCGCAGGAGACGAGCAGGATAGAGGCGGCCAGGACGCGGATGGGGCGTTTCACAGACAGTTCCTTCGAGAGTCACGCGGCTTTGTCGAGCCTGGATGGGATCAGGTGGGATGCTGGATCAGCGTGGTTAAGGCTCTGCGTCGGGAGACTCGGGGTGGGAACAGGGTCAGGGCCTTCAGAAACGAGGATAAACAGGTTCTGGTGGGAACCGGCAGTGATACTCAGCGAACCGTTGCGTGAATCTACAATCCACGTCATTCGCCGGTGAGCAGGCTCGCGGTCTCATCCTGGAAGAGCAGGGCGACCTCTCTGAGCTTCTCGCCGTGTCGACGGGCGTGGTGAGCGCAGAAGAAGAGCTCGCCGGTCAACATGACGACCCGGACGTAAGCCTGTGCATCGCAGACGTCGCAGCGGTCGGCCGTGGTCAACGGGCGCTCTGAGGAGTCGGTGGCAGAGGCGGTCTGCTCGTCCAGGGTGGTCACCGCCTGAGCGGCGGTCGAGATTCCGGTTGTGCTCATGGACCGCATTGCATCACGCCTGAGGACTCGCCGGTCGACCGAAAGGGCCGTTTCCGCCTGAGGCGCACGTGCTTTCGCCCACGGCGCACCGCCGTCATGGCGCACCTCACCGTGGAGCCGAGCGATCGGGTGAATCCTGGAGGTGGTATCGGCGGGTTGCCAACGGACGGAAATCGGGAGGGGAGCAGTCAGGATGTCGGGGATGCAGGAGTTCCGCAACCGTGAGATCGCGCGCCTGGAGCGCTCGGGATGGGCGACCAACGCGGCTCTTCGCGAGGTGCTGGACGCCGTGGGCCTGAGGCCACCGGCCGAGGTCGTGGCCGAGTGCCTGGATGAGGACGCGGACAGTGCGAACAACGTGGCCGGTGGAAGCGCTGGAAGCCGCTGGGAGCGGGCCGAACGCGCGGTCGCCCATCTGCGCGAGCACTTCGCCTCCTTCCGCTTCGCCGACGACGTCGACTATGGGCTCCTGGCGATCCCGGCGATCGACCGGCTCGACACCCGCGGCGCCATGGATCCCCGCATCCGCTGCGGCCAGCGGCCCGACCTGGTCGAGGATTTCGTCGACCCGGCCCTGGGAGAGGGTGCTGACCTCGCTGACCTCACCGGCACTGTCAAGGCCACGCTGGGCCAGGACGGCTGGACGGTGGTGGCTGGCGTCGTCGGCCAATACGGGATCTCGGCGGGAAGCTACGAGGAGATCGCCGCAGCCCCCGCGGAGCGCTTCGAGGTCGACGGCGTTGACACCCGCGCCCTCATGACCCGCCAGATCTGGGGCGCCCGCCTGCTGCAGTGTCCGCCAGGGCTCGTCCCCGACTCCGACTACGCCGAGCGGTGGACCTTCACCCTCTTCCCGGCCGAGGGCCTGGTGGAGGGCCGGGCCGTCTCGGGAACCGTGCTCAAGAAGCGGGTGCGCTTCCGCCTGGGGAAGGCGGACCGTGGAATCGGCAGCGCCCGCGTGAGCCCCGCGCTCCCGCTTGAC
The DNA here is from genome assembly GCF_000239715.1 of Actinomyces sp. oral taxon 849 str. F0330. NCBI lineage: Bacteria > Bacillati > Actinomycetota > Actinomycetes > Actinomycetales > Actinomycetaceae > Actinomyces > Actinomyces sp. oral taxon 849. The sequence continues at coordinate 111,017 of NZ_JH470353.1, read as the reverse complement.
TGAACGATCCGGCGGCGCCGGATGGCCCGACGGTGGTATGACGGTGGCATGACGTATGACGCCACACGCTTCCCCGCGGCGGGGCACGAGGCGCGGGCGGTGCTGATCGGCTAGATTCCCAGCGTGCCCTCATCCGAGAACAAGACCAGCCGGGGCGATTACTCCGCCCGCCACCTCTCCGTCCTGGAGGGGCTCGAGGCCGTGCGCAAGCGCCCGGGAATGTACATCGGCTCCACCGACCAGCGCGGGCTTATGCACTGTGTGTGGGAGATCGTCGACAACGCCGTCGATGAGGCCCTCGAAGGGCACGGCGACGACATCTCGGTGACCGTCCACGACGATGGCTCCATCGAGGTGCGCGACAACGGGCGCGGCGTACCCGTCGACATCGAGCCCTCCTCCGGCCTGACCGGCGTCGAGCTCGTTTACACCAAGCTGCACGCCGGCGGGAAGTTCGGCGGCGGCTCTTACGGCGCCGCCGGTGGCCTGCACGGTGTGGGCGCCTCCGTCGTCAACGCCCTGGCCGAGCGCATGGACGTCGAGGTCGACCGCGGCGGCAAGACCTACGCCATGAGCTTCCACCGCGGCGAGCCCGGCGTCTTCGACGACTCCGCCGGGCGCAGTCCCTCCTCACCTTTCACCGAGTTCACCAAGGCCTCCGAGCTGCGCGTCATCGGCAAGGCGCGCCGCGGCGTGAGCGGCACTCGCGTGCGCTACTGGGCCGACCCCCAGATCTTCCCCAAGCCCACAGAGTACGACTCCGCCGCCTTGCGCGCCCGGCTGCGCCAGACCAGTTTCCTCGTGCCCGGACTCACCCTGCGCCTGGAGGACCGGCGCCCGGAGGCCGAGGCCATCGCGGCCTCCAGCACGCCCGCCGCCGACGCCGGCGAGACCGACGACGCCGTCCACGAGGTCACCCTGCGGGCGGCCGCCAAGAACGCCACCGAGAACCGCGGCGACCTGTTCGACACCGGCGCCGATACTGGCGTCGAGGTCTTCCAAGCCCTGGGGGGCACCGCGGACTTCGTCGACTTCCTGGCCTCCGACGGCTCGGTTACCGACACCTTCCGCCTCACCGGACAGGGCACCTACACCGAGACCGTCCAACAGCTCGACCGCACCAGCGGCCACCTGCGGCCCGTGGAGGTCGAGCGCACCTGCACCGTCGACGTCGCCCTGCGCTGGGGGATCGGCTACGAGACCACCGAGCGCTCCTTCGTCAACATCATCGCCACCCCCATGGGCGGCACCCACCTGACCGGTTTCGAGCAGGCCCTCACCAAGGTGCTGCGCAAGCGCATCGAGGCCGACTCCCGTGCCCTGAAGATCACCTCCAAGGACGGCCGGGTCGAGAAGGACGACATCATGGCGGGCCTGACGGCCGTCATCACCGTGCGCGTGCCCGAGCCCCAGTTCGAGGGGCAAACCAAGGAGGTCCTGGGCACCGGCCCCGTGCGCCAGATCGTCTCCAAGGTGGTCGAGCGCGAGCTCACTGCCCTGCTGACCTCCTCCAAGCGGGACCTCAAGACCCAGGCGCGCGCCCTGGAGGAGAAGATCGTCGGAGAGATGCGCGCCCGGGTCTCGGCCCGGCTGCACAAGGAGATCACCCGCCGCAAGACCGCCCTGGAGACCTCCTCCCTGCCCGCCAAGCTCGCCGACTGCCGCAGCGACGACGTCGTCGCCTCCGAGCTGTTCATCGTCGAGGGCGACTCCGCCCTAGGCACCGCCAAGAATGCCCGCAACTCCGAGTTCCAGGCGCTCCTGCCGATCCGCGGCAAGATCCTCAACGTGCAGAAGGCCTCCCAGGCCGACATGCTGCGCAACGTCGAGTGCTCGGCCATCATCCAGGTGGTCGGCGCAGGCAGCGGACGCACCTTCGACATCGAGGCCGCCCGCTACGGCAAGGTCATTCTCATGACCGACGCCGATGTCGACGGCGCTCATATCCGCACCCTCCTGCTGACCCTCTTCTTCCGCTACATGCGCCCCATGATCGAGGCGGGTCGGGTCTTCGCGGCCGTCCCGCCCCTGCACCGCATCGAGGTCTCCGGTTCGGGACGGCGTAAGAAGGAGATCATCTACACCTACTCCGACGAGGAGCTGGTCACCACCCTGCGCCGCCTGGAGCGCTCGGGGCGCAGCTTCAAGGAGCCCCAGCGCTACAAGGGCCTGGGGGAGATGGACGCCCATCAGCTCGCCGAGACCACTATGGAGCCCCAGCACCGCACCCTGCGGCGCATCACCCTGGGGGACGAGGCCCAGGTCATGGAGGCCGAATCCGTCTTCGAGCTCCTCATGGGCTCATCGGTCGAGCCCCGCCGCGACTTCATTGTCGAAGGCGCTCGTGATGTTGATCGCGAGCGCATCGACGCCTGACCAACGCGTCAGGTCTCGGCAATTCCTTAAGGTAGCCTCGGTAACCTTCGCGTCACGGTCCCCTGACGGCCGAGCGCAGCATCATCGGTTCCTACCGGTTCCTACTCGTTCCGCACTCATGAGGGAGGTGCACCATGGCGCCTGGTTACGGCATCCGCCGGGCCGGCTCTTCGCCGTGGCCCATCCTGCGCCCTGGGCCCCGTTCGGCCCTGTCGCGCGAGCTGTCCTGGCGCCCTCTGGGCCCCGAGGACAACCACGAGCTGGCCGAGCTCATCGCTCGGGCCGAGGCCGTCGACAACCCTCCCTACCGCACCAGCGAGCAGGAGACGGCCGAGTATTTCATCGACCCCACCTACTCCGGGGTCGCAGGCCGCGACGCCGACGGCGTCATGCGCGCCTTCGGCCTGGTGCGGTTGCGGCCCGCCGGAGAGATCTACGCCTCCATGACCGGCACCGTGGACCCCGCCGTGCGCAAGCGCGGCATCGGCCGTGCCCTCCTGCACTGGCAGGCCGAACGGGCCCGCCATCTCGTGGGCGCCGAGCGGGCCGGTTTCGTCCCGGGCAGAGGCTCGACCCAGGTTCCCGCGCACGTGGTCACCACCGTCTTGGAGGACGACGAGCGCATGCAGGGCCATCTCAAGGACATGGGGTTCGAGCCGATGCGCTGGTACCGCGAGGTGCGCCGTTTCCTCGGCGATGAGATCCCCGAGGTGGACTTGGATGGGTTCATCACCATCGACCCTTGGACTCCCGAGATCGACGGCGACGTCCGGCGCGCCTACGACCAGGCCATGGCCGAGACCTGGAAGGCCGAGAACATCACCCCCGAGGACTGGACCGCCGGTAGCGCCTACTTCGCCCCCCAGTGGAGCTTCGTGGCCATGGACCGCTCCGGTGACCGGGCCCGCGTGGCCGGATACCTGCGCTCGGGCCGCTACGAGCAGGACTGGGAAGCCCTGGGCTGGCGCGAGGGATACACCGACGTGCTCGGGGTCTTAAGCGACTACCGCCACCGCCGGATTGGGCCCGCACTGCTCGTGGCCGCCATGCGCGCCTACGCGGCTGACGGCATGGAATACGCCGCCGCCGGCGTCGACACCGACAACCCCAACGGCGCCGTGGACCTGTACGAGTCCCTGGGCTACGTGCCCACCCGCGGCACCATCCTCTACGCCCTCGACGTCTGAGCAGGCCGCCCGGGCGGTTCAGATGCGCTGATGGGCCACCGCGCCGGCCACGATCGTGGCCAGGGGACGTACCCGGGCCAGTTCCTCGGCTCCGAGGCGCAGGGGATCCTCTGCCAGGAGCACCAGGTCGGCCGGGCAGCCCACCGCCACCGGTCCGGCCCCGTTCACGCTGGCCGCCAGGGCCTCCTCGGCTGTGAGTCGTTGATCCGGTGACCACACTGAGCCGTCCGGGGTCTTGCGCCCTACCGCCGCAGACATGGCCAACCACGGGTCCAGTGGTGCCACCGGCGCATCCGATCCCAGTTGCAGCAGTGCCCCGCCGGCCACCATGTCCGCGAACGCGTAGGTGCGTCCCTCTAGCTCCGGCCACACCCGGCTCACGGCCGCCCAGTCGTCGATGAGGTGGGCTGGTTGAACCGACAGCTCGACGCCGCACGCCACGAGGCGCCTGAGGGCCCCATCGGGTTCATCGAGGGCGTCGGCGGGCAGCAGTTGGGCGTGCTCCAGGCGCCCGGCGGCTCCGGAGAGTGCGAAGGCGGCGGCGACGTCGTCGACGGCCGCGTCCCCGATGGCGTGGATAGCCATCTCATAACCCTGTTGGGCGGCCCGGGCCATGAGGTCGGTGAGCTCGGCCCGGTCGATATTGACCACGCCGCAGGCGTGCTCCAGGCCCAGCTCGGTCGGGTAGGGCTCGCACATATGCGCGCTGCCCGAGCCCATCGATCCGTCGGCGATCACCTTGAGCGGCCCCTGAACCAGCACCGCGGAGCCATCGGGCAGGTGCGGTGAGCCGGCCAGTTCGGTCCCCGTGCGCAGGCCCTTGACGATCCAGCGTTCCAGCTTGTCGCGGTAGACCCCGATACGGATACGGGGCAGCACCTCAGGAAGAACGCCCTGGGCCGCCATGGTCTGTAGGCGCCGCGGCCAGTCGCCGGGGTCCTCCGACCAGCTCATGTCGACCACGCCGGTCACGCCCCGGGCCAGCATGTCGGCCAGGACCTGCCGATAGCCGGATTCCCGCAGCTCACGTGTCCCCGGAACCTCATCGAGCCGGTCCAGCAGGGCGAACCACGGATCCTCCTTGAGCGGCGCCCCCAGATCCTGGGCACTGGCCCCCGGCAGGCCGAAGACGCGCAGCGCCGCGGAGTTCAGCCACCCGGAGTGCACGTCCCCGGAGATGAGCAGGGTGGGAATCTCCCCGGTGACGGCGTCGAGCTCGGCGACGGTGGGAACCCGGGGCCAGTTGGACAGGCGGTGCCCGAAACCCTGGATCGTGACTGGCTCGGCGCCGGTCGGCAGGTCCCGCAGCCCCTTGGCCACCAGTTCCAGCGCCTCCTCGGCGCTACGGGTGGCCAGCGTATCGATGCGCGCCGAACGCGCCGCCTCCATGTCCAGATGGGCGTGCGCGTCCCACAGGCCGGGGATGAGAAAGGCCCCACCCGCATCCAGCACCTGCGCCCCGGGCGCTCGGAGACCCCGCCCCACCTCGACGACGCGGCCACCTGCCACGTGCACGTCGCCCGGCTCACCCGGGCAGGGCGGCGTATCCAGGGAGCCCGGGCCCGAACCGTCACGGCGCAGCGCGCCCAACTCGGTGCGGGAGCGGAAGGGGACGATGCGCGCGTCCCTGATCAGCAGGTCTGCGGATGGTAGATCGACCATAAGCCACTCTAGGCACATCCGGCCTGCATACGCGCAGTTTCAGGAAGACCTGGTCGGCATCGCGATCAGCCGATTCCGACGATGGGGGCTGGCAGTGGCGAACCGGAGCCGTCACGCCGCTCATCGGCCTGCGGCAGCGCGACCGGCTTGCCGTCCTCGCTCAGGGCCCGCGCCGGTGCCACACCCACCCAGGCGGTCACCAGCTCGTCCTCACCGCGGAGGAAGCGGTGGGAGCGCACCCCACCCGTGGCCCGGCCCTTGGCCGGGTATCGGTCCAGCGGCGTGACCTTGACACTGCCGCCGCCGGTGCCCGGAAGCGAGTCTTCGGACCCGGCCACCGTTACCACCACGGCCTCGGCCAGGAGCTCCTCGGGAACCGCCGCACCGGCGATGACCCGGGCGCCCTCGCGCAGCGAGATCCCCGCCATGCCGCCTGCACCCCGTCCCTGCGGGCGCACCTTGGTGGCCTGGAACCGCAGCAGCTGGGCATCGGAGGTCACCAGGGCCAGGAAATCCGTGTCCGCCGCGGTGCCCGCGAAGACCACCCGGTCCCCGCCGGACAGGGAGATGACCTCCCAGGCCTCGGCGTTCCTGGGCTCATCACCGGGCTTGACCCGTTTGATGACGCCGCCCACCGTGGCCAGGACGATCGGCGAGTGGACGGCCGGGCCCACCGGGACCAGACCCACCACTTTCTCCTCGGGATCGATATCCACCAGCTGGCGGGCTGGGGTCGCGCCGGCCAGGCCCGGGGCGTCCTCGGCGCGGGGCACCTCCGTGGTGGAGACGACGTCGAGCAGCACCAGCCGTCCGGTGTCGGTGACCGCGCCGATACGCCCCCGCGCCGTGGTGGCCACCTGGGAGGTCAGCGCGTCGTGGGGCCTGCGCCCGCCGATGCGGGCGACCGGCTCGGCGCCGGGGGTGCGCGCCACCAGACCGGTCGCCGATAGCATGACCCGGCACGGGTCGTCGGGAACGGTCAGCGGAACCGGCGACGAGCTCGGCATGAGCGTCATCGGTTCCACGGACGCCCCGGCCCGCCGCGCCGTCCCGCCGGAGTCAGCGGATACCGAGGCGTCGTCCGGGGTTGCAGCGCTGCCCGCCGACGATGTCACGCGCTCACCGGAGGCCTCCACCAGCACCGTGCGCCGCGGGGTGCCGAACTGTTCGGCCACGGCCGCCAGCTCACGGGAGACTACGCGTCGCAGCAGGACGTCGTCGGCCAGGATCGCCTCCAGGGCCTCGATCTCCCGGGCCAGCTCGTCGCGCTCCTTTTCCAGCTCGATGACCGAGAACTTCGTGAGCCGACGCAGCTGCAGCTCAAGGATGTAGCTCGCCTGCGGCTCGGTGAGGTCGAAGACCTGCATGAGCCGAGTGCGCGCCGTGGCCGCGTCGTCGGAGGAACGGATGACGGCGATGACCTCATCGATGTCGAGGATGGCGATGAGCAGGCCGTCCACTAGGTGAGCGCGCTCGCGGCGTTTGCCCAGGCGGAACCGGGTGCGCCGTGTGACCACCGTGAGGCGGTGGCGCACGAACACCTCCAGCAGCTCGCGCAGCCCCAGGGTGTGGGGTTGGCCGTCCACGAGGGAGACGTTGTTGATGCCGAAGGAGTCCTCCAGCGGCGTGTGCTTGTAGAGCTGGGCCAGAACGGCCTCGGGGTTATAGCCGTTCTTGACGCTGATGACCAGGCGGGTGCCGTGCCTGCGGTCGGTGAGGTCGGCGACGTCGGTGATGCCTTGGAGCTTCTTGGAGCCCACCGCCTCCTTGATCCGGGCGATGATCTTCTCAGGCCCCACCATGTAGGGCAGCTCGGTGACCACGATGCCCTTGCGGCGCGGCGAGACGGACTCCACGTGGGCGGTGGCCCGCGTCAGGAACTTGCCGCGCCCCGTCCGGTAGGCCTCCCGGATCCCGTCCAGGCCCACGATCATGCCGCCGGCCGGCAGATCCGGCCCCGGCACGAAGGCCATGAGGTCCTCCAGGCTCGCCTCGGGGTGGGTCAGCAGGTGCCGGGCGGCCGCCACGACCTCCACCAGGTTGTGCGGCGGCATATTCGTGGCCATGCCCACCGCGATACCAGCCGCGCCGTTGACCAGCAGGTTCGGGAAGGCCGCGGGAAGGACCTCGGGCTCGGTGAGCGTGTAGTCGTAGTTGGGGGTGAAGTCGACCGTGTCCTCGTCCAGGTCCGCCGTCAGCGCCAACGCCGGCGCGGCCAGGCGCGCCTCGGTGTAACGGGGAGCCGCCGGACCATCGTCCAGGGAACCGAAGTTGCCGTGCCCATCGATGAGCGGCAACCGCATCGTGAAGGGCTGAGCCAGACGCACCAGCGCCTCGTAGATCGCGGTGTCGCCGTGGGGGTGGAGGCGTCCCATGACGTCGCCCACCACCCGCGAGGACTTCACGTGCGGACGGTCCGGGCGCAGGCCCATGCGGTCCATCTGGAACAGGATGCGGCGCTGAACCGGCTTAAGCCCGTCGCGCGCGTCCGGCAAGGCGCGCGCGTAGATGACGGAATAGGCGTACTCCAGGAAGCTGGTACGCATCTCCGTGGACAGGTCGAGGTCGACGATCTCCCCGTCGGTCGGGGGAGGAGTCTGGGTGGAGGCAGACTTCGGCATGGGCGCATTGTCCGGGGAATCGGGCCGAAAACAAACCACGACACCCGGGCGTGACAGGTCAGACGCGCCCGCTGACAGCGATCGGCGGGCTTTGAACGGGGCCGCCGGCGCTCGACGACGATGGCCCAGACGATGGCACAATGGCGCCCATGACGACCCACTCACGCCAGAACTCGGCTGCAGGCCCGGTCCCCTCCGAGGAACCCCAGGACGCGGCCGCCGAGCTGGCGCAGCAGGTCGAGCTCGCCGGCTACTACCCCGACCTGGTGCTCGACACCCTCCGACTGGCTGCGGGCGAGGAGGAGATCGTCTCCGGCATGGTCCAGGCCGAGACCACCTTCGCCGAGGCCGTCCACCGGCACCTGACCGTTCTGTCCCTGACCTCCACCCGCCTCATCATCGTCCACGTCGATGACGCCCCCCGCGACGACGGCGGCCCCGGCGCCCTGGCCACCAGCGAGGCCGTCCCCCTCAGTCGCATCCGTTCCATGGCTCTGACCCGCGGCGTCTCCGATCCTGCCAGGGGCGGCGGCACCCTGACCGAGATGACGATCGCGATCTCCTGGGGCTCGGTGCGACGCATCGACATAGAGCCCGCCACCTGCGGCGACCCCGACTGCCAGGCCGATCACGGCATGACCGGCGTCTCCGTCCCCGACGACATCGTCATCCGCGTGGCCGCGGGCGTCGAAGGGGCCTCCGCCTTGGCCCGGGCCGAGGCCTTCGCCGGCCGGCTCTCGCAGATGACGGCCCGCGCCGCCTCGGCGTGACGGGACCCGCGATGAGGCCTCAGATGCTCGCCGAGGATGATGCCGAGGATCCTGTTCCGACTCCCGTCCCGAACCACCCGCAGGATCCGGCACTCCGCTACGTCCTGGCGGTCGGTGCCGTCAGCGCCGGGCTGTCCCTCAGTGATACCGGCAACGGCGGCGAAGCAGTCCTCGGCTCAGTTGCCGATTCAGTCGTCACCGACGCCCGGGCCCGTCACATCGCCCGCAGCTGGGGGATCGAGCCGACCGGGAGGCCCGGTGAGACCCCCGCCGGTGGTCCAGGAACCGTCGTCGTCCTCGTGGACGGGCTGGGTCTGGAGATGCTCCATCAACGGCGCGGGCACACCCCCACTCTGCGCCGATGGCCGGAGCGGGGCTATCAGGGTGCGGGTGGTGGCGACGAGGGAATCCTCACCTGCCGTCCCTCGACGACGGCCGCGGCCCTGACCATGTTGGGGACCTCGGCCCTGCCCGGCACCACCGGGATGGTCGGCTACTCGGTGCTCAACCCCCGCCTGGGACCCGCTCTTCCCGCCTCTACCGCGCCCAGCCCCGCCCAGGTCCTCAGCCTCATCACCTGGCAGGGCGATGACGCCCCCAGTCCCCGGGCCTGGCAGGACATTCCCACGATCTTCGAGCGCGTCCCCGCAGGGAGCGCGGTGAGCATCGGGCCTGCGCGTTTCGCCGGCTCCGGCCTGACCGAGGCGGCCCTGCGGGGCGCCGAGCACCTGGGTGCCGATCGCCTGGAGGACCGGCCCGGTCTGGCGGCGGGCGCTCTGCGCCGCGGCACGCCCCTGGTCTACCTCTACGTCGGCGAGCTGGACAAAACCGGCCACAGGCACGGCTGGCTCAGTCCGCAGTGGCTGGCCCAGCTCGAACGCCTCGACGCCGCCATGGCTGAGCTGATCCGTCGGGTCCCCGCCGGCACCCGGATCATCCTGAGCGCCGACCACGGGATGGTCGATACCGACGCCGACCATCGCATCGACCTGAGCGCCCACCGCGAGCTCGTGCGCGACGTCGTCGCCGTCGCCGGTGAGCCCCGCCTGACGCACCTGCACGTCGCCGGGGGCGACGTGGACCTGGCCGCCGAGGTGGCGCACCGGTACCGCCACGTCCTGGGGGAACGGGCGGCGTGGATCGGAACCCGCGAACAGGCCGCTGAGCACCTGGGGACTCTCAGCCCACGGGCGCTCGGCGTCGTCGGCGACGTCGTCGTGGCGATGGCCTCCACCTGGGTGCTCGTGGATCCCCGGGTCCACTCCGAGGCCGCAATCGCCATGCCCGGCGTCCACGGCTCCTTCACACCGGCCGAGACCGAAGTGCCGCTGCTCGTCACCGAGGCCTGAAGGCCCGGGCGTTCCGAGAGGCCCCGAGAGATCCTGAGAGGCCCGGTCGCTTAGCTACTCGGGCCTGGCGCCGAAGACGATCTCGTCCCAGGAGGGGACGGAGCGGCGCGAGCGGCGACGCGACTTCTTCTTGGCTGGAACCGTCCTGGGCATGTCGGGCAGTGTCTCCTGGGCGCCCGCGGTCGACGGGCCTGGGGCGGCCTTGGCCATGACCTCCGAGCGCGAGGGCATGGGAATCTCCGGCACCGGCTCGGTGGGGCTGTCGGCTCCCACCGGGGCCTGGCTGCCCACCGGTACACGTCCGAGGGCGGGGCTCGGGGCCGACGGCGCCGCCGAGGGAGCACTGGAGGCCGTTACCAACCTGGTCCCGGCCGGATGGTTGCCGGTGTGCAGACGCCGGCGCTCCGACATGGAGTAGACCTGTGCGTTCAGGCCCGCGGCCTGCTCGAGGGGATCATCGGCCGACCTGGCGCGGGTCTGGGTGTGGCGCTCCTCGATCCCCCTATTCGGGGGCGAGGGGACTTCAGGGCTGTCCGGACTGCTGATGTAGTCGATGCCGTGAGGGTCGGTGAAGGCGTCATCATTGCCGGGACCCTGCCCCGGGAGACCACCCAGGTCATCATCGTGGGGAATCTCGACCTCTACGCGCCGGCCCCGGCTGGAGGCCAGATCGGCCAGCAGTGCATCGGTGTCGTCCGCCGACATCGCCCCGCCGGTGGGACGGGCGTACTCCCGTACCGGAAGCATCCCGGCGGGCATTTCGACGGCCAAGCCGGTCGACTCGCCGGAGGCGGCGCCTGGAGCGGAGACGGCCGAGATCGCGCCGGTGCCGGGCGAACCGGCGGTAGCGGGGGAGCGCCCCGACTGGGCCGACGGCGCGGTGGCCGAGGCTCCGGGCGCCTTCGAGTCCTGGTCGAAGACCGCTGGGCGCCTCGAGCTCGCCCCCGCCTCCGTGAGCCAGCGCGCCTCGTCGTCCAGGGCGTGAACCGCGCGGGCCGTCAGGTCCAGCGACCATCGGGCCTGCTTCTCCTCGGCGGACTGCACGAAGGTCACCATGATGAGCCAGGGGTCGCGGCCCTCGCGCAACGCATCCCACTCAAGGCTGGAGGGGTCGACGCCCCGGGTGGCCAGCCGGTCCACGACCAGCTCGCCGAGCAGGGGGGAGTCCTTCTCCCAGCCGATACGGCAGGACTGGGCCTGCGAGACGGCCCACTGGCGCTCCGCGAGCACCGGCCCCTCGAAACGGCGCACGTGCTCCACGTCCATGCCCGTGCTGATCGCGACCTCGGCCGCGGTGGCGCCGGCGCGCATGTACGCCTGGAGCTGGCGGGGGCGCAGGGGCGCCGGTCCTTCGGTGGTCGTCCCCGACTGGGGGCACGATTGCGCCGCGGTCACGGCGTACCGCAGCCCTGAGGGCGTCATCGACGACGATGCTGTAACGCTCGCCGTCTTCGTCTGTCATGACAATCGTGTCACCGTTGGCACCCAGCAGCTCGAGTTCGACCATGGGTGGGGCCTCCTTCATCCCGATGTCAGCACGATATGCTCCACTACGACTCACAGCCTGCCACCCGCAGACGTCAAGCCGTGGGAGGCGCAGCGGTGTGCCACATGTGAAGCACGTGTGAATACCCTCGTGAATACCCTCGGGTGGAGCGCACTGCAAGCGAACTGTGCTCTTTCATTGGGCGATTTGGCTTGACGGGCCGCCTGTCGGTGCTATTGTGCGCGTGCCTTCCGGGACGGATGCGCCGGTCGTCGTCACGACGCCAATGTGCCTGCACGGCTCGACCGCCGTCCCCGGAGGCCACCCGAGAGCCGTCGACAGAAAAGAGTGACGAGGCCATGGCGACCGACTACGACGCCCCGCGCAAGAATGATGACGAGCCCGAGGCCGATTCCATCGAGGAGCTGACCTCGCGGCAGAAGGACCAGTCCTCCGCCGCGATCGAGGAGGACGAGAATGAGGCCGCCGAGGGTTTCGAGCTTCCCGGGGCGGACCTGTCTCGCGAGGAGCTGAGCGTTCACGTCGTTCCCCAGCTCGAGGACGAGTTCACCTGCTCGGAGTGCTTCCTCGTCCACCACCGCAGCCAGCTGGCCTTCGTCGACGAGGCGACCGGCCTGCCGGTGTGCGCCGACTGCGCCGGCTGACGATCCCACCCGAACTCAGGAGAACCCTATGGGACTGTTCTCGCGCCGCCGTGACGACGCGTCCACCGAAACCGACGAGCCCGCCCTCGACTCCGACGACGGCTCCAGCGAGTCCACGGCCTCTGGCCCCTGGGACCTGCACGAGCTGCCCGAGGACCAGGAGGAGGTGCCCCGCATCGATCTGGGCTCGCTGCGGATCCCGGCCGTCGACGGGATGCAGCTGCGCATGGAGCAGGGGCCCGAGGGCACCATCACCGCGGTGGTCCTCGCGTTGGGAGGCTCGGCACTCGAACTGAGGGTCTTCGCCGCACCGCGCACCGCCGGTATCTGGGACGAGCTGCGAGGCGACATTGCCGATGAGCTCGCCGGAAGTGGCGCTCGCTATGAGGAGAGCTACGGGGAGCACGGTACCGAGCTGGTCGCCTACCTACCCATGCGCGGCCCCGACGGCAAGACGACGACCGGCACGATCCGCTTCCTGGGCATCGACGGGCCCCGCTGGTTCCTAAGGGGCGTCCTTCAGGGGCATGCCGCCTCCTCCGAGCAGTCGGCCCAGGCCCTGCGGGAGGTTCTGCGCGGCATCGTCGTCGTTCGCGACGGTCAGGCCCGTCCTCCCCGGGAGATTCTTCCTCTGCACGCCCCTGGGGCCGCGGCTGGCCCCGAGGCCGAGGACCTGCCCGGCATCGACCCGCTCGCTCCCGGTCCGACCATCGCCGAAGTGCGTTAGATGCCGGTGCTGTCCGTCCGTCTGAAGCGGCTCGTCCAGTCGCTGCGCACCAGCCGCGAGCACCTCGAGGCCGAGGACGAGGAGCGCTCCGCCAGCCGCCGGGGCACTGATCCCATCGGGGCCCTGGCCTCGCGGCAGCGGGCTCGCGTCTCGGGGGTTCTGCAAGCGGTTACCTACCGCTCCAGTCAGGACAAGCCGATTCTCGTCGGGCAGCTCTACGACGGCACTGGCAGCATCGACCTGGTGTGGTGGGGGCGACGGCGCATCGCGGGCATCAAGCCGGGCATTCACCTGCTGGCCGAGGGACGAGTCGCCGACGGCACCCACCGCCTGCAGATCCACAACCCCGCTTATCAGTTGCTGGGGCCGGGGCAATAGCGACCGGCAGCGAGTTTCCGGGGAAGGACTTACGAATGAGCAGCCGTTCTGCTGACACTACGCGCACGGGACTGGGCGCGATCGACTCCGAGCGCTTCGACGCCATGACCGCCGTGGGCGGATGGCGCGGCATCGTCGAGTCCGTCGTGCCCACTCTCGTGTTCGTCCTCGTCATGGCGGTGCGGCCCACCGCCCTGGTGATGGCCCTAGCCGCCTCCCTGGCCGTCAGCGCCGTCGGCCTCGCGGCCCGCCTGGTCCAGCGCCAGTCTCCGGCCCAGGTCGTGGGTGGAATCGTCTTGGTGCTCATCTCGGCCCTGTGGGCCTGGCGCAGCGGCGAGGCCTCCAACTTCTACGCCACCGGACTCATGATCAACGCGGCCTGGCTGGTCGCCTGCCTAGTCTCCCTGCTCATCGGCTGGCCGGTCGTGGGCGCCCTCATGACCCTGTGGCACCGGGTCGCCGACGAGTCGGACGGGAGCGGAAATCCAGAAGAGTCTGAGGCGACGGAAGCGATCGATGACCCCGACGCCACCGCCGACGATGATCCCGCCGCGCGCCCATCGGCCTGGCGCACCGACCCGGCCCTGCGCAACGTGAAACTCCGCTACCACGCGGGCACCTGGGTTCTGACGCTGATGTTCGCCCTGCGGCTCGTCGTCGAGGTGCCCCTTTACCTGGCCGGCGAGCGGGCCGTGTCCTACCTGGGCGCCGCCCGCCTCATCCTGGGCGTGCCGCTGTACGCCCTGACCCTGTGGTTCATCTGGCTCCTGGTCGCCCCCGGCCGGATCGCCCGGGCCGAGGCGCGCACTGATCGCACTGACCAGTAGCCCTGTCACCCTGAGTCCGGTGAACGCGGCTCAGGGCTGCACGGTCACGTGAAGATGAGGGGCAGTTCCTTCAGGCTGGACTCCCCCTCGCGCGCCGTGAGGAAGATGAGCTCGTCCCCGCGCTCGAAGCGCTCGTCGCGATCGGGCGTGATGGGGCGGTAATCGCGCAGGATCGCCGCCAGCACTGTGTGGGGCGGCAGCTCGATGTCGGAGACGAGCTCGCCGACGACCGGTGAGTCCTCCGGCAGGGTCAGCTCGTGCATGGAGGCGCCCGACTGGTGGAAGTGGAAGATGCTCACCAGGCTGCCCACGCTGACGGCCTCCTCCACCAGGGCCGTCATGAAGCGGGGCGTCGACACGGCCACGTCCACGCCCCAGGTCTCGTCGAAGAGCCACTCGCTCTTGGGATTGTTGATCCGGGCCACGGTGCGGGGCACCCCGTACTCGGTTTTGGCCAGTAGGGAGATCACCAGGTTGGCCTTGTCGTCCCCGGTGGCGGCCACGATGACGTCGCAGGTCTCGGCCCCGGCGCGCTCAAGCGCCTCGATGTCGCAGGCATCCGCCAACTGCCAGTCTGCCTCGGGGACAGAGGCGATGCACATGGCCTCGGCGGAGCGGTCGACGAGTGTGACCTCGTGACCGTGGCTGATGAGCTCGCGGGCGATGGAACGGCCCACGGATCCGGCTCCGGCAATCACGATCTGCATGGCTCAGGCCTCCTGGGTCGGGGCGTGCGACAGGGCCCGGCGCACCTGGCCGATGCGGTCGGTGCTCACCGCGAGGTGCAGGCGGTCGTGCTCCTGGATGACGGTGGCGGCCTCGGGCAGCAGGGCCGTGGCATCGCGCGAGATCCAGGCGACGCGCACCCCCAGGCGGTCCTCGAGGGCCCCGATAGTCGTACCCACCCACTGCGGGGAGGCACTGGGCTGGATGAGGGCGACCATGCCCGAGGGATCCTCAAGCTCGCGGGCACTGGAACCGGGAAGGATTCGGCGCATCATCTGGTCGGCCGTCTGGCGCACGGTGGCGACCGTGGGGATACCCAGGCGCTCATAGACGTCGGCCCGGCGCGAGTCGTAGATGCGGGCCACGACGTTGTCCACCCCGAAGCTCTCCCGCGCTACGCGCGCGGCGACGATATTCGAATTGTCCCCGTTGGACACCGCGACGAAGGCGTAGGCCTCATCGATGCCGGCCTGCTCCAGGGCGTCGTGATCGAAACCCACGCCCTTGACCTTGCGGCCGTTGAAGTCCGAGGGCAGACGGCGGAATGAGTCCGAGGACCGGTCGATGACGGACACCGAGTGCCCCATGCGGTCGAGCTGAACGGCCATGGACGCTCCGACGCGGCCACAGCCCATGATGACGAAGTGCACGAGGAGGACGGTACTCCGTTCTCGGCCTGCGGACGTAGCATCTGGAGACGTGCGTGACTTCGCAGACCGCATCAAGCGGCTTCTCGTCGGCCGTCCCGTCCCCAGTGGGGCTCTGGGCGAGACGCTCCTGCCCAAGAGAATCGCCCTACCGGTATTCGCCTCCGATGCCCTGTCCTCCGTGGGCTACGCCCCAGATGAGGTGCTCATCACTCTGGCCGTGGCCGGAGTTGCCGCCACCTCACTGTCCCCGTGGGTCGCTCTGGCCGTTGTCGGCGTCCTGGCAGTCGTGGTGGCCTCCTACCGCCAGACCGTCCACGCCTACCCGTCGGGCGGAGGCGACTATGAGGTGGTCTCGGCCAACCTCGGCTCCCACGCCGGCCTCCTGGTGGCCTCGGCCCTGCTGAGCGACTACGTCCTGACCGTTGCGGTCTCCGTATCCTCCGGCACCTCCTACCTCGCGGCCGCCCTGCCCGCCCTGGCCCCCTACAAGGTGGAGATCGCCGTCGCCGTGGCCACTGTCCTGGCGGTGCTCAACATGCGCGGTTCGAAGGAATCGGGGCGAGCCTTCGCCATCCCCACCTACCTGTACATGGGCGTTATCGGCATCATGGCCGTCGCCGGCTTCATTCAGGAGCTCACCGGGAGACTCGGACAGGCCGAGTCCGCTGGTTTCGACGTCGTCACCTACCCCGCCTGGGAGCAGGGGCTGACCGGCCTGGCCGGAGGCTTCCTGGTCCTGCGGGCCTTCTCCTCGGGCTGCGCGGCCCTGACCGGCGTGGAGGCGATCTCCAACGGCGTCCCCAGCTTCCAGCGCCCCAAGTCCCGCAACGCCGCCACGACACTGCTGCTCCTGGGCGGGATCGCCGCCCTGATGCTCATGAGCGTCATCCATCTGGCCGGCGCCGTCGGCGTGCGCATGGTGGAGGACCCGGCTCATCAGCTCCTGCGCAACGGCGTCCCGGTCGGGGACACCTACCACCAGGATCCCGCGATCGGACAGATCGCCGCCACCGTCTTCTCCGGCTTCCGGCCAATGTTCTACCTGGTCGCCGCCGTCACCGGCCTCATCCTGGTCCTGGCCGCCAACACCGCCTTCAACGGCTTCCCGGTCCTGGCCAGCGTTCTGGCCCGCGACGAGTTCCTGCCCCGCCAGCTCTCCCAGCGCGGCGACCGTCTGGCCTTCTCCAACGGCATCATCGTCCTGTGGCTGGGAGCCGTGGCCTTCCTCGTGGGCTTCGAGGCCAACACCACCCGCCTCATCCAGCTCTACATCGTGGGCGTGTTCATCTCCTTCACGCTCTCCCAGGTGGGCATGGTGCGCCACTGGACGCGCGAGCTGACGATTGCCACTGACTCCAAGGCCCGCTCGCGTATGCACCGCGCTCGCATCATCAACGCCATCGGTGTGCTGGGCACCGGCACGGTCCTGGTCATCGTCCTGCTCACCAAGTTCACCCGCGGAGCCTGGATCACCTTGACGATCATGGCGCTGCTCTACCTGGTGATGAACCGGATCCGCCGCCACTACCGGCGAGTCAGCGAGGAGGTCGCCATCTCCGACCTCCACGACGCCCGCGTCCTGCCCGCCCACGTCCACGCCATCGTCCTGGCCTCTCGCCTCCACCAGCCGACGCTACGGGCCCTGACCTACGCCCAGTCGACCCACCCGACCGCCCTGGAGGCGCTGACAGTGGATACCGGGGACGGTGGCGCCGAGCGCCTCCTGGACGCCTGGGAGGAGGCCGACATCGCGGTGCCCCTGACGGTTCTGGACTCGCCCTACCGGGACATCACCCGCCCGGTCATCAATTACGTGCGCTCGGTGCGCCGCGAGTCCCCCCGTGACCTCGTGGTCGTCTTCCTGCCCGAGTACATCGTGCGCCACTGGTGGGAGCAGATCCTCCACAACCAGACCGCCCTGCGTCTCAAGACCGTCCTGCTGTTCACCCCGGGCGTCGTTGTCGCCTCCGTGCCCTGGCAGCTGGGACTGCCCGGACAGCGGCACATCCACCACGGCGTGCGCGCCCGCACCGCCGAGGGCATCATCGACGCCGATGTCGCCATGCGCCGTCACGTCGACAGCCACCTCAGTCACCTCAACGGCTCCGGCACCGGTGACGTCGGCGCAGACCGCCAGGAGAACTGATGACCCCGCACCCCAACCAGACCGGTCGGCCCGCCCCCAGCCGCGGGCGGCCCCGCGAGATCACCCTGGCCGTCGGGGCACCGGCGCACGGCGGGCATTGCGTGGCCCGGCCCGTGGACGATCCGGGCGGCCGCGTCATCTTCGTGCGCCACTCCCTGCCAGGGGAGACCGTGCGGGCCCGGCTGACCGAGATGACGTCGCGGACCTGGCGCGCCGACGCCGTCGAGATCCTCCAGGCATCCCCGGACCGCGTCGACTCCGTCTGGCCCGAGGCCGGTCCTGCGGGCGTGGGCGGGGGAGAGCTCGCCCACGTGGCCCTGGACGCCCAGCGCACCTGGAAGCGCTGGGTCCTGGCCGACTGCCTGCGCCGGATCGGCGGTCAGGAAGTGGCCGACGCCGTCGCCTCCCTGCCCGAGGCCGCATCCGGAGCCGCCGTGCCGGTCGAGCCGATGCCCACCGACGCCGAGGCCCAGGCCTCCACCAGCGCCCGCCGGCGCGCCCTTGCAGGAACCGCCACCCGCACCCGCGTGAGCCTGACGGTCACCGACGACGGCGAGCCGGGCATGCACGCCTTCCGCTCCGGGACGGTCCTTCCCCTGCGCCGTCTGCCCCTGGCCGTGGCCGCCATCACCGAGATCGGTCTGCTGGAGCGCTCCCGTTGGCGCGCCCACTACCGGCCCGGTATGCGCATCGAGGCCGTCGCCCCCAGCGGTGGAGAGCCAGTCGTCCTGCTCGACGACCGGCTCCTGACCGCCCAGGCGCGCAGCACCGGGCGTCGCCGCGTCCAGGAGGTCGTGGACGCCTCCGCCCTGGGGCTGGGGGAGCTGACCTACTCCGTGCACGCCGAGGGCTTCTGGCAGGTGCACGTCGATGCCCCCCGGGTCCTGGTCGAGCGCGTCGTGCGCGCCGCCCTGGGGGAGGATCTCGACCGCGCCGCGGGTAGCCGCGTCCTGGAGCTCTACTCGGGGGCCGGCCTGTTCACCCTGCCCCTGGCGGCCCTGGTGGGTGGCGCCGGCCAGGTCCTGTCCCTGGAGGGCGACGAGCAGGCCGTCCGCGATGCCCGCCGTACTCTGCACGACCACCCCGCTGCTCGCCTGGCCGCCGGGCGCGTCAGCCCCCGCTCGGTGCGCGAGCTCGCCGGTTCCTTCACCGGAGACCGCCCCGACGTCGTCGTCCTCGATCCTCCGCGGCAGGGGGCCGGCCGCGAGGTCATCGAGGCCGTCGCCGCTCTGGGAGCAGAGCGCATCGTTCTGGTGGCCTGCGACCCGGCGGCTCTGGCCAGGGACCTGGGAACCCTTCTGCATGCCGGCTACGTGCTGAGCTCCCTGAGCGCGCTGGACATGTTCCCGCACACGCACCACTTCGAGACGATCGCGGTGCTCGACAGAACCTGAGGCAATGGCGATGGGCCCCAGTCCGTGAAGGACTGGGGCCCATCTCATGCTCCTGGAAGGAGTTCTGTCAGCCGGCAGGCCGATCAGGCTGCACGACGACGAGTGGCCAGGATCGCATATCCCGTTGCCAGGAGGGCGGCAACGGCCGCTACCACCGGCATGGCGTTGGAACCAGTACTCGCCAGGTTACCGCCGCCATCACCCGATGGCGTGTCGGCTGTCGCACCGGGTGCGGGGACCTCGGTGGGAGTGGGCGTCGGCGTGGGCTCCTCGGTGGGGGTCGGCGTCGGCGTGGGCTCCTCGGTGGGAGTGGGCGTCGGCGTGGGCTCCTCGGTGGGAGTGGGCGTCGGCGTGGGCTCCTCGGTGGGAGTGGGCGTCGGCGTGGGCTCCTCGGTGGGGGTCGGCGTCGGCGTGGGCTTCGGAACCTCCGAGTAGGTGTTGGTAACCGTGACAAGGGTGGCGCTGGCAGGACCCTCCTTGATCGTGAAGGTCCCGTTGTCGACCTTGGTGTTGACCGTGTAGCCCTCGCGCTCGGCGCCGCCGTCAGCCTGCTTCTCCTTCTCGGAGACGACGCACTTGGTGCCTACCGGTACCAACGGGCCGTCAACGGGGGTGCCGTCGCCCTTCACGTCAAGGGTCCCCTTGGAGTCGTTCTCACACGTGTAGTCGATCCGGAAAGTCTCCTTGGAGAAAGCCTCCTTGTTGCTTCCCTCGACCTTCTTCGAGATGGAGAAGGAACCTGTCTTCTGAATGACATCGTTGTACAGGCCCACGGCCTGTACGGAGGAATCGACCGAGAACGTCGCGGTGTCCTGCGTTTCGGTGCCGTTGACGGAGAAGGTCTTGCTTCCCCAGCCGAGGGCTTCGGGAAGAGCCGCTGCGGACGTGTCCTCCGTCAGTGTGACCTTGGTTCCCTTGGGGAACTCGCGCAGGGTGTCGGTGGCCTGCTGCTGCCCCACGGTCACCTCGACGGTGTAGGGGTTCGACGTCGGCTTGTTGGCCCAGGTCGGGTAGTCGGCCTCGGTCGTGCCGTTGGGAAGCTCGTAGGAGACGTTCACACGGACCTTGGTGTCGGCTGCGACGTCATTCTGGCGGGCGCCGGTGACGTACTTTTTGACCCCAAAGGAGCCGAATCCCTGTGTCAGCTGCACGTCGTAGGAAATCGGGTCCTTGTAGGCCATCTGTGCGGATACCGTGGTGTTCTTACCACCGTTCAGGGTGGCGCTGTTGGTGTAGACCCGACCTGGAACGATCTTGCCGCCCTCGGCCAGGGACTGGTAAACGATCTCGTAGTTCGCGTTCTTGGCGAAGGTGCCGTCCGTACGGGACAGGGTGATGGACGCAGTGGTCCCGTCAGCGTTGATGGTCGGCTTCAGGACGAACGTTCCGTGGTCGGTGTTCATAGCTGTACCGTCGGCCTTGGCGACGTTGAAGTAGCCGTCGGCGCCACCGCCGTATTCCTCGGGGTTGACTCGCACGTACCAGGAGCCGAGATCCGTGTTGAGGGTTTGCCCGCCCCCGGAGACGTCGTTGAAGGTGACGCTGTTGACGCTGCCCGCCTCCACTCCCAGGTGGTTGGCGATGGTCGTACCACTGAACTGGATGTGCCAGGTCAGAGCACTGGAGTCGCGCTTAAGGGAGTTGGCGTACTTGCCAAGGTCCTTCTCAACCCAGGCGATAGGTAGAATCCGCTCGTTGTTGGGGTGGAAGACCTCGACATCGGTGCCATTGGCGTTGAAGGTGGTCTTGTTATCCTGGGTCACCTTCTGGGCCACGATCATCTGGTTACCTGACCCCTTGAGTTCGGTGGCGGCGCTGATCGCGGCGTTGAATGTGCAGGTGAGGGTCTCAGAGGTCGTGACGCAGTCGCCCACCTTGGTGCCGTTCCCGAGAACAAGATCGTCGTGTCGACCGATCTCACGGTACCGGTACTCCGCCGGAAGACCGATGCTGAAGGACTCACCCGGCTGCGGATTGGCGGTAGATGCGTCCCAGGCGAACTTCATGCGAACCGGGTCTTCGAGGTGCGCAGGCTTACCCGGATACTCCGTACCATCCTTGTCGGCGAGGATGAGAGGACTGAAGGAAACCTTCACCCCGGCATTCTGATCCGCGCTCGCACGAGGTGCCACTAGCGCGGCAAAGCTACCCAGTGCGATCAGTAGTACGCCGGCGAGCAGAGTCGCCACGTGCTTGCGATGCACAGAGAGGTGCTGTAAGTGCATTCTTTATCTCCGTCTTGATGGGGATGTTCCTGTGTTGCTGGGGGAAGTACAGGAATTCGTCGGGATACTATGATGTTGACTCCAACGGCGGGCGCACCATTTACGTTTTGTAACCATTGCGTTGCCGTATTGGTATATTTGCTGATCGGACGCTTGGGGCGTGCGCACTCCCCGTGGGCCCGCGTGGCCGCGTGAGGACTCCGTTCCCAATGCGTGTGTCTGGCTTTACCTCATTGCCGTCGTTCTACTCGATGACTGGCTCCTGGACCGCCCAGGCGCGTAGGGCCGTGCTCGTCGCCTGCGGCTCGGCGGTGCTCGCCCGGGACCTGGGCTCCCTGCTGCACTCGGGCTACGCCGTCGGCGCGTACGCGCCCTTGGCATGTTCCCACACACGCACCACGTCAAGACGATCGCGGTGCTTGACCGCCCCTGAGCCCGGCCTCGCGCATGGGGAGGGTATCCCGTGGACCGCGGCGCGGCTCTGCGGTCACCATGTGGGCATGAGTTCCACGGTGATGAGTCGTCGTGCGCTTGCGGGGCTGGTTGCGCTCGGCGGTGCCGGCGTGGTGGCGTCCTGCCGGAATGGTGACGGCGGTGCGGTGGCGTCCTCTCCGAGCGGCGGTGCCTGTCCTCGACCGGGGCGGGAGCCGGGGGTTGAGACCAGGATTCTCAAAGATCATGATGATGCGGACGGTCGTCTGTGGCAGGCGGCGACTGCGGCGAGCTGGCGGACGGACACGGGGTTGCGGTTCACCGGTTCCTTGAGTGGGGACTATCTCGACTACGGCGGTCCTGAGAGGCTCGGTTCGTCCCGCCAGGATTTTGCGGAGATGCCCAAGCTGGTGCATGAGGATGAGAACTGTGTGGTGGTTCAGGCGGGTGCGGGGGTGTGTGCGCTCGAGCGTGCCGATGGGCGGGTGCGTTGGTCGGTGGTGCTGGAGGCTTCTCAGGGATTGGTGGCCGGGGGTGTGTCGCGTGGGTTGGTGTGGACCAACGCAGGTGCGGTGGATCTGGGGACCGGTGAGGTGAGGGGTGCGCCCGAGGCGGCGTCCCGGGCGGACAACCTGGTGGCCGGTGAAGGTGTCGTCGTGACTGTCGTGCCCCGCTACGGCGACAGGAGTGAGCTTGTCTGTCTGGAGTCCCGCAACTGCTCGGAGAGGTGGCGCACTGAGATCGACGACCCGGGTACGGCGTCACTGAGGCTCGGTGACAATGAGGTTTCTATCGGGATGTCGAACTACTACGACCTGGACAGCGGTCAGTACCACCTGGCGCTGGTGGATGTTTCCCCTCCCAGGCCGCGGGAAGGGGTCTTCCTCGTGGTTGACACCGAGGCCGGCAGGTGGGTGCGGGTGGTTGTTGACGACGACGGAACGGGGGTCGCGGTTCGCGCCTTCGCCCCGCAGGAGGGAATGTACGACGCGGGCTACCGGGAGCAGTACACCTCGGGGGAGGAGCTGTGGTCGGTTCCCTTGGAGGCCCGCCCGGGCTCCGTCGTCGCTATTGACTCCGCCCTGGGGAAGCAGGGATCCTCCTTCTGGGTCGTGGACCTGGACGATTCCGGTGCGCTGTACCTGTCGCACTGGCAGCCCGGCCCTGCGTAAGTGCGGCCCCGACCGACGATAGGTGCGGGTGACCGCACGTTAATCGGCTTCGCCTCGCGGTGGGCCCTGCATTGCTATCGGTACTCTGCCTGGGATCCTTCAGACTCTGCGGCATGTTGACGCTGGATGACGGAGTGTCGTCTAGCGTGTGTCGCGGCCTGATCGGGCAGGTCGGCTCCCGCACCCCGCGGGCGCTCGGCGGCCCGCCCCCTTGTGCAGAACAGGAACGACGTTGACGAGCCTCGACACCTTCCACTCCCGCTCCACCCTCGACGTGGACGGCCGCGGTTACGAGATCTACCGCCTCGATGCCGTCCCCGGCCTGGAACGTCTGCCCTACAGTCTCAAGGTGCTGGCCGAAAACCTGCTGCGCACCGAGGACGGCGCCAACATCACCGCCGACCACGTGCGCGCCCTGGCCGCCTGGAACCCCGCCGCCGAGCCCGATACGGAGATCCAGTTCACCCCGGCCCGCGTTGTTATGCAGGACTTCACGGGCGTGCCGTGCATCGTGGACCTCGCCACCATGCGCGAGGCGGTCGCCGACCTCGGTGGTGACCCCGAGGTCATCAACCCCCTCAATCCGGCGGAGATGGTCATTGACCACTCTGTCCAGATCGACTCCTTCGGCCTGCCCGGCTCCCTGGAGCGCAACAAGGAGCGCGAGTACGAGCGCAACGCCGAGCGCTACCAGTTCCTGCGCTGGGGCCAGGGGGCGCTGTCCAACTTCCGCGTCGTCCCCCCGGGCACCGGCATCGTCCACCAGGTCAACATCGAGTACCTGGCCCGTATCGTCTTCACCCACGAGGCCGACGGCGTCACCCAGGCCTACCCCGACACCTGCGTGGGCACCGACTCCCACACCACCATGGTCAACGGCCTGGGCGTCCTGGGCTGGGGCGTGGGCGGCATCGAGGCCGAGGCCGCCATGCTGGGCCAGCCCGTCTCCATGCTCATCCCCAAGGTCGTGGGCTTCAAGCTCTCCGGAGCCATCCCCGCCGGCGCCACCGCCACCGACGTGGTCCTAACCATCACCGAGATGCTGCGCACCCACGGAGTGGTGGGCAAGTTCGTCGAGTTCTACGGCGAGGGCGTCGCCGAGGTCCCGCTGGCCAACCGCGCCACCATCGGCAATATGAGCCCCGAGTTCGGCTCCACCGCCGCGATCTTCCCGATCGACGACGTCACCCTGGACTACCTGCGCCTGACCGGCCGCTCCGAGGATCGCGTGCGCCTCGTGGAGACCTACACCAAGGCCCAGGGCATGTGGCACGACCCTGCCCGCGAGCCCGTCTACTCCGAGTACCTCGAGCTGGACCTGTCCACGGTGGTGCCCTCGATCGCCGGCCCCAAGCGCCCCCAGGACCGCATCGTCCTGTCGGGGGCCAAGGAGTCCTTCCAGGAGGTCTTGCCCACCTACGCCTCCCAGCCCTCCAAGCCGACGCCGGTGACCCTCGCCGACGGCACCGCCACCGAACTGGACCATGGCCACGTCGCCATCGCCTCGATCACCTCGTGCACCAACACCTCCAACCCCTCGGTGATGATGGCCGCCGGTCTGCTGGCACGCAACGCCGTAGCCCGGGGCCTGCGCTCCAAGCCCTGGGTGAAGACCTCCACCGCGCCTGGCAGCCAGGTCGTCACCGACTACTACGAGAAGGCCGGGCTGTGGCCTGCCCTCAACGAGCTGGGCTTCAACGTCGTCGGCTACGGCTGCGCCACCTGCATCGGCAACTCCGGGCCCCTGCCGGCCGAGGTCTCCCAGGCGGTCAACGACGCCGACCTCGCCGTGGTCTCGGTGCTCTCGGGCAACCGCAACTTCGAAGGGCGTATCAACCCCGACGTCAAGATGAACTACCTGGCCTCTCCGCCACTGGTCATCGCTTACGCCCTGGCCGGGACCATGGACATCGACTTCGCCACCGAACCGCTGGGCCAGGATCCCGAGGGCCGCGACGTCTTCCTATCCGACATCTGGCCCGACCCCACCGAGGTCCAGGCCGTCATCGACGCCACCATCGACCGCGAGATGTACACGCGCGACTACGCCGACGTCTTCGCCGGTGACGAGCGCTGGCAGGGCCTGGACACCCCCGAGGGAGACACCTTCGCCTGGGACGAGGAGTCCACCTACGTGCGCAAGGCCCCCTTCTTCGAGGGGCTGACCATGGAGCTCACCCCGGTCACCGACATCGAAGGCGCCCGGGTACTCGCGCTGTTGGGCGACTCGGTGACCACCGACCACATCTCCCCGGCCGGTGCCATCAAGGCCGACTCCCCGGCCGGCCGCTACCTGGCCGAACACGGCGTGGCCCGCGCGGACTTCAACTCCTACGGATCGCGCCGCGGCAACCACGAGGTCATGATCCGCGGCACCTTCGCCAACATCCGCTTGCGCAACCGGCTGCTCGACGGCGTCGAGGGCGGCTACACCCGCAACTTCCTCACCGGCGAGCAGGAGTCGATCTTCGACGCCTCCCAGGCCTATCAGGCCGCCGGCATCCCGCTGGTGGTCCTGGGCGGCAAGGAGTACGGCTCGGGCTCCTCACGAGACTGGGCCGCCAAGGGCACGGCCCTGCTGGGCGTCAAGGCCGTCATCGCCGAATCCTTCGAGCGCATCCACCGCTCCAACTTGATCGGCATGGGCGTGGTGCCTCTCCAGTTCCCGGCGGGTCAGAGTGCCGAGTCCCTGGGGCTGGACGGCACCGAGACCTTCTCCATCGCGGGCCTGACGGCGCTCAACGAGGGCGTCACTCCGCGCACCGTCGCGGTCAAGGCGCAGAGGGCCGACGGCTCGGTCATTTCCTTCGACGCCGTCGTGCGCATCGACACCCCCGGCGAGGCCGACTACTTCCGCCACGGCGGCATCCTGCAGTACGTGCTGCGCAGCCTCGCTCGGGGTGAATAAGGATGTGAGACGCATCGCGTTTCTACCCGTAGAGGAAGTTTCGGATAGCACTCCAGGTATCTGCAGGATTTTCCTGTAAGGTGAAATGTCCTGATCCAGGTACGAGGGCACTTTGAATATTGGTCAACCCTGCTTGTTTGAAACCGGCAATGTAGGTGTTGATGTCCCCGTGTTCTTGGTCGCCTCGTAAATAAAGTAATGGAATGTTAATCGCATCACTTGATGTTGCGTTCTCTTGGGCATCATCCCAAAGTGCTCGGTAGAATTCGAATCCCTGGCGCAAAGAGTCAGGGGACTGGTAGGAAGAGACGAACTGCCTGCGTGAGGCTCTGCTGATTCTCTCTGGGGTGGCGCTCGTTGTGTCGTAAAAGTAGTCGAAGTATGCTGGCAGATTATTTACGGTGATCTGCTCTGGTAGGTCTGGGATGGAGTGAAAGGCGAAATGCCATAACCAGGGAATTCTGATGACGTCATCCCATGGCGCAATTCCAGGAATCACTGTGTTCATGATGACGGCTTTGGTCAGGTCTCCGAACTCTCGTAGGTAGGAGAAGGTGATCATGCCTCCAACGTCGTGACCGACCATAGCGGCATTCTCCAGGCCTAGGTATTCGAGGAAGTCGTGGATTTGTCGTGCCAGCAAGACCTTACTGCCACAGGGGCCTGTTGTTTTTGAAGCGCCGATACCAGGTAGGTCCACTGCTATGCATTGATAGTCGTGAGCGGCCAGAAGGAGAATATCTTTCCAGGCTGTACTGTCCTGCGGCCACCCGTGAAGAAAAATTATAGTGGGCGCGCAAGGGTCTCCAGCGCGAAGGATACGGAAGACGCGGTCGTCGAGGGTGACGTCGTGAGTGCTGATCGTGGTAGACATGAAACATGTCTACCACATCGAGTCGTTCGTCGCTTGTCAGTTTTCGTGAAGGGGCCGGGTTCCTGATCTCGCGATTGGGGGGTATGGTTGAGAAGGAGTGGGGGTCTTTGTTGCGAGATGTTGGGCTCACTCAGGCTGAGTTCGCGATTCTTGCAACTCTTGCTGACGGGGCGATGGTTCGACAGCGAGATCTTGCGATCCACGTTGGAAGTGAGCCTCGCAACATCGTTCCTGTTGTAGCTTCTCTAACTGATCGAGGTCTCGTTGAGGTGGCGCCTGCGCTGGAGGATCGTCGCGTGAAACAGATTAGATTGAGTGTTGAGGGGGCTGATCTGCTCGACACTGTCCAGATTATGTTAGCTCCGTCTCGGGCGAAATTTTTTCGTGGTCTCTCTGATGCGGAATATGACCAGCTTTGTCATCTCTTGCGGGTGGTCTACTCCTCTGCAGTGTCTGTGTGACCTATTCTATGCCCTTCAAGGCAGGTTTGTGCTGCCAGTGCTGAAAAGTGTGACCACCTAGGGTCGTCGCACATAGGGGTCCTTCGAGCTGTTAGTTGGTCGGGGTTGTCGTGAGAGGCGAGTAACTCAGGAAGTCTAAGGTGTCGCTCATGGGATTCCTTATCGCGGCCACTAGGTCACGCCGCTCTTTCTCGGACTGCTTCGTGGTGTATTTCAAGATGTACTCCGACTTCCTCGCCGGCTGTGGAACCAGGTTCTTCTTGGGTGTGATCAGGGGTGGTCGACGACCGTTTCATCGTCCTCATCGTCGAGTCACTCGACCGGCTGCGGGCTCAGGCCTGCGGCAATTGTCGCAGTTGTCTCTTGCCAATTGGTCAACTTGGTGACCTCCAGGTGTGGTTGGTGTGTTGAGAAGGGTGCTCGTGCAGTGTCGATGAGGTCTCGAGTGCACCGTTCTTGATCTTGAACGGCTGTGCAAGGAGTCTGCTTGCCCTCGGACGTGAATGGCAGTAACTTAATGGCTATGACTATTAGCCAACTTGGGGTGTCGGGCGGCACCATCGCCTACGAGGTGCATGAGCCTGTCGGTGCAGGTGCTGGATCGGCTGCAGCGAGTCGGCCGCTCGTCGTCTGCTCACCGGCCATGGGGGACGTGCGGGACGTCTACGCACCGCTGGCGCAGTCCCTGAGCGAGGCGGGCTTCCGCGTTGTCACTGCGGACCTGCGCGGTCACGGGGACAGCTCGGCAACCTTCACCGCCTATGGTGACGAGGCCACAGCATCCGACCTCATTGCCCTGATCGAGGCTCTCGACGCCGGCTCCGCCGTCGTCGTAGGAGCCTCCATGTCCGGGGCTGCTGCGGTGATCGCAGCCGGGCGCCGCCCCGACCTGGTGTGCGGGCTCGTGCTCGTCTGCCCCTTTCTGCGTGGGCCGCAGAGTCGAGTCAAGACTCTCGTGCAGCGCACCATGCTTGGGATCGCGCTGATGCGCCCTTGGGGTCCTGCTGTGTGGAACAGCTACTCGGCCAGGTTGTGGCCGGGACTGCCCGACGCTCGGCAGCGAGCCACGAGCCTGGTGGACCTGCTGTGCCGCCCAGGGCGCTGGCGCGCTTTCTGGGCTACGACTCGCACCGACCACCGCGTCGTCACCCCCTGGCTGGACAAGGTGGACTGTCCTGCCCTCGTGGTCATGGGACAGAAGGACCCCGACTGGAAGGATCCCATGGCTGAGGCCTCCTGGGTGGCTCGTGCCGTTGGTGACGGGGTGGGAGAGGTCATGATGGTTCCCGACGCAGGGCACGCCCCGATGCTGGAGTGCTCCGACGTCGTCGGGCCGCGTGTAGTCGACTTTGCTCGGCGTATCGTCGCAGGCAACGCCGGATCGAGGTCGGCAGGGGAGAGGTTAAGGAGGGGGAGATGCCCAGAGCAGGACTGAGTGCCGAGCGTGTGGTGGAGCGGGCGGCGCAGATCGTTGACGAGCATGGTCTTGAGGCACTGTCCCTGAGTCGTCTGGCTGCCGATCTCGGAGTCGCGCCGCCGAGCCTGTACAAGCACGTTGCAGGCATGGACGATCTGGTTCGGGGAGTCTCTGTGCGGGCGGTGGAAGAGCTCGCCGACCGCCTGGCGGCCTCCGTCATGGGGCTGGCCGGACGTGACGCTCTGAGTGCCCTTGCTGAGGCCTACCGTGGCTTCGCCCACGAGCACCCCGGGCTCTATCCGATGACCCAGGTCCCCGCGGGGACGTCAGATGGGAGCCTGAGCCCGATACGTTCATCCGCAGCCCGACGCACGGTTGACGTCGTCACTGCGGCGCTGGCCGGCTACCGCATCCCCGACGAGCGGATCATCGATGCTGTGCGAATGACTCGGGCGTCACTTCACGGTTTCGTTGATATCGAGGTCCACGGGGGCTTTGCCATGGACGCATCCATTGACGTGAGTTTCGCCACTCTTGTCGACTCCCTGGATGCGGCCCTGGTTGCTCTGGGCGGATAGGAGGGTGGTGCCACGTATCAGTGGGGATGAAAGGATAAGTCACCTCAATGACCCTACTGGGAAGGGTGACGGCTGCGTGAGCTTCCCCAGGCGTAGGTGGTGATCCACTGAGGATTCCCGCAGTCACCCCGGAATAGAGGCCCGTCGCTCCCCGTTGCCCTGGCGTCCAGACCACGCCGACCGGCCACCGCCGAAGGAGATGCGCATCCATGTCCCAGTCCATTGTCAACAGCGACGCGATCAGCCAGGCAGACGCTCCGATCGAGGAGGTCGACCTCCTCGTCGTCGGAGGTGGAAAGGCCGGCAAGTCCCTGGCGATGCTGCGCGCCAAGGCCGGAGATAAGGTCGTCATGGTGGAGCGCGACAAGGTGGGCGGCACCTGCATCAACGTCGCCTGCATTCCCACCAAGACCCTCATCTCGGCCGCCCGGGTCCTCCACGACGTCCAGGGCTCGCACGCCTACGGAGTCACCCTGCCCGAGCAGGACGGCGGCACCGACGCCCTAGCCCGGGCCCGTATCGAACTGGCTTCCTTCCGCGCCCGCAAGGAGGCCGTCGTGGGCGGCATGGTGGCGGCCCACGAGAAGATGTTCCCCGCCTCCGGCATGGACTTCGTCAAGGGCACTGCCCGCTTCGTGGGGGAGCGCACCGTCGAGATCGCCCTGAACGACGGTGGCCTGCGGCGCGTGCGCGGCGCCAAGGTCCTTATCAACACCGGCACGACGCCGTCGGTCCCCCCGATCGAGGGCCTGGCCGACGTGCGCTACTGGACCAGCGAGGACCTGCTCACCCTGCCCGAGCTGCCCACCGGGCTCGTGGTCCTGGGCGGCGGCGTCATCGGCGTCGAGATGGCCTCCCTCATGGGCCTCCTCGGCGTGCCGGTCACCATCATCCACGCCGGGCAGCACATCCTGGACCGCGAGGACGACGACGTCGCCGCCGAGGTGACCGCCGGCCTGGAGGCTCTGGGCGTCACGGTCCTGGCCGGCGCGCGCGCCTCGAAGGTCGCCGCCGCCCCCGATGGGCAGGGTGTCGTCGTCACCACCGCCGACGGGCGCGAGGCGACCGGATCCCACCTGCTCGTCGCCCTGGGGCGCACCCCCGTCACCGCCGGTCTCGGCCTGGAGGCCACGGGCGTGGAGCTGACCGAGCGCGGCTTCGTGCGCGTCGACGACCACCTGCGCACCACCGCCGAGGGCATCTACGCCGCCGGTGACGTAGCCGGGACGCCCCAGTTCACCCACGCTTCCTGGAACGACTTCCGCGTCCTGCGCGATCTCTTCGCCGGTAAGGAGGCCTCCACCTCCGGGCGCCTCATCCCGTGGGCCGTCTTCACCACGCCCGAGCTCGGGCACGTGGGCCTGACCGAGGCCGAGGCCCGCCAGGCCGGCTACGAGGTGCGCGTCGCCAAGACCCTTACGGCCGCCGTCCCGCGCGCTAAGACCCTGGGCCGCACCGAGGGCTTCTTCAAGGTCGTCATCGATGCCCGCACCGACCTCATCCTGGGCGCCGCCATCATCGGTGCCGAGGCCAGCGAGGTCGTCACCAGCATCCAGATGGCGATGCTGGGAGGCCTGAGGTGGCAGCAGGTGCGCGACGCCGTCATCACCCACCCCACCATGAGCGAGGGACTCAACATCGTCCTGGACTCCCTGGGCTGATTCACCGGGAGGATGTCCCCGCCTGAACAAGGCCGCTTCAGGCCTGTTCAGGCGGGGCGCACCCCCAGGTTCTCAACGCGCTCGGCTCCCGGCAGCGCCATCAGCAGTTCCCCGGGAACCAGAAGCTTGGAGTGGCGCACGCCCGAGCCGATGAGCACCGTGTCCCGGTCCGCTACGGCCCCGTCGATGAAGAGCCTCCAGTCCTCGGGCAGGCCGACCGGCGTGATCCCTCCGTACTCCATGCCGCTCATCTCCACGGCCCGCTCCACCGGCAGGAACGAGGCCTTGCGCACGTCGATGCGCTTCTTGACGACGTGGTTGACGTCGGCGAAGTCGGTGGCGCGCACGACGCAGGCGGCGATGCGCTCCTGGCCGGTGCGCTTGCCGGCTACGAGCACGCAGTTCCCGGTCGCCTCGGGGTCTAGGGAGTAGTGCGCGTTGAGGGCGTCGGTGTCGGAGTGGCTCGGGTCGATGGGGACCACCTGCGCCTGGCGGGCCAGATCCGCACCCTCGGGGGAGGAAGCCTCCAGCGCTTGCAGCACGGCGGCCACGGGCTCGGCGAGCAGGTCGGTGCGCTCCAGTGCCGGCTGCCAGCCGATCTCCGCGGCGAAGACCTCAGCCGGATCATGCAGCTCAGTCATTCCTCTCATCCTTTCGACGACGTGGAGCGCCTCTCGATGCGCTCCACCAGACGGGCTCTGACTCCAGGCCACTGCGTCGGGGTAATGGCGAACATGGCCGTGTCGCGTGGGCGTCCCTCCTCCCCGGGTGCCAGCGAGGGCTGCCAGGCGCGCAGGACTCCTTCGAAGGTCGCGCCCAGCGCCGCGATCGCGCCGCGAGCCACCTCGTTGCGCGCGTCGGTCTTGATGTCCACGCGGTCCACATTCCACTTCTCAAGGGCCTGCGTGAGTAGCAGGAGTTTGGCGGCCGGGTTGACGGCGGTACCGCGAACAGCGGGGGAGAGCCACGAGGAACCGATTTCGACGGCGAAGAGTCGCCCGTCCGGCATCCACCGCGGCGTCAGGTAAGCGGTGTGCCCGACGATGCGGCCGGTGGCGACCTCCACCTGCGCAAAAGGCGCGTAGGTGCCCGTGTCCCGGCGGGCCAGGCTGCGGGCCACATAGTCCTCGACCTCCTCGGGCGTCGGCACCGTGGCGAATGGGCTGGTCGCGGCGGCCTCGGCGGCCTGCTGCAGTCCCGGAACGTGCTCGGGCATCAGCGGCTCCAGGCGCACGATGCTGCCAGCCAGTACGTCACAGGTCAGGACGGGGGAGGGAACATGCGACACGATGGTGTTCACGATCAATGATTATCGCACTATGTCAAGTACCCACTAGTGGGAGTAAGTAACCCACAATGAGATATATGTGATATGTCAATTACTCACGCTGCCTGTGTCGATCCTACAACGGAGAATCCTAGTTCTGTTGGGTTCGTCGTTATTCTCGCGGAGAGTAGATATTAGGAGGGTGAGTCGTCTAAACTGCCCTATGTTGACATATTCGTCTACCACTCACCAAAGGTGGTTACGGGGATGCGAAAGTTTGATTGGAACTTAGATCGTGCGCCTTCTATAGTTGTAGCGGCGGCGGTTTTCTTCGCTGGCTTCTTTGTGATGTTAATTCAGTGGTCAATGAGCAACTATATCGGCAATCGAGGGTTCTTCTATTACCTGTCCGCCACCTGGGGTGACGCGTTATGTTTGCCAACGATTTCTTACGTGATTTCTCGGAGACTTAAGCGAATCAAGTGTAACAAAGTTCTTTCGGGGATTTCAATAGTTTCATGTCTGTTAGGAACATTCGCGGGGGCGATAATTCAGAATTCCTGACTGGCGCCATCGTCAACTGGACCTTTGTCGAGGTAGGTAAGTTTAATTCAGCTGGATGGTATCATGCAGTTTTCTTTATTGCAGTATGCGCATGGTTCTCTTTTGGGGCAATTTTTGTCTTCTACGATCTTGTCACGCGAAGTGAATGGACTAAAACCGACGTGCTGGAATACATGTCGTTAGGCTATTCTGCAGTAATGTTCGTGGTTCTTCAATCGACGGACAATGTCGATAGCATCCCAGCATCGCCTCTTAGGCTAAATTCTGCACCTCTTATGTTCGCTGTGGTTGTGACAGGGATTTCGATGCTGCCTGTGTTGATTGGAAGAGTTTCATGGAAACAGTGTCGTCTCGCATTACTGGCTTTTGCCTTAATGCTAGTCTCCACTGCTGCGTTTGCTCCGATTATGCTTGTGAGTCGTCCTTACGGAACCGTAATAGAAATACTTTTAGGTGTTAGTGCGTTTGTGTTTACTTTAAGTTTGACATATGTTCCAGCTAATGCTGGGGTAGCTGAGAGGTTGGTTAGAGCTGCACCTCCTGCAATATTGGTTCTTTTGTTTACATCGAAAGCGCAAGGGTCGTTCCGTGTAGCCGCCTCAGTTCTTTTGGTTCTGTTACTTATTGTTGGCGTTTACGCATACATAAATAACGAGATTGATGCAAAGGAAGAAAGGATAAGGGGGCTTCATGCTGTGGTTTTGCTGGTCCTTCTGGTATGGTGTGCTTGGGCAAATATTAAAGGATGAACTATTCGTTCTTCACTTTCGACAGACTTGACTATCTTGTTTCCTATACCGACATTGATTTTCGGCAAGTTTTGGGTCGAAGGTCATGTTGATAAAAATATCATAGCTTTCGAGGGGCTTTATGGAAGTAAGCAAGGACTAGTCGGTCGTGAGAAGAAATATAGATTTCCAACTCTCATTGCCTACATTCTACTGTGTGCGATGGTGCTGCTCGCGGTGTTAGCTAAGCATCTTGGTCAGGCTGGTGAGCAGAGTTCGTCTCATGGATGGGAAGTGCTGAGGAACGTTTACATTGTTTGTGGAGTTTCTATTGTTTGTGGAGTTGGTGGGGCGAAGATATTTGCAAAGCGCTGGTTTAGTGTTGTGTTAAACGGTGCGCTCTTTGCGTCGATAGGATTGTTTTCGCTACTCTGTGTAATTCGAGAACTCACTGGAAACTCTATTGATCACATCGTCTATTCTGTGGTTTTGTTGTTTATGGGATTTGTAGGATTTTCTCTAACATTTATTTCGTGGAGAGGTAATGTATATGAGTTGTTTGCCCATTATTTTGGGCGTCGTGAACGCTTTGTTTCCTTTTGTGTTGCGTCTTATTGCGGCACTATATCTGCTGCCTATGGAGTAATATTGCTGATTACACCTTCGATGACGGGGACAGTGCTGTTGTGGGTAATGGCAACTGTGTGGTATGTGGCGTCGTCTTTGGTGGGGTGTTATCTGGTTGTGCGTTTGGAGTTACCTGTCCTGAAGAAAGAGCGAAAGGTTAAAGGAGTATCTGTGGGAAATATTTCGTCGGAAGGGGCTATTTTTCAAGATCAGATGAGTGTAATTCTCATCAATGTTCTTTTCTGGGGGTTGTGTGCATGGTCTTATGGGGCTGTAGCATCTGTACTGGAATGGCTTGGGTTGATCGCATTAATAAGTATTCCGCTTTCTTCTGTTTATGTTTATTTTCTCAAAAATAATCGTAAGCATGTCGAGCGTCAAATTGAGGAATTGTCGACAACCTCGGGTGAATTGGAGTGGTACGCTGAAGCTCTGAGCCGGCATTGTTTGGCGCAGAATAGAATGTCATTTTTTGGTTTATTTCCGATTTCTTTCGTGAGATTATTTATCCCCGGATTGTGTCAGATTGGAGATGGAGAAATGTCGAAGTATTTTCGAAACTTCTACCTATTAAAATAGGGGTCGAATTCTCGAAAGGTCTATGTGCTCAAATTGTTTTGATGGCAGGATGTCCCCGTGCTGCACGTCATCTTCTTCTCTCCGCGCATCCCGGGCAACACCGGGGCCGCGATCCGTCTGAGCGCCAATACCGGCTCCATGCTCCATCTCGTGGACCCCCTGTTCGACATGGACGACGCCAAGCTGCGCCGCGCCGGCCTGGACTACCACGACCTGGCCAACACGCGCGTCCACGCCACCTGGCAGGAGTGCCTGGAACAGGTCCCCGGGCGCATCTTCGCCTTCACCTCCCGTACCGAGCGCCTCTACACCCAGGTCGACTGGCGTGACGACGACGCCCTCCTGTTCGGCCCCGAGCCCACCGGCCTGCCCCAGGAGATCCTCGATCACCCACGGGTGGACGCCCACCTGCGCATCCCCATGGTGGAGGGCAACCGCTCCCTCAACCTCGCCAACTCCGCCGCCATCGGCCTGTACGAGGCCTGGCGATCCCTGGATTTCGCCGGCGGAGCCTGAGCTCTGGTCTGAGTCCCGGTCCCGGACTCCGCTGTTGACCCCGGCGCTTTGTCAGAGCATGCCGGCGGGGCGGATCGCCAGGTCCTCCACGACCGCGTCCAGCGGGGTGTCCACGGCCAGGCGCACCGCTGCGGCCACCGACTGCGGCGCCATATGGTCCGCCGCCCGGTAGGCGGGGGTGGCCATGATCCCCTCGGTGCGCATGCGCGCCGCATTGAAGGCGTGCATCCGTTCCTGCATGGGGGTGTCCACCCGGCCGGGGTAGATCGAGGTCACCCGCACCTTGCCCGCCTCCTCCTGGCGCAGCGTGTCGGCCAAGGACTTCAGCCCCGCCTTGGAGGCGGAGTAGAGGGCGTTGCCCGAGCGTGGGTTCACTCCGGCGCCGGAGTTGATGAACACCGTCAGCCCGCGGGCCTCCCGCAGCGCCGGCAGTAGCAGGTTCGTCAGATAGGCGGCCGCCACCAAATTGAGATTCAGCACTGCCCGCCAGCGCGCGGGCGTGATCTTATCGATCGCACCGGGGGCCTCCATACCGGCGCTGTGCACCAGCACGTCGAGGCTCTCGATGTCGATCCGGCTGATCAGCCGGGCCAGAGCCGTGTCATCGGTCAGGTCGATCGGGCAGATGAGAACCGCGGTCTGAGACTCCTCCTCCAGGGCGAGCGCCAGCTCCTCAAGGTCGTTGGTGGAGCGGGCCAGCAGAATGAGGTTGTGGTCCCGCGCCAGGTCCCTGGCCACGGCCAGGCCGATCCCGGAGGTCGCCCCGGTGATCAGGGCGATGGGGCGGCGCTGGTGGCGGCCGGATCCCGGGCGAGTGAAACCGTGGGCCGGGGTGAAGGGGACGGACTCCCCCTGTCGACGACGTCGGCCCGACTTGGAGGCCGCGGCGTCGACCTGGGCGATCTGCGGGCTCACTTGCCGTCCCTGAGGAAGACGGCGGCCCCGGGTTCTCCGGGCACGGAGTAGGTGGCGGTGAGCGTGGCTCGGGCGATGCAGTGCGGGGCCAGGGTGAAGGCAGCCATGGCGGGGCTGGCCCCGTCATCCAGGCCCAGGGTGTCCACGTCCAGGGCGGAGACGGTGAAGATGTAACGGTGGTCGCCGTCACCCGCCGGTGGGTAGGGGCCGAACCAGGCGTGGTTGCCCGAGTCCCCGGCCAAGTGGAAGGCTGCGCCGTCGAGCTGAAGATCGCTGGCCCCCGCGCCCCGCTCCAGCGAAGTGACCGAGGCGTCCAGGTCCACGATGGTCCAGTGCCACCAGCCCGACATGGTTGGAGCGTCCGGGTCGAAGCAGGACACGACGAAGGACTGCGTCTGCTCGGGGAAGCCCGACCAGCTCAGGGCCGGGGAGACGTTGTCATGGACGGCGGTGAAGACATCCGGGATCCGTCCCTGCTCGGTCAGGTCCGCAGAGGTCAGAGTGAAAGAGGGGGCCGTGGGCAGGAAGCCGGTAGGGGCCTGCGGGCGGGGGCGAGTGAGGTCGACTGTCATAGGTGTACCTCCAGGCAGGTTGTGGACGGGACGGTGACCTTCCGTTAGGGCACGGCCACCACTGTAGACGCCACTCATCAAGCCCGTCCCTGTGTATCTCCTGAGGAGAGGCTCGGAGAAGTTTGTCACTGCCTCGAGGCCCCTTTGTTACTGGCGGTCCTGATTGATGTCACACCGGAGCGCTATCCTGGACCTCGCCCATCGAACGCATGTTCGATGAAAGGGAGGGGGTGTCATGGGAGCCGTGACCGCGTGCGCGCCATCAGGCGCCCAGGACCGTCTCGCCCGGGCCCGTCTCGCCCTGAAGGCGGCCGAGGAACGCACCGGGCTGCGGGAGACGGCGGCCCTGGAGGTGCAGCGCGCCATGTCCTGCACACCCTCCGCGCCGAACGATGCCCCCGCCAGATCGCCGGGGGCAGTCGCATCGGTCGCGTCCCTCATAGCACTCGCGGACTTGCAGGACTCGGGCGTACTCAGCCTGCGAGGATCCACCGCCCTCCTCCTGGCCGCCCTCGCCCTACGCCAGGGCAGCGCCGGCTGGTGCGCCGTCATCGGGGGAGAGGACCTGGGCTGGTGCGCAGCCACCGAGGTCGGACTTGACCTCAACCGGGTCCTGACCGTTCCGGCATCAGTCCTCGACGACTCCTCCGCCCCAACCATCGCCTCCACCCTGCTCGACGGCGTCGACTCCCTCCTCATCGGCGCCTCCACCGTCGCACGCCTGAGACCCCGGCACCGCAGGCGCCTGCTGGCCCGGGCGCACGAACGCGGCCGCCTCATCCTGACCCCCGCCCCCTGGGAGGGCGCCCGCACCCTCCAAGCCGAACCCCTGCCCCCAGACACCGGAACCGAAGACGCATCCCCCGCGCAAGCCACGGCGAGGCCCTCGACTGGATCCTCGGCCGACGGCGTCGTCGTCCCCATCGGGCGAAAGGACTCGCCCGCCGTTGCACAGGGCACTGCACAAGCCGTGGAGATGCCGGCCGGATACCTGCGCCGACTGACCTGGACACTGACCGACCCCCGCCGCCCGCAGCTCGCCACCCCCGGCGCCCTGACGCTCTCCCTGTCCGCCGAGGGCCTGAGGATCTGCTCTCACGACGTCGTCGAGGCGGCCGCCGGTCTCCGGGAGGCAGCCGGATGAGGCGGCTCCAGCAGAACCAGTGCCCCGGCCCGCCCGCCTCCCGGCTCGTGGCCATCTGGGTCCCCGACTGGCCCGTTGTCGCCCTCACCCTGGAGGCCCGCCGGCAGCGCCGCCACCCCCGCACACGCAACGCAGACCCCCACCTGACGGACCCAGCCACCGAACCCGTCGCCGTCGTCGGCGCTCGCGGAGTCCTCGCCGCCTCCGCCCCCGCCCGCAGCGCCGGTATCACCACCGGTATGCGACTGCGCACCGCCCGGTCCATCTGCCCCGGGCTCACCGTCCTACCTCCCCAGGAGGAACGCGAGGCCCGAGCCTTCGAAACCGTCATGGAGGCCATGACCTCCCTCCTGGCGGACCCCGTCGTGGTCCGCCCCGGACTGGCCCTGTCCGCAGCCGGGGGACCCACCAGGTGGGCCGGTGGAGAAGAACCCCTCGCCGCAGCTCTCGTCGAGGCCATCGCCCAGGAGGCCGACGTCGAGTGCCAGGTCGGCATCGCCGACTCCCTGTCCGGAGCCGTTCTGGCCGCCCGCCAGGGCATCATCGTCGAACCAGGACAGAGTCCGGACTTCCTCGCCCCCTGGCCCCTGGACGCTCTCCTGGCCTGCCTGCCCCTCAGACGCCTCAGACGCGACGCCCGTCCCCTGTTGGAGACCTTCACCCGACTCGGCCTGCGCACCCTGGAAGATCTGGCATCGCTGCCCCGAAAAGACATCGCAGCCCGCTTCGGCCCCCTGGGAGACAGACTCCACCACCTGGCCGCCGGCACCTGCCACGAGGCCCCCACCATGACCCGCCCGATCCAGGACATCGCCGTCACCTCCGCCCTGGACCCGCCCGTGGAACGCGCGGATACCGCGGCCTTCGCCGCCCGCCACCTCGCCGAGACCCTGGCGGCTCGGCTCCTGTCCGAAGGGCTCGCCGTCGGACGCCTCTCCGTCGAGGCAGGCTGCGAGGACGGTGCTGAGCTGGCCCGCACCTGGATGCTGGAGACCACGCCCACCACCACAGAGCTCACCGACCGTGTGCGCTGGCAACTCGAAGGCTGGCTCTCCGGGCGCTCCGGGCGCCCGCCCTCCTCCGGGCTGACCCACTTGAGCCTGACGGCCCTCGAACTGAGCCCCGCCACGGCCGCCCAGGCGGGACTA
This sequence comes from Actinomyces sp. oral taxon 849 str. F0330, assembly GCF_000239715.1. Taxonomy (NCBI): domain Bacteria; kingdom Bacillati; phylum Actinomycetota; class Actinomycetes; order Actinomycetales; family Actinomycetaceae; genus Actinomyces; species Actinomyces sp. oral taxon 849. Next base: position 72,265 of record NZ_JH470353.1, on the reverse strand, counting down.
TGGCAGGCACCCGGCCAGCAGGCCGACGCCCGCGCCCGCCGCGCCGCCGAGCGCGTGGAGTCCCTCATCGGGGCCGGCGGCATCCAGGTCCCCAGGATCGTTCCCGGACGGGACCCGCGCTCGCGGGTTCGACTGGTCCCCTGGGGAGAGGAGCGCGTGGACGAGCCCACTGGTAACGGCTCGGCTCCCTGGAGCGGAGCCCTGCCCGAGCTCTCTCCCTCCATCGTTCTGACCCGGCCGGTTCCCGTACATCTCACCGATGCCCGGGGGCGCGAGCTCGGCGTCGACATCCACGGCCAACTCGACGGCGTCCCCGGATTCCTGGCCATCGGCGACGGCGTGCACGACGCAGATGGTGTTGTTGACGGTGGTGCAGTCCGAGGGGAGTCCGTGCTCCTGTGGGCCGGCCCCTGGCCGGTCGACGAGGGCTGGTGGGCCCCGCAGGGGCCCTCGCGCCGCGCCTACCTCCAGGTGGTCACCGACATCGGACCGCCCCGTCTGCTGGTGCGCTCAGGCCGGTGGTGGCTCGATGCCGTGTACTCCTGATAGCGCGCCCGCAGGGACCTGGGCCGGGCGCCGTCGTCCCTGCAGCCACAGAAGCGCCAGCGTCACCAGGCACAGCCAGGCCAGACCTAGGGACCAGCCGGCCAAGACGTCGGTCATCCAGTGGTAGCCCAGGTAGACGCGGGAGGCGCCCACCATGAGGGTCGCCCCCACCGCCGCCATGATCGCCAGTAACCGGTACAGGATTGACGCAGTGGACATCAGGACCATCCCTGCCAGCAGGCCCGCGAAAACGGCCGTGTTGAAGGAGTGCCCCGAGGGGAAGGAAGCGGTCGATGCGGATGGGCCCAGAAGGGTGTCGGTGGAGGGGCGCGAACGCCCGAAGAGCTCTTTGAGCACCACCGTCAGCAGACTGGAGCCGACCATCGTCGCAGTCAGTACCAGAGCGCGCACGCGGCACTCCCGCATGAAGAGGAGGACAGCGCAGATCGCAGTCAGGATCGTCAGCCCCGCGGTGGAGCCCAGGGCAGTGAACACCTGCATGATGGCGGTCAGAGCCGGATGGCGCCCGTCTGCGGCCCAGGTGGTGACACTCTGGTCGTGAGGCGCCAGCCCCGTTCCGTTGCTCGTGGTCAGGGCCAGCCAGGAGAAGACCGACAGCGTGATGACGGCGGTCATGGCCAGCGCGCCGGCACGCCTGGTGCGCCAAGTGCCTGGCAGGTGATCGAGTGAGAGCATGAGCGCGAGGCTAGCGGCGACGGCCAGGGCGAGGCTATGCGTAGACCATGGGGAGGCTGAGTGGTGTTGCCCGCGCTCAGGCAGTTTGGCGGGTAGCATCCGGCGCGAGTGTCCGCACCCAGGCCAGGAGGACCCGCGTGGCCAAGCTCTACTTCCGCTACGGCGCCATGAACTCAGGTAAGTCCACCGGGTTGCTTCAGACCGCCCACAACTACGAGGAGCGCGGGCAACGCGTCCTGCTCATCAAGGCAGTGGTCGACACCAAGGGGGAGGACCGCGTGGTCTCCCGGCTCGGTGTGTCACGTCGCGTCGACCTCCTTATCGACGCCGATGACGACCTGCGCGCTCTGGTGCGCGAGCGGGCCCTGGCTGGTGCGCAAGCCGTCTCGGAGGGGGATGGCGGTCGGCAGGAGGAGACGGTGTCTCTGCGCGAGGTCCTCGACTGCGTGCTCATCGACGAGGCTCAGTTCCTCTCGCCCCTTCAGGTGGACCAGCTTATGGAGATCGCGCTGGTCGACGATGTCCCCGTCCTGGCCTACGGGATCCGCACCGACTTCCGCGCTCTCAGCTTCCCCGGGTCACGGAGACTGCTGGAGATCGCCCACTCCCTGGAGGAGCTGAAGACCATCTGCCGCTGCGGGCGCAAGGCCATCTTCAACGCCCGCAAGGTGGGGGAGTCCTTCGTCTTCGACGGCGACCAGGTGGCCATCGACTCCGGGGATATCACCTACGAGTCGCTGTGCGGCAAGTGCTACCTGGCCGCTGGCGGGAGGCTGCTCGGTCAGTGAGCCGAGGCTGCGGGACTGCGCTTGTATCGGCAGGAGTACAAGGCGGACCGAGGTGGGGTGCGCGAGGTGGGATGCCGCCAGCTCCGAGGTTTTCCTTGTATTTAGGGTATTACAAGCATTATCGTGAGACTGTGAACGTCTCCTACGCGCTCATCGCAGACATCATCCGCTCGCGTGAGCTGCCCGATCGCAGGCGGGCTCAACAGGTCATTTATGAGGCCCTGGGGCGCGCCGCCGAAGGTCTGGCGCTGACGCAGTCCCCGTACGCGACGGTCGGCGATGAGCTGCAGGCGGTCTCGGAGACTCTTGTTGAGGCGCTTGCTCTCACGCTGCGCATGCATCTGCTCCTGCCTGAAGGGCTCGGCCTGCGCTTCGGCATCGGCGCTGGAACGATCTCCGAGGTGGACGGCGTGGCGGGAGACGGTTCTGGCGGCGCGGCAGTGCGTCCTATCCAGGACGGTTCGGCGTGGTGGGCCGCGCGTGAGGCGATCGAGAGGGCCCACGCCCTCCAGGATGAGGGCAGATCCTTCGTTCGCACCTGGCTGCGCATCCACCCGGACGCGGTGAACGGATCAGGAGGGAAGCGGAGCGAGCGCGAGGGACTCGTCAATTCCGTGCTGATCCTGCGCGACCAGACAGTATTCCGTTTTCAGCCGCGTCAGCGCCGCATGATGGCCGGGCTCCTCATGGGGAAGACCCAGGTCGAGGTCGCCCGTCATGAGAAGGTGAGCCAGCAGGCCGTGTCTGAATTCGCTCGCGGTGTCGGTTCCTCTTTGCTGGAGGTCCAAAAGATCCTCGACCAGATGATCGGGGGAGACAAAGAAGGCATGCCCTCGTGACAGCGCTTCTTGTTCTTCTGCTCGCTGTCGCCTCCGTAGTCGACGGCTCCGCCTGGGTGAGAGGGAGGACGTCCCGGTCGCCCGCGAAGGCGAAACTGCTGGCAGGCGTGCCGGCTGTTGCCGCTCTTGGTGTCCTGATCGGGTGGCCGATCCTTCATCTTCATGGCAGCGGTATCATCCTCGGCATTCTGGTAGCAGTGGCGTGGTTGAGCAGCGCCCTTGTTCCTCGGCGCTGGTGGGGGAGGCTGAGGAGGTTCTGCCGGACGGAGCGGGCCGGCGCTGAGGACGACGTAGATCGGGTGGTGCGGCTGGCGCGCCTCGTCCGTGCGGGTGTCCTCATTCTTGCGGTGGCAATCTGTGCCGTTGCCTCTCAGTCGCTCGGCTCCGAGGTCGCCAAGGTGATTGCCGCCGCCGGGGCCGTCATTTTGCTGACTGTTCCCGCCAATCGAGTCGTCTCCGACATTCTTGCTATCGCTCGTCAGTCCCCGCAGAAGAATGAACAACAGGGCAACCTGGGTGCGTCAATGCGCGGCGGTCGCTGGATCGGCCCGCTTGAGCGCATTCTCATTGTTCTACTCGCCTCGGTCGAGGCATCAGCCGCGGTTGCCGCGATCGTAGCCGCCAAAGGCATCATCCGATTCCCTGAGATCAGTCTGGATGTCAAAGAGGCCGACGGAGGGCAGAAGGCCGAGGAGTTCCTCATCGGCTCCTTCGCCTCCTGGATCCTGGCCGCTCTCGGTGCTGTTGTTGTTCACGTTTCCTGAGTCGAAGGGAGATGGACTGTCTGTGCACTCTGTATCGGCACCTGAGAGAAGTCGGACCTAGACAGTACCCATATAGTGCACTATGATGCACTATATGGATGTGAGTGCAGAGTCGTTGGCACATGTGATCGGTTCGCGGATCAAGCAGGAGCGCAGCAATCGACGTTGGACGCTTGATCAGCTCGCCGAGGTTGCCGCGGTGAGCCGGCGAATGCTCGTGAAGGTCGAGCAGGGCGCAGTCAATCCGAGCGTCGGCACGCTGCTGCGTCTCTCGGATGCGCTCGGTATCGGGCTCCCGGCGCTCGTGGAGCCTCCGACGCCACGTACGGTCAAGCTCGTGCGCAGTGGCGAAGGGGCTCGGCTGTGGAGCGGCGACCATGGAGGAGCCGGTGTCCTCGTTGCGGGGACGCAGCCGCCGGATGTCGTCGAGTTGTGGGACTGGACCCTCAATCCAGGAGACCACCATGCCAGCGAAGCCCACACCTCCGGTACCCGCGAGCTGCTGCACGTCCAGACCGGATCGATCCTCGTCACGGTTGGTGACGATGCCTACGAGCTGCGCACCGGAGACGCACTGACGTTCTACGGAGACGTCGCCCACTCCTATGACAATCCCGGCCAGGAGCCAGTACGGTTCTCACTCACGGTCTTCGAGCCGGGGGTCGGAGCCGTACGCGGAACGGAGCCCTCGAATGACTAACTCCATGAGCCCGAACGACTTCCTTGACGTCTGCACCATCGAACCGGCCGTGTTCGAGCTGCGTCCCGACTACCGCGCGCAGCTACTCGTCGTCGACGGCATCTCGGCAAGCCTGGGTGCGCGCGAAGGTGACGATGTCGCAGACGGCCTTATCCAGGCGGCGGAGGACCATGCCCGAACCCTGCTCGCCGAGTCCACGGTCGACAAGCTGCCGCATATCGCAGCCTGGCGTGAGGTCTACCGGGCGTTTGGAGCCAAGCCGCAGCGCACCCGCAACAGCCTCGAGGCCTTGACCCGTCGTGCGCAGAAGGGTCTGCCCCGGGTGAATGTACTCACCGACATCTACAACGCGATCTCGGTGCTGCATCAGATCCCGCTCGGTGGTGAGGACTTCGCCCTGTACGCGGGGCCAGCGCGCCTGATCCGCGCCACCGGCCAGGAGTGCTTCGACACCACTGCTGACGGCAAGGTCGTCGTCGAGCATCCCGATCCCGGGGAGGTCGTCTGGTGCGACGACGCTGGAGTGACATGTCGGCGCTGGAACTGGCGCCAGACCCGTCGCACCGGCCTGAGCGAGGCCACCCGGACGGCCTTCTTCATTCTCGACGCTCTCGCCCCGGTCTCCGATACCGAGCTGAGTACTGCCACCGACGCCCTCATCCAGGCACTCGGTGTTCTTAGCGCCGGCGCGAGCATCTACCGACGAGTGATTGGTGCGCCGTGAAGCAGCCGCGCCAGCAGAACGACTCCGCCGCGATTAGCTTTACCGGACTCAGTGCCTTCCCCCTCACGCCGCTTCGCGACGACGCCGTCGATGAGCGAGCCTTCGCCGGCCTCGTCGAACGGCTCACTGCAGCCGGGGTGGATTCCATCACCGCCTTGGGCTCGACCGGTTCCTATGCGTACCTCACGCCGGCCGAACGTGCTCGGGTAGCCCGCATCGCCGTCGAGCACGCCGGAGCGACTCCGGTATTCGTCGGAGTCGGCGACCTGCGCACGTCGCGCGTCCTCGCCCATGTGGACAGCGCGCAGGAGGCCGGTGCGGCCGGTGTCCTGCTGGCCCCGATGACCTACCAGCCTCTTACCGACGATGACGTGTACGAGCTGTTCCGCATCGTCACCGAGCACACAGGCCTCCCGGTCATCGTCTACGACAACCCCGACACCACACACTTCACGTTCACCCTGGAGTTTTACGCCCGTATCGCCGAGCTACCTGGCGTCGTATCGATCAAAATCCCCGGTGTCCCCGCCGCCCCGGATGCAGCACGCGAGCACGTCACGGCGATTCGGGGCGCAATTCCCGAGCACGTCACCATCGGCGTGTCCGGCGATGCGCTGGCGGCCACCGGTCTGAATGCTGGCTGCGACGCCTGGTACTCGGTGATCGGAGGCACCCTCCCCGCGCCTGCGCTCTCGATTACCCGGGCCGCCCAGGCGGGCTGGGCCCAGGAGGCTGTCGCGGAGTCGCGGCGGCTTGCGCCATTGTGGGACCTGTTCGCCGAGCTCGGTGGGAGCCTGCGCGTGATTGCGGCGATCGCCGAGTACCTCGGCCTTGTTCCGCCGTCCTGCCTGCCGCTGCCGATCCGGGGCCTGAACAGCTCCCAGCGCGTTCGTGTTTCCGACGTAGTTGTCGAACTCGGTCTTGCTTGAGCACCGTAGGGCGCTCGGTGCACCGGACCGAGCGGCTTGGGCGCTGGCGCGGTACGTATTCGCCGCTACGCTCGTGCGCTCAGCTGATGGTGGTGCGGTGGTCGCCGTCGTGCTGCTTGCTCAAGTTTCCGGAAAGCCCGGATGGGTGTCCGGCATGCTGGGCGCATCGATAACCGCTCCACATCTGCTCGGCCCGCTCGTCGCCCGCCGCCTTGACGCCGCTGATGATGGCAGAAGAGTTATCGCCGTTTCGGCGGTTGTGCACGGTTTGCTGCTCGGGACGGCTGGGTGGCTGCTGCCGGTAGCTCGGGTCATCGTCCCGACGGTCCTGCTGGTCGTCGCAGGCATGTTCGGTCCCATGCTCACCGGTGGAGTGAGCAGTCGGCTGCCGTCGATCGCGGGGCCGACGCAGAAGAGTCAGCGACGCGCACAAAGCTGGGATGTCGCCAGCTATGGCGTCAGCGGCACACTCGGGCCGGCTGTCACCGCATGGATATCGGCTGCCGCCGGTCCGATGGGAGCGGTTCTTGTCCTCGCGGCGTCGGCGATCATCGGAGCTGGAGCCGTTCTTGTGCTCCCGAGACAGACGCCAGCAGCTGTTTCGAGGGAAGTATCCTCGCCGGTACGTGTCTTGGTGATGATCTGGCGATCTGGTCCGCTGCGCCGCGCCCTGGGGCTGACGATCGTGGTTGCGTTCTCAGTTGCTGCACTGCCGATCTATGCTGTCGCCGTTGCTCCGAGCCTCGGCGGAGCTGCTCTGGCGGGGGTCCTGGTCGCCGGCTACGGGGTCGGAGGTCTCGCCGGATCAGTTCTGCTCATGGTACGGCCGTTTAAAGGAGATGCCGACAGACTCACGTCGGTCCTATCCGGAGGAGTCGCTGCCGCGCTGGTCGTCGTGGTGCCGGCGTCGAACCTTATCCTGGCACTGGCGGCGTTCACCGTCGTCGGCGTTGCGAATTCCCTGTTCTTCGCCGCGACATTGGCTGCTCGTAGCGAATACTCGCCCTCCGAGTCGCGAGGGCAGGTGTTCATCTGGGTGGGAGCGCTGAAGATTGCGGCAGGAGCAGTTGGTACAGCAGTCGCTGGAGTGCTCGACGGCGGCGCAACCTGGCTTCCGGTCGCTGCTGCTGCGGTTCTGTCGGCCACGAGTTCACTGTGGTGCATCGCAGAGAGGCGTCGGGTCGGGCATCAGTCTTGATGACCCGTTGGAGTGCCTTCGGCGGTTCCGTTGAGCTTCGGTTATTCGTTGCTGATGAGCCAGTTCCGGGGGCGGCTCGTCGTGTGGGGAGCGGGGCCCGCTGCTATGCTGTACGTATGTTCGAAAGCTGTGTGCTTGCCCGCGATCCGGTCGGTGATGGGCTATGAGGAGAGGCGGTTCAAGACCTCTTGCCCGCTGTCGGCCCGCCTGGGGGTCTTGCGCACTCGGGTTGGGCAGATCGCCTACCAGTCGCCCGCCCAGGACGCTTCCAGTGATCGAGCCGAGGGGCAGCCCGAGGGCCGTGACTCGGATAAATCGGGATCGTTCCCTGCGATATCAACAAATTTTCGCGTTTCTCAAGATGACTCGGATATCGACGTCGCCGGGAGCCCCCGCCAGTGCTACGTCCCCGGCGGCCCGGTGCTGGCCAGTCCGAGTAGGCGGATCGGCCCGGACATCCTCAACCGCCGCAACCCGGCTCTCAACAACCAGCCCTCACCCTTCTAAACCTCCAGGTGCCACTGACAGCATGACCAGCCGACACCGCTACGCCGAGCTGCACGCCCACTCCGCCTACTCCTTCCTGGACGGAGCCAACGAGCCCGATGACCTGGCCTCAGCCGCCGTCGAGCTCGGGCTGGAAGCCCTCGCTCTCACCGATCACGACGGTGTTCCCGGCATCGTCAAGCACGCCCAGGCGGGTCGTGCTCACGGCCTGCCCACCATTCACGGCACCGAGCTCACCCTCGCCGACGGCTCCCACCTACCTGTCCTGGCTCGCAATCCTGTCGGCTACCACCGCCTGGTCTCGGCCATCTCCCAGCACAACCTGGATGCCGGAGAACGCCGAGATCCAGCCCATGATCTGCCCGCTCTCGCCTCGGCCCTCCGCGCCGCCCCCACCGGCCAGACCGGGGGAGCAGCCGGAACCTGCCTCGTCCTCACCGGCACCGCCAACGGCCCCCTGCGCCGTGCCCTGGGCGACCCCCTCCGGCCAGGCACCTGGGACCTGGCTGCGGCAGGCGACTGCCTGGGTCGACTCACCGACCTTTTCGCCGCTCCTGACCGGGGTCGCCCATCCGGTACCAGCACCATGGCCGGCGGCGCACAGGTTGAGGGAGATGCCGTCGTCGGCCTGGCCGTCGAGCTCACCCTGGACGGTGGCCCCACCGATGCCGCGCTCACCGAAGTCCTGACCCGGCTGGCCCACGACCACCGACTGCCCCTCGTGGCCACCGGCGCAGTGCGCTGCGCCCGACCCGCCGACGCCCGCCTCGCCGATGTCCTCACCGCAACCCGCTTGGTCACCGACCTGGAAGGAGCACGCGGGCACCTGCCCGCCATCGGCCGCTGGCTGCGGGGAGCCCAGGACATGGCCAGACTCCACCGCCGCAGCCCCGACGCCATCGACCTGGCCGCAGACTTGGCCGCGGACCTCGCCTTCGATCTGTCCCTCATCGCCCCCGACCTGCCCGAGGCCGACGTCCCTGCCGGACACACGCCCGCCAGCTGGCTGCGCGAGCTCACCCGCCAAGGCGCCGTCCGCCGCTACGGCGCCCCGCAGGAGCACCCCCGTGTCTGGGAGGTGCTCAACCACGAGCTCGACGTCATCGAGTCCCTGGGGTTTCCCGGATACTTCCTCATCGTGCACTCCATCGTCGAGTTCTGCAGACAGTCGGGAATCCTGTGCCAGGGGAGAGGATCCGCCGCCAACTCCGCAGTCTGCTACGCCCTGGGGATCACCGCCGTCGATGCCGTCCGGCACCAGATGCTCTTCGAACGGTTCCTGTCCCCGGGGCGAGCCGGCTACCCGGACATCGACCTCGACATCGAGGCCTGCCGCCGAGAAGAGGTCATCCAGCACGTCTACTCCCGTTACGGGCGAGACCGCGCCGCCCAGGTCGCCAACGTCATCTCCTATCGCCCCCGATCCGCCGTCCGCGATGCTGCCCGGGCCCTCGGCTACTCCGCCGGCGTACAGGACAGCTGGGCCAGGCAGATGGACCGGTGGACCACGGTGCGCCCCGGAGGACTGACAGGACAGGGCGACGAGGTCCCCGAGCCGGTCCTCGAAATCGCCGAGAAGCTGCTGCGTCTGCCCCGCCACCTGGGAATCCACTCCGGAGGCATGGTCCTATGCGGCCGCCCCGTCACCGAAGTCTGCCCGGTGCGCTGGGCCGCCATGGACAACCGCTCGGTCCTCCAATGGGACAAGGACGACTGCGCCGAAGCCGGCCTGGTCAAGTTCGATCTCCTCGGATTGGGCGAGCTCACCGCCCTGCGTCTGGCCTTCACCACCCTGGGCGAGCGCGGTCAGACCGTTCCCGACGTCGTCGAGGAAGGTGAGCTGCGCACCTCCCAGACCGGCCGCCCCTGGGGACTTCACACCCTTCCCGAGGAGGATCCGGCCGTCTACCGCCTGCTCACGGCCGCCGACACGGTCGGGGTCTTCCAGGTTGAATCACGCGCCCAGATGGCCACCCTGCCCCGCCTGCGGCCCAAAGAGTTCTACGACATCGTCGTTGAGGTCGCCCTCATCCGCCCCGGCCCCATCCAGGGCGACGCCGTCAACCCCTACATCCGCCGCAGGCTGAAGCGCGAGGAAGTCACCTACCTGCACGACTCCCTCAAACCCGCCCTGGCCAAGACCCTGGGCGTACCGCTCTTCCAGGAGCAGCTCATGCAGATCGCCGTCGACTCCGCGGGGTTCAGCCCAGCCGAGGCGGACACCCTGCGTCAGGCCATGGGGGCCAAGCGATCCATCGAACGCATGGAGGCCCTCCATGACCGGCTCATAGCCGGTATGAGGGGACGAGGAATCGATGAGACCACCGCTGAGAAGATCTACAGCAAGCTGAGGTCCTTCGCCGAGTTCGGCTTCCCCGAGTCCCATGCCTTCTCCTTCGCCTACCTGGTCTACGCCTCGGCTTGGCTCAAGGTGCGCAAGCCCGAGGACTTCTACGCCGGAGTCCTCGCCGCCCAGCCCATGGGCTTCTGGTCTCCGCAGTCCCTCGTGGCCGACGCCCGCCGCCACGGTGTGCGCGTCCTTCCTGCAGACATCAATCGCTCGCTGTCCCAGGCAACCGTCGAGCAGAAGGGCAAGCACCAGGTCGCCGAGCCGCCCGAGCAGTGGAGGACGCTCACTCCCCATCCTGCCGCTCCGACTCCGCTTGACGTCCATGAGGACCTGGCGGTGCGCCTGGGACTGGCCCCGATCAAGGGACTGGGGGAGCGGGCTGCGCAGGCCATCGTCGCCGAGCGCCGTGCCCATGGCCCTTACCGGGACCTGGCAGACCTTGCTCGACGCGTGAGCCTGAGCCGTCCCAATCTTGAGACGCTGGCCGCCTCGGGAGCCCTGGACAGTCTGGGGGTGGAGCGCCGTCGGGCGCTGTGGGCAGCCGCGGTCCTATCTGATGAGCACGGCCGACGCCGTGGAGCCTCCCACCAGGATCCAGGTGCATGGTTCCAGCCCACGCTTCCGGGCACCGTCGCAGGCGCCGTCGCCCCGGCCCTGCCGGCCATGACCAGTCGCGAGCAACAGGTGGCAGACCTGAGCCTGACCGGAGTGTCTACGCACGGCTCGCCTCTGACGCTGCTGCGCCCAGGGCTGAGCGCCGAGGGCGTGCTGACCACCGCCGACCTCTCCGATCAGGAGCACGGGCGCCGGGTCCGGGTCGCGGGCGTCATCACCCACCGGCAGCGGCCCCACACGGCCTCTGGCATGATCTTTCTCAACCTGGAGGACGAGACCGGTCTGCTCAACGTCGTTTGCCGAGCCGGCATGTGGCGCCGCTACCGCAGTATCGGCAGGCGCGCCGGTGCTCTCATCGTGCGTGGCACGGTGGAGAGGGGAGACGGAGTCATCGCCCTCATGGCCGAGCACCTCCAGGCCCTCCCCGGCGTTCCCGTCACCGGCAGCCGGGACTGGTGCTGACCGCCGAGGCTCTCATTCTTTGCGGGAGGAGTACGCGGGCAGCTCACCGGTGACCGGGGCGTCCTTGATGTGCAGTTCGGAATAGACGGACCAGACGACGCCGATCAGCGGGACCGCGACGATCGCCCCGAGCAGGCCGGAGGCGTAGGTTCCCAGGGCGACGCCGATAATCACCACCACCGGATGCAGAGAGACCTGACGGCCCATGATGAGGGGCTGGAGAATGTGCCCCTCGATCTGGCCGATGCCCGCCACCCCCACGCCGACGACGATCATGGTGACGGGGCCTCCGGACGCCAGAGCCACCACCATAGCGACGAGCATTGCCAGAGGAGCGCCGATGATCGGGATGAAGGCGCCGATGAACACGAGCACCGCCAGGGGTGCCGCCAACGGAATTCCCACCAACTGCAGGAAGATCCCGGCCATGATGGCGTCGGACAGCGCCACCAGCACGGTGCCGCGTGCGTACCCGGCGAAGGTGTACCAGCCGGCGCCCGCAGCCCGGTGGGTCGACTCGCGCATCGTGGCGGGCAGCTCGTTGAGGAACCAGCGCCACATCTTCCCGCCGGAGGCGAGGAAGAAGATCGTCACGAACAGCGCCAGGGCCAGGACCGTGAGCACATCGACGACGGCACTCGCGTTGGAGAGCACCTCCGAGGCAAGGGAGGGGGCATTGGACTGCAGATAGTGCTGCCCCTGGCGCAACCAGACCTGGAGCTGGTGATAGACCTGCTGCTGCGTCAGGTGCAGCGGTCCGTGCTCCAGGAAGTCCATGATCGTGTCGAGGCCGTCACTGAACTGGGAGGCCAGCGAGTTCCACTGACTGGTGACCGACGTAACCACGTAGGTGACCAGTCCGGCGATCGCGCCGATGGTGGTCAGCAGGGCCAGGAAGGTCGCCGGGTAACGGGGCATGATCCTGGCGAAGAGGTTGACCATCGGTTGGAGGATCGAGGTGAACACCAGCGCCATGAACAGGCCTATGAACACTGGGATTACCTGCGAGGTGGCGTAGAAGACGAGGCCGATCACGATAATGATGCCGAGCCCCAGCCATGCCCCCATGCCGCCCCGCACCAGCCATGCGGGAAGGGAATCCATGACCGAGGAGCGGGTCGTCACCGTCTCGGGGAAGGAGACTGACGGCGCCACTCGGACATGGGTGGTGGACACCGGGGGAGTGGTCGGGCTCGTGGTCGTCTCCCCACCCGAGTCGGACTCCCAGTGCAGCTGGTAGTCGCGGCCCGCCTGCCTGCGCTTCTCCGCCCAGTCGATCCCCCGATCCAGTGCCGTGCGGGCATTTCTGAGCCGCCCGAGAAGGCCGCTGCTGCTCAGAAGCTCTCGAGACGATTTCTTTTCGGAACCGGATGCTTGAGACGCCTGAACAGAGTCGACGTTCTCAGAGGACGGGGAAGCCTGAACAGGTGCGTCTTCTGACGGGGTCTCTGACGGAGAGCTGGTTGTTGCCATGGGATGAACGTTCAGTCCTTCGCTGGTCATCGGGCTGACGAAACACGCACAGCCTACTAGCGTGGCCCCATGACCGCCCCGAATATCAGCAATCCGACTTACTTCGCCGCCGCGAGCCCGGTGCGCCTACCACGCGCCGCCGCGCTCGGGCCGGGGCTGGGAGGCCAACCGCGCCTGCTCGTCGATGCCCCTGCCGGGGCAGCGGAGATATATCTTCACGGGGCCACCGTGACCTCCTGGACGCCGCGCGGCGGCTCGGAGGTCATCTTCACCTCACGGCAGGCGGTCTTCAACGGCTCCACCGCGATTCGCGGGGGAATCCCCCTGTGCCTGCCGGAGTTCGGCGTCGGCATCAACGGCGACGCCGTACCGAAGCACGGCTGGGCCCGCATCGCCCCCTGGCAGCTGCGGACGGTTACCGGTACCGACGACGGCGGGGTCCGCGCTCTTCTGAGCGTCAGCCGCGACCACTTGACGGCGCTTTACGAGGTCGAGGTCGGCCAGACCCTGCGCCTAGGGCTAAGCCTGCGCAACGATGGGGCCGAGCCTCGCACGGTGGAGGCCGCTGCCCACACCTATCTATCGGTTCACGATGTCACCGCCAGCATCATCAGCGGGCTTGCCGGCTCCTCCTACAATGACAATCTGGCTCGCAGCCCGCAGGAGGCTCGTCGGATCCAGGAAGGCGACGTGAAAATCTCCGGACCCGTGGATCGCATCTACGACTCCTCCGAACCAGTGGCGGTGACCGACCCCGGGCATCGGCGCACGATCCGCATCGACAAGCGCAACGCCCCTTCCACGATCGTGTGGAACCCATGGTCCACCTACAGCGCTCCGCTGCCGGATATGGCCGACGACGAGTTCCCGACCATGGTCTGCGTCGAGAGCGGAGCGGTGCGTGAGAACGCGCCCACCATCGATCCCGGGACGAGCTGGGCCATGCAGGTGACCCTCAGCGTCGAGAACCACCGGATGTGATGGGAAGCACTTGGAAGTGGTTTGGTGGCCCGGGCGGCCGTCATGCTAAGTTTCTCTGCGTCGCCGGGGCGGGTCTCCGGTGGTGCCGCTGAGAGGCGGAGGAGACAACACAAGTCCGAGTGGCGGAATAGGTAGACGCGCTAGCTTGAGGTGCTAGTGCCTTATTAAACGGGCGTGGGGGTTCAAGTCCCCCCTCGGACACCACCAGCACATGATCCCCGGAACCTTGAGGTTCCGGGGATCACGTCGTTTCGCTTTCGCGAGGAGGTCGGGTCAGCTCCACTCGGGACGGTAGAGGTCGGGGCGGGACTCCATGCAGAAGAAGACCAGGAGCACGATCGAGCCACCGGGGATGAAGGAGATGAAGAGCCAGAGCCCGGACTTGCCGTTGTCGTGCAGGCGACGTACTGCCAGGGCGAGAGTCGGGATGATGATCGCCAGCCCGTAGAGCCCGAGCAGAGCGCTCACGAGCATGGCGAAAACGCCTGTGGACTCTCCGGAGGAGTCGGAGGACAGTGTGAGGGCTCCACCGAGCAGCATCACCATGTAGAGACCGAAGGTGACGAGGGTGTTGAAGAGGTAGACGTACCAGAACTCGGAGCGTGAGGCGTAGCCGCGGAACTGGGCGTAGCGCTGGAAGAAGCGCTTGACGGCGTCTCCGAAGCCCGCGCCGGGCAGGGGGGCGATGTCAGGTGTCAGGGCCGGCGCGCCGAACTGTCCGAACTGGTTGGGGGCGCCGTAGGGGGCGGGACCGCCGCCGTAGGGAGCCTGACCGCCGTAAGGTGGCTGATCGCCGTAGGGGGCGGGGCCGCTTCCGTAGGACATGAATCCTCCAAATGAGACGGGTTAGGGAGTCGTGGGTGCCCACGTAACTGAGTGCACCCGAGCAGATGCGCTTTCTGATCTCAGATTGGCATACGCCCCATAGCCTAGGGGCAACAAGGGTACGTCGTCATCTTGGCTTCTGCCACAGTGGGTTCTAATGGTGGATGCACCACTCGTGGGAGGGGTGTTTTGTGTCTGGGACTCGGTTTGGACAGGGTATTCGTTGGGACGCGATGGCGCGTGTAGTAGCTGGTGAGTCGGCTTCGGCGGTGGTTGGGGAGCTGAGTTGCTGGCGCGGCAGGGTGAGTCAGTGGTGCCGGGATGCAGGGGTGGTCCTGGCCAGGGGGCGTCTGGGCGGGTCGTTCGAGGCCGACCAGGCCAGACACGGCCAGGTGTCAAGCCCTGGGTTTTGTGGAGACTGGTTTGTCTGGTGCCGGTGGTGGCTGGTTGTGGTTGTTCCTGGCGGTGGTGGGTGTCGGGTGCCCGGGCGGTTTCGTGCTCGGCGGGGGTTCGCATGTCGATGGCGGAGTGTGGCCGGATGGTGCCCGCCTAGCCTCGATCTTTCATTGGTTGGTTGAGTGGGGTTTGGTGGCGTCGTTGCCGGTGTCGTGGCTGGGATTATGCCGGTTGGGTGTGACGGCTTGCCGCGTGTCGTCTCGCGGTGGTCGGGCCTTTCCGGGGGCCAGAGGGTTCTTCCTTCAGGGGCGTGGTGGACAGGAAGCAGGAGCCGTGTGTCTACGGAGCCGGTAGGGCCTGGAGGTGCCCGAGGCCGTCAAGCAGAAGGCTGGTCCAGGGGTGGTCGGCCTTGTAGCGCAGGACGGTGCGGCGGGCGTGGTGGGCGATGACAGCGGGGATGCTCATCAGCCGCAGGCGGATCGTCCGGGGCTCCCAGGCGCGGGCGGGGGTAGAGGCCAGGGCGAGCAGCTGGGAGAAGGCCAGCAGGCCTGCGGGCCAGAGCCACGATCAGGCACCAGACCCGGTTGGCCGCAAACCCCTGCAAGGGAAAGCGGTCAAGCCCGGTGTCCTTGGCACAGCGGATACGGTCCCCTGGCAGCGGGCCCGCAGCCGGTGGCGCACCTCGAGATCGGCGAGCTGACCCACCCTCGTGCTGGTGGCGAAGGCGGTGGGCCGGTAGCTGTACTTCCTTGGGAGGTTGTGAACAGGGGTGAGGTTGTGTGAAGGCCTCCGGCAGGATGTGGGTTGACACACTCGCATCACTGACCGGAGGCCCTCATGACCCACGCTAACGCACCGCTGACCCCTGAGGGGCGCCGTCGTCTTGCTCATCTGGTGGTGGAAGAAGGCTGGCCCATGCGCCGGGCGGCCGAACGCTTCCAGGTCTCGCCGGCCACCGCCAGCCGGTGGGTGGGCCGCTATCGGGCCGGCCAGCCCATGGAGGACCGCTCCTGCCGTCCCCACCACAGCCCAGGGCGGCTGGCAAGGCGCACTGAGCGGCGCATCATCGCCTTGAGGCTCAACCGCCGGTGGGGACCCCACCGCATCGCCTACCACCTGGGCCTGGCACGCTCCACTGTGGGGCGCATCCTGGCCCGGTACAACATGCCCCGCCTGACCGAGGTGGATCAGGCCACCGGGCTGGCGGTGCGCCGCCCGCCGCCGGTGCGCTATGAGAAGACCAGTCCCGGGGAGCTGGTCCATCTCGACATCAACAAGCTCGGCCGCATCCCCGACGGCGGGGGCTGGCGCGCTCACGGACGGGGCTCAGCTCCCGCCCTGGCCGCGGACCGCGCCAAGACCCGCACCCGCCGTCGGGGGCAGCCCGGTCGGAGGCTATCGGTACATCC
>NZ_JH470353.1:53544-55702 GCF_000239715.1 Actinomyces sp. oral taxon 849 str. F0330 | reverse complement strand
CCAAGAACCGCGGCCACTCCCCTCCGATGAGGCGGTGATCAGGCTGCTGTGGCTGGCGATCTGCGACACCTGTGGACAAGCGAGCCCGAGAACGCGACAAGGAGAAAGGACTGCCAGCATCCAAGCGCAGGGCCAAGGGCAAGCTCGTCGAAGGACAGATCACCACCGACTGGAACAAGGCCCTGGCCCAGCTCACCACCGCCTACCCCGACCGAATCAACCCCTACCTGTAAAACGCTTACACAGAAAACTGGACAGGTCCACGATCTCAGGCACCAGACCCGGTTGGCCGCAAACCCCTGCAAGGGAAAGCGGTCAAGCCCGGTGTCCTTGGCACAGCGGATACGGTCCCCTGGCAGCGGGCCCGCAGCCGGTGGCGCACCTCGAGATCGGCGAGCTGACCCACCCTCGTGCTGGTGGCGAAGGCGGTGGGCCGGTAGCCGCCCACGTCCTCGAAGCGCAGCTGGGCGCCCTGATGGGGCCGCTCTCGGCGCACGGTTGACCCGCATCCCCTTGGGCCAAGCGGTCAGGTCCAGCAGGTCGGCGGGTCTCAGCGACGTCCGCACCATCCCTGGGCTGGCCGTCAGCGTTGTAGGCCGGGGCCCAGGCGGTCTCGGGGATGGTGTCGTAGATCTGCGGCGTGTGCTCGGGAAGCATGAACCCCACGCTGTAGGACACCCGCCGACGGGCCAGGAACTCAATAGTCTCCTTCGTACCTCCGGCCCCGTCGATGCGCACCAGCACCTTTCTACCGGGTCTGGGGCCGAGCCCGGCCTGGTCCAGTACCCGGCGGATGATCTCGACGTGGTCGGCGACGGTATTCGAACCCGCGTTTCCAGGACGCAGCACGAGCGCCGCGCACTCACCGGCCCCTTGGCCAGTGCCGTGGTCGAACCATGCGGTCAGGGGGTGGTAGCCGAACCCCTTCTTGAAGGTCGGGGCCGCCCCCTCTTTCTCGCAAGTGGACGCCCACCAGGGTGGCGTCGAGGTCGATCACCAACGGACGCTTAGCGCTGATTCCAGCCGTTGGTGAGTGCTCGCCGGCCAGGTCCCACACCCGCTGCCGCACCGTCTTGCGGGCCCGGCCTCGGCGGCCTCGACAGCCTCGACGTGGTCGGCCAGGGTCCCCACAAGTCGCGAGACCGTCGGGTCGCAACAGGCCCGAAGACCTCCTTGTCGCACCGCAGCAGCGAAAGGTCCGACAGGCACCGACCTCCCAGGGCCACGCACACCGCCAGATCCAAGATGATCTTGCCCGGGTCGTGCACCGACCACGACCGCCGCCACGCAGACAGGACCCGTGAAAGCTCGTCGCCCAGGCCCGTGACCCTGCTCGTCTCGGTCAGCAGCCTCGCCCCGGCCAGCCCCACCGCAGGAACATCCCCGGACTCCACACCCACAACCGGGTACAACCCGCTATTCTTCACCACGAAGGTGTCCTTCCCCTGGAGTTCTCGGATCTCAGCAACCCGCATTATTCCAGGCGAAGCGACACCTTCACCCCATCTTCAACACCCCGACGATGAAAACTCGAGGCTAGTGGACCCACTCGGCGGTGGCGAGCACGGGCGGTGTCGATGTCCTCCCAAGGGCCCTGGCCAAAGGATGAGCTCGGCCTTGTACAGCGAGTTGAGTGCCTCGGCCAGGGCGAAGCCGAAAGGAGTCGCCCTTGGAACTCACCGAGGCGACCGCCTCGCAGTCGGACAGGGCCTGCCCGTAGCGAATAGACCTGTACTGCACCCCACGGTCGCAAGTGATGCACCAGGCCCGTCAGGTTGGCCCCGGTTCGCTTTCGTTGCCAGACGGCGATCTTGAGGGCGTCTAGGGCCAGGTCGGTGCACACTGGCCGGTAGGTGGTCTGCCAGCCGATGATCCTCCGGGAGTACACGTCAGTGACGAAAGCCACATAGACCTACCCGGAGAGGGTGCGTACATAGGAGGGGCACCTCCCGCTTGCGGGGGAATGTCGGCGACCCATAGCTCTTTTGGCCTGAACGCGCTGAAATGCCTTTTGACGAGGTCGGCCGGGCACTGCTCTCGCGGCGCGCTGCGCGTGGTGCGCGGGGACTTGGCGCGGCGGACGCCGCGCAGACCCAGGTCGCCCATGAGGCGTTCGACGGTGCAGCGGGCCACGTGACCGGCACCGTGACGCTCGGCG
>NZ_JH470353.1:7468-52432 GCF_000239715.1 Actinomyces sp. oral taxon 849 str. F0330 | reverse complement strand
AGCGCTACCGCAGGCTCGACACCCCGGCCCTGATCACCCGCCTGGCTCGAACTCGTCCCACCAGAACCATCACCACACCCCAGCAGGCCGCCACCAGCGCCCTGCACCACATGGCCCGCACCCACCAGGACCTGCACCACCGAGCCGAACGGCTCAACCAGCAGATGCATCACATCCTGACCACCCACTACCCCGGCCTATTAGCCGTCTACGGCGCCGGCACCACCGTCGCCGCACAGCTCGCCGTCACCGCCGGAGGCAACCCCGGACGCATCCACAACGAAGCCGCCTTCGCCCACCTGTGCGCCACCGCCCCCATTCCCGCATCCAGCGGTAAAACCACCCGTCATCGCCTCAACCCAGGCGGCGACAGACGAGCCAACGCCGCCCTGCACCGCATCGCCCTGGTACGCCTACGCCACGACTCCACCACCAAGAACTACGCCGACCGACGCACCCAAGCCTCGGGTTTTCATTGTTGAGGTGTTGAAAGTGGGGTGAAGGTGCTCCTTTTCCTGGGATAATGCGGATTGCTTAGGTCCGTGCATGACCAGGAGAGGAGCACCTTCGTGGTGAAGAATAGCGGGTTGTACCCGTCTGTGGTGGCGGAGTCGGGGGACGTGCCTGCGGTGGGGCTGGCCGGGGCGAGGCTGCTGACCGAGACGAGCAGGGTCACGGGCCTGGGCGACGAGCTCTCGCGGGCCCTGTCTGCGTGGCGACGGTCGTGGGCGGTGCACGACCCGGGCAAGATCATGGCGGATCTGGCGGTGTGCGTGGCCCTGGGCGGCCGGTGCCTGTCGGATGTGGCCCTGCTGCGATGCCAGGGGGAGGTCTTCGGGCCGGTGGCCTCCGACCCCACAGTCTGTCGGCTGGTGGGGACCCTGGCCGACCACGTCGAGGCGGTCGAGGCCGCCGTGAACCGGGCCCGCACAGTGGTGCGGCAGCGGGCGTGGGCCCTGGCCGGAGCGGACGCCCCCACGGCTGGTATCTCGGCGGCCCACCCGTTGGTGATCGACGTCGACGCCACCCTGGTTAATGTCCACTTAAGACAAGGAGGGCGCGGCCCCGACCTTCAAGAAGGGGTTCGGCTACCACCCCCTGACCGCCTGGATCGACCACGGAACCGGCCAAGGTGGGGGTGAGTGCGCGGTGATCATGCTGCGGCCCGGTAACGCCGGGTCGAACACCGCCGCCGACCACGTCGAGATCATCCGCCGAGCCCTGGACCAGGCCGGACTGGGACCCCGGCCCGGGCGGCGGGTCCTGGTGCGCATCGACGGGGCCGGAGGAACGAAGGAGACCATCGAGCTCCTCACCCGCCGGCGGGTGTCCTACAGCGCGGGGTTCACCCTGCCGGACCACACGCCGCAGATCTACGACACCATCCCCGAGGCGGCCTGGACCCCCGCGTACAACACCGACGGTGAGCCCAGACAGGGTGCGGACGTCGCTGAGACCCGCCGACCTGCTGGACCTGACCGCCTGGCCCAAGGGGATGCGGGTGATCATGCGCCGAGAGCGGCCCCACCAGGGCGCCCAGCTGCGCTTCGAGGACGTGGGCGGCTACCGGCTCACCGCCTTCGCCACCAACACAAAAGTGGGCCAGCTCGCCGACCTCGAGGTCCGCCACCGGCTACGGGCCCGCTGCGAGGACCGCATCCGCTGCGCGAAAGACACCGGGCTTGACCGCTTCCCCTTGCAGGGGTTCGCTCAGAACCGTATCTGGTGCCTGATCGTGGCCCTGGCCTGCGACCTGCTGGCCTTCTCCCAGCTGCTCGCCATGGCCGACGCCCCCGCCCGCGCCTGGGAGCCCCGGACGATCCGGTTGCGGCTGATGGCCATCCCCGCCGTCATCGCCCGCCACGCCCGCCGCACCGTCCTGCGCTACAAGGCCGACCACCCCTGGACCGACCTCCTGCTTGCCGGGCTCGGGCACCTCCAGGCACTCCCCGCCCCGTAGACACGCGGAACTCATCTCCTGCCCGCCACGATCCTGAAGGACCCCCCTGGCCCCTGGAAAGGCCCGACCACCGCGAGACGACACGCGGCAGACCGCCACACCCAACCGGCATAATCAACCCCACGACACCGGCAACGACGCCACCCAAACCCACTCAACCAGACGACGAAAGATCGAGGCAAGAAGGCAAAACCACCAACGAAATCATCCGCTGCCTCATCCACACCGGACGCCTCAAAGACCACCTGACAACAACCACCTAAACCAGCCGATAAGCCCCACCTACCACACCCTCAAACACGAAGAGCCACTTTGCCGATCCCCTGACGGAATGGGGAGAACTACCATTGACGTGAGTGAGTACGGGTGAGCACGATGTTCGTGAACATTCCTTCATATGTTCTCGGAAGGTGGAGCCGTCGCGGTGGCCTCGGTTGCTGTGGTCGGCTTCCGCGACGGTCGCTTCACGCGTCCAACGTCTCATCCGAGTCGCCTTGATCGGCTTGTGCTACGGCAGTTTGGGAGGCCAGACCGACTGCTACAGTGCGAGATCGATGAGGTAACGAGCATTACTGGCGAATGGCGAAGACTCGTACGGGACTCATTCTGGCACTGAGGTTCTCCGAGGATGGGACATATCCGCCGGCGAGGCTTCTGCACTCCACCGGAGTGCGGCCTCAAAGGGACTGGACGCAATGGTGACGGTAGACGGCCGGTCCTGAGTACGGACACCGAGAATCAACTAAAAGAGAGAAGGTGACAAGTAGTATCGCAAGAGCGGTTCTTGTTGATGTAACTCACTGAAGGCCGTTCGCAGGTGTAGTTATCCCCGGCGTTCGTTCAATTCAGAGGAGAGTGATTTCTGTCATGTGAATTGAGTGTCAACCACTCAAATGTTGATTGACGCAAGTACAGAATGCCGCGACATGAACGAATGTATTCTCGAACTCACTTTCGTAAGGGGAACAGGAAATCGTGCATGAACCAGAATTCAACCAGACGTCGGCCTCCGTCCCTCACGCGGCACCTCAGTGTGAGCCGCAAGTCGTGAACGAAAAGAAAATGGCGCTGAAATGCGTGCTAGATGCAGTTGAAGAAGCTGTTGAAGATGTCGGAGCGGATTCTGCTAGAACAGGAAAGAAGCCTCCATCAGAAAGTCTCACAAATGGCCTCGGTGGTGATGGTAGTGCATGGAAATCGGCACTCGCCGACAAAATTCATACCGACCTCGCCGGAGTACTCGGAACCATTTCTTCATGCTTCTCCTCGGAAGAGGATAAGGTCAGAGCTGAATGGAATAGTGAGCCTCAGTACGTCGACAAAACTGACCCCAGAGCGAAGTGGAGAGGAATATGACTTACATTTCACTCGATCCCGCGCGGTTGCAGGAACTGATCACTGACCTCAGTGAGTATGCATATAAAACGCGCAAAAATCACGATACCGTGCAAAATGTTAACTTTTTTAAGAAGTTTCCGACGGATCTCACTGACTTTCAGAACAAAGGTTCGAGTGCGATCGCATCTTTGGAGGAGAAAACAAAAGAGCTTCAGGCGCGCCTGGATTCCGCTAAAGCCGCGAATGAAAGCGGTATCACCTCCATAGGGGCGAACGGGATGATCTCCTATTTCATTCCTGATGGTGAAGAAGATACGATGAAGAATGCGCTGGAACACAATCATGTGGAAACGGTCAAGCAGGCCAAGGAAGACGCCCGGAAACTCAAGGAATACTCTACTAGCAAAAAAGGTCCTTCTGATGAGAAGTGGAACTCTTTAGTTAGGAGAATGAAAACTCATCAGGATGATTCCGCGTACGCCAATACGATTGTAGCTAACATTGACCCAAAGAATTTGCGCAACATTCCCATTCTTCCCTCTGAAGCTTTCAGCAATATTAATCTTGGTTATGGTAAAATCGGGAGTACTGCAGTATTGTATGGAGGATTGTCAGACAAACAGAGAGGCGAGTCAGCAGATGTGCTCGGACATCTTGTCTCAACCGCGTCTAATACCTGGCCTGAGAGCAAGGCTAAGAAATATGCGAAACAGCTCACTGAAAACATAGATCGTAGAGGTGTGTTGGGTTTAAATAGAATCTTCTCTTCGTCGCGAAGCGTCGATATCGATGGGGATGGGA
The DNA here is from genome assembly GCF_000239715.1 of Actinomyces sp. oral taxon 849 str. F0330. NCBI lineage: Bacteria > Bacillati > Actinomycetota > Actinomycetes > Actinomycetales > Actinomycetaceae > Actinomyces > Actinomyces sp. oral taxon 849. Next base: position 48,333 of record NZ_JH470353.1, on the reverse strand, counting down.
AGAAAGAAAACATTGGCTTAAAGTATAATGATAGCATGTTGGTAGCCGTGGCAACAAAGCTTGAGAAACAGCGTGCGAGAATTTCTAGTGACGATCTGTATGGTGTACGATCCGGGGACAACTTGTACGGCGTTGTTCATGCCATGACTGGAAACACTAGTGCTGCTACAAAGTGGCTTGCGGTAAGGAAGTCCGGTAGTGGCGGCAAAGGGTCTGAAGGCGAAGTGGACGCTGAAAAGACAGCGACACGCACCAAAAAACTTGTCGAACAAAGTTCCATCGGTGATAACCAATGGACAGACGACTGGACGCTACTGGCAGCTCAGCAAGCAGTTTCAAGTAGCGATGCTCCCTCTCACGGAACCGCTCAGGCCGGAATCGTGTCAGGTGCCCTTAATGCCATTGGAGAAGATGATAATAAAATTAAGATGACTGATAAGGCGAGAAACGCTGCCTCCATCGCTATGTCAGCATATCCCTACGGCGTACAGCGGTCAGCTGAAACAGACGATCTTCCATCGATGGTGTCTGGCAATATGGGGAAGTATGGTTGGTCGAAGAATCTTCCCCGGCAACCATTACTGACAAACAAGGCACTCACCAACGTCCTTGGACAGATCGGTCAGAATGATGCAGCGCTTGCCCGCCTAACCGGTTCTCAAGAGGCATTCAACAAAATGCAGATAAGCCCCGGAAATGTTCCTCAAGGGAACAGTCAGTATCTCAGTAACACTTTAACGTCGCAAAGTAGGATGCGTGGGTTCATGCAAGGGGCGATCGCTAGGCAGGCAGAGATTGATGGGGCGGATGCCGATGCAAGAACGGCTGCCTGGGCTAATGCGGCATCGACGGCGATTGGCGGTATTCCAATACCTGGATTTGACCAGTTGGGCAAAACTCTTGAGATCGGCTCTAAGTTCGCGGCGAACGTGGGCAAGAGTGCTGCCTCCGAAGGAGCCAAGAATGGGATGACTAAACTGTATGGCGGCCAGGAACTGAAAGCCAAGGATAAGAATTCGGCGTTGAAGGCCGCCGGATTGAATGCCAATCGGCAAATCTCGGGGATGGTGCTTCTTAAAAGTGGACTGTACTCTCAAGATGAGCTGAAGGCCGTGGCCAAGATTCCGGGAGTTGATGTAGGTGAAGTGCTGTCGCCGGACGGCGAATTAAAAGTCCACACAGGGGGGCCGTTGAAAGGAACTCAGTCGGAGGCGCTTATTCATGTGGTCAAAAATTTGCCGGCAGAGAATCATGGTGCGCTGAATAATGTCGATAAGAACATGTCTGATTCGTACGAGTCTGCGTACGATGCGGCGCATGAGCAGCCGAAATGAGGACGAAGATAATCAGTCATCTGAGCCACAAACGCGTACAGCGGTACGGCGGCCCGTAGTGCACGCCCGCTCCTACGCTCTCCAGTCGCCCATGGCTCCCTCCAGGCAGCCCAGGGCGGCATCGATGAGGCTGTGGCGCTGGTCGTTAGGGCAGCCAGCGTGCACCCAGCGTAGGCAAGCGTCGTCGAGGAAGCCCAGGTAGCCCCAGAAGGCGAAGTCGTCACGGTGGCCTCGGTTGCCGCCGACGACCTCCGCCAGTGCCCTCACGGCTGCCTCGCGCGCCTCCTGCCTCACTCGGGCCGCCTCACCGGGCTCATGCCCGGCCAGAATCTGGTACGCCATCCACCCGGGGGAGCGCTCGGCGATGAAGTCCAGGTAGGTCAGTACCGAGGCCCGCACTCGGTCCCGGGCCGACGACCCCTCCGGCAGGGCGTCGTCGGCCCGACGGGTGCGCTCGGCGAGTTCGTCGACGGCGCCCTGGAGCACCTGGGCGTAGATGCCGGCCTTTCCCACGAAGTACTTGTGCACCAGCGCCTCGGAGGCCTGCGCCTCCTCGGCGATCTCGGCCAGTGAAACCTCCTCGTAGGGGCGGCTCGCGAAGGCGCGGCTCGCGGCGGACAGGATGAGCTCGCGGCGCTCGGCGGGGTCCATACGCAGGCGTGGGCGCTTGTCGGTGCGGGACGGCATCTTGACATGTTATCGGGTCCGGCGGCACCCTTAGAGGCATGACTAGTGAGTCAACTGGAATAAGCCGCCCTGCAACCCCTGCCTGGATCGATCACGCCATCTGGTGGCAGGTCTATCCCCTCGGCGCCACCGGCGCCCCCATCCGCCCCGAACCCGGTGAGCCGCTGACCGAGCCCGGAGCCCCCGCGCGCCTGGACCGCCTGGAGCCCTGGCTCGACTACGCCGTCGAGCTCGGCGCCAACGGCCTGTCCCTCGGCCCCATCTTCGCCTCATCCACTCACGGCTATGACACCACCGACCACCTGCGCGTCGACCCCCGCCTGGGGGACGACGCCGCCTTCGACCGCCTCGCCGAGGGCTGCCGCGCCCGCGGCCTTGCCCTCATGCTCGACGGCGTCCTCGGGCACGTCGGCACCGAGCACCCCCTCTTCCAATCCGCCCGCGCCGGGGGAGAGGAGCGCAGCCTCTTCCACTTCGACGACGCGGCCGGCGGGGAGGACCACGGGCAGGCCGGACCCGGCTACGCCACCTTCGAGGGCCACGAGGCCCTGCCCGCCCTCAACCACGGCTCCACCGAGGTGCGCGACCTGGCCGTGCGGGTCCTGATCCACTGGCTCAACCGCGGCGCGAACGCTTGGCGCCTGGACGCCGCCTACGGCATCGACCCCGCCTTTTGGGCGAGCGTCCTGCCCGCCGTGCGCGAGCACCACCCCGACGCCTGGTTCATGGGTGAGGTCATCCACGGCGACTACGCCGGATTCGTGGAGGCCTCCACCGTTGACACCGTCACCCAGTACGAGCTGTGGAAGGCCACCTGGAGCTCGCTGGCCGACGTCAACTTCTACGAGCTCGACTGGTGCCTGAAGCGCCACAACGAGCTGCTGGATCGCTTCATCCCGGCCACCTTCGTCGGCAACCACGACGTCACCCGCATCGCCAGCAAGGTCGGGGCCGCCAAGGCCGCGCTCGCCGTCGTCCTGCTCATGACCGTCGGCGGCGTGCCCAGCGTCTACTACGGGGACGAGCAGGCCTTCCGGGGGGTGAAGACCGAGACCCTCGGCGGCGACGACGAGGTCCGCCCCGCCCTGCCGGCCGCGCCGTCCGAGCTCGCGCCGCAGGGCGCCTGGATGCTGCGACTCCACCAGGACCTCATCGGACTGCGGCGGCGCCACCCCTGGCTGGTGCGCGCCCGCACCGAGGTCACCGAACTGGACAACCCGCGGCTGGCCTACGACGCCGTGGGTGAGCAGGGCCAGAGGCTGCACGTGAGCCTGACCCTGGATCCGGCCCCCCGAGCCGAGGTCCGCGCCCCCGGCGAGGCTCCGATCATCGTCGAGCCGCCCGCGGAGTGACCCCGTCCGGTCTCCGTCTCCCCTGTGCCGAGCCGGGCAGATTTCGCGTAGCCGGGCAGAATTTCTGTAGGGCTACGCGAGAAATGCCCGGTTCGACGCCCCGCCGCGCAGGATCGTCCCCGTCGGTGCGGCCTCAGACGTCGGTGGGGTCGGGAGAAACTGTGCGGAACCGGCGTCGGTAGGCCGACGGCGTCGTGCCGAGCACCCGGGCGAAGGCCTGCCGCAAGGTGACGGCGCTGCCGAAGCCGCAGATCGTGGCCACCTGCTCGACCGTCAGGTCCGTGCTCTCCAGCAGGCGCTGCGCCTCGCGTACACGTTGGGCGCGCACCCAGGCGGCCGGCGCCGCGCCGGTCGCCTCCCGGAAGATGCGGATGAAGGAACGGGTGCTCATCTGCGCCGTTCTCGCCAGTCGCTCCACCGGCAGCGGCTCGCCCAGGTGCTCCAGCGCCCAGGCGGCGGTGCGGCCGATCGGGTCGTCATCGGGGCGCTGCGGCACCGGATGCTCGATGTATTGGGCCTGGCCGCCCTCCCGGTGCGGTGCGATGACGAGCTGGCGTGCGACCTCGTTGGCCGCCTGCGCCCCCAGCCGCGTGCGCACCAGGTGGAGGCAGGCGTCCAGGCCCGACGCCGCGCCCGCCGAGGTCAGGACGTCGCCGTGATCCACGTACAGGACCGACTCGTCCAGCGTGATCTCCGGGTGCTCGTGCGCCAGCGGTTCGAAAGCCCGCCAGTGCGTCACGGCCCGGCGTCCGCCGATGAGACCGGCCTCGGCCAGCGGAAGCGCCCCCAGGCACAGGCCGACGATGCCGGCGCCCCGAGCGTGCGCCGCCTCCAGCAGCGAGCACAGGCCTCGTCCTGCGGGGCGCCCGTCGGCGAACCACGCCGGTACCACGACGACGTCGGCCTCCTTCGCCAGGTCTGGACCGCCCAGACCGCCGAGGACGTAGCCCTCCGAGGTGCGGATAGAAGCGGAGAACGACGATGGGGCGGACGGCGTCGGGCTCGTGCTCTCCGTATAGTCCGCAGTGCTCCCGGTGGGCGCCGTCTGCCCTGAATCGAGGGTGAACAATGAGACCCGCCAGTCGGCCAGACCCAGTTGTTCGACGGTTCTGAAAACCATCTGGGGGATCGACAGGTGGAACATGGTGATGCCGTCGAAGGCGTAGACGGCGATGTGCATACGGCCTCCCTGGGCGATCCCGGTCCGGCTCGACGTCGGGCACGCTTCGAACCGATTGGCGTGAATTCATCGGTGAATAGCATATGCGCCACTGGTGGGTGATGCTCTGTCCTCGCATCCTGAGCGGGACAATGTAATCGACGCGCCGACGCGCGTACTTCTGGAGGCACTGTGCCCGCTTCACAGGACGAATCTCGACAGACCCTTCAACCCTTTCACGCCGGGTCACGGCCGCGGCCCGGGTCCCAGACCAAGATCCCGTCGGGCCCTCGCCGGGCTCTCGTCCTCGTCGACGTGCAGAACGAGTACGCCCGCCTGCCGCTGCGCATCCGCTACCCGCGCCTGGGCGACTGCCTGGAGCAGATCGAGCGGGTGCTCGACGCCGCCGCGAACGCCGGCCTCCCCGTGGTCTGCGTGCAGCACGCCGGCCGGCCCGGCGGTGCGATCTTCGACCCCGAAGGAAAAGGCTTCGCGCTCTGCCCGAGCATCGAGCGCAGGCGAACCCCGCAGTGGAAGCGTGTCGTCAAGCACCGCGGTTCGATCTACGCGGACACGGACCTGGCGGCGTGGCTGAGTGAGCGGGGCGTCGACACTGTGACGCTCGTCGGATTCATGGCGAATAACTGCATCCTGGCCTCGGCGGCCTGGGGTGAGACGATCGGCCTGACGACGGAGGTGCTCTCCGACGCCGTCGGCGCCATCAACCTGCGCAACCGCGCCGGAAAGGCGAATGCTCGCACGGTGCACACCACGCTCATGGCGCTGTTGCACTCCAACTGGGCGGCGGTGGCCACCACCGATGACTGGTGCCGGGCGCTGACTCGTGACGAGCCACTGCCGCGCAGCAACCTCGTCGTCTCCGCAATGGCTCCGTTCTGATAGCGCTGTTGACGGTGACAGGGACAGTTGGCGCCGGCGGGTGCCATCGACGCGTACGGAGACAGAATTCCTGTTCCTGTTCGCGTGGGATATCCCCGGCCGTGGGGCTAACAGCAACGTGGATCGGCCTTGACCCTCACGTAGCGTGAGGGATGAGGCTGCGCGCATGAGCACCTTCAACGCATTCGAGATGAGTCCGGTCCCCACACCCAGCGAGGACGCCAAGCCGCCCGAGCCCTTCCATGGCATCTACGGGATGCCGATGTTCGTCACCGTTCCGACGTCGGACCTGGACGCCTCGGTGGACTTCTGGACGGAGGCGCTCGGCTTCTTCTCCCTGTTCAGCATTCCCGGCCGGCTCGTGCATCTGCGCCGCTGGGCCTTCCAGGACGTCCTTCTGGTGCCGGCCCCGCAGGAGCCCTCCCCGGTCCCTGGCCCCGCGATGAGCGTCAGCTTCGCCTGCGTCCTGTCCCAGATCGACGAGATCGCCGCGGCCTGCGAGCAGCGCCGACCGGGCAGCGTCACCGGCCCGCGCATCACGCCGTGGAACTCCTCCGAGGTCGAGGTCACCACCCCCGAGGGCGTGCGCGTCGTCCTCACCGCCGCCAGGTCCCTGGACCCTGACAGCGAGCAGGCCGACAACTTGCGGCGCGTCGGCATCGAGGTGCCCGAGGCCTGACCGCCGCCGTCTCACCCCTGTCGCAGCCGGAGGCATTCAACGCGTGGAATGCCTCCGGCCGGAAGACGGCGCGGGGTCAGGGCGCGGGATGGAAACGCGCGCCGGCGGACGGATCGGCCAGCCATGCCAGCGCCGCCTCAATGCGCCCGGGAGTCGAGCTCAGCAGCGGCTCGGGCAGTGCGTCGGGCTCGAACCAGCCCACGTGCGTCGACTCGTCGTCGGCCGCATGGGCCCGGGCCGCGGTGCCGGGCCGCGCCCGCCCCACGAAGTTGATGTCCATGAACACGCAGTTGTCCCCGTTGGGGAAGGCGAAGGGCTCGCCCGCGGTCACGTCCGTGAGCGCCAGCACCTCCACGTCCACGCCGGTCTCCTCCAGGCACTCGCGCCGGATCGCCACCGCGGGCTGTTCGCCGGGCTCGGGGATGCCGGAGACGACCGCCCACCTCCCGTTGTCTGCCCGCCGTCCCAGCAGGAGCCGGCCGGCCTCGTCGACGACGACGATGCTCACCCCCGGCAGCCACAGCATGTCGTGCCCGATCTTCTGCCGCAGGGAGACGATAAACTCAGGAGTCGCCATACCGCGAGCCTAGACGATCACTCGCCACGGATGAGCCCGGCAGGCGCGGGGTGCCTGCACGCACTGAGCACAACAAAATCTTCATAAACGACACGGCTCCGCGTCGCCTATGAAGATTCTGTCGAAGTGGGTGGGTGCAGCCCGGCCCGGGCCCGGCTGGGCCGTCTACACGAGCATGGCGACGATGAACCGGGTGAGCGTGGCCATGATCCAGGCCGTGGCAAACATGTAGGTGTAGGCGATGATCGGCCACTTCCAGGTGCCGGTCTCGCGGCGCATGGCTCCTGCCGTGGCCATGCACTGGAGGGCGTAGACGAAGAACACGAGGACCGCGATGACGGTGGCCGGGTTGAACAGCTGGTCGCCGGCCTTGTTGGTCAGCGTGTCCTGCTGGTAGGTCATGGTGGCCAGGTGGGCGCTGGGCTCCTCGGGGTCCTCGGCGGCGGCGATCTGGCCGAGTGTGGCCACGAAGGTCTCGCGCGCGGCCAGCGAGGAGAGCACCGCGACGTTGATGCGCCAGTCGAAGCCCAGCGGTTCGAAGACCGGTTGGACCGCTTTGCCCCCCTTGGCCGCCCAGGAGTTGTCCATCGTGTAGGAGGTCTTCTGGGCCTCCAGCAGCTTGTCCAGCTCCTCGGGGTCGGTGATGATCTCGCCGTCGTCGCCCTTGACCGTGGACGACGACGGGTCATCCACCGCTGCTGCCACGGCTGCGCACTCGGCGTCAGTGGCGCAGTGGGCATTGAACTGCTCCTCGGAGCGCATAGGCACGTTGAGCAGCACCCACAGGATGATGGTGGTCAGGGTGATGATCGTGCCGGCCTTCTTCACAAAGCCTTTGCAGGCGTCCCACACCATGAGCGCGACGGCGCGTGGCCGCGGCAGCCGGTAGGGCGGCATCTCCATGTAGAAGGGCAGGAGCACCCCGCCGCGGTCGGTGAGCTGCTTGACCACCCAGGCGGCCGCCATCGCCGAGACGGCCCCCAACAGGTAGAGGGCGAACATGACGGTGCCGCGTGCTCCCAGGGGCCCGATCTTCGCGTCGCCGGGCACCATGATGGAGGTGAGCAGGACGTAGACAGGCAGTCTCGCCGAGCAGGTCATGAGTGGGGCGGCCAGCATCGTGGCCACGCGGTCCTTGGCGCTGGGAAGCGTGCGGGTGGCCATGATTCCGGGGATCGCGCAGGCCAGCGAGGACAGCAGCGCCACGAAAGCCCGCCCCTCCAATCCGGCCCGACTCATGACCTTGTCCATGAGGAAAGCCGCCCTTGACATGTACCCCACGCCCTCCAGGACGGCAATGATGAGGAACATGATGATGATCTGGGGGATGAAGGTGAGCACCGCCCCCACGCCCCCGATGAGGCCGTCACCCAGAAGGCCTGCGATGAGCGGGTGGGAGTCGTCCAGCCAGCCGTGAACCAGCTGCCCCAGTGCCCCGAAGCCGTCCTCGATGGCGCCCTTGAAGGGCTCGGCCCAGGTGAAGATGGCCTGGAAGAAGACGTACATGATGGCGAAGAACACCAGGGAGCCCAGGACCGGCTGGAGCAGTACTCGGTCGATGACGGCCGTCACGCGGTCCTGCTGGGGCGCTTCGTAGGCGGCGGCGGCCAGGATTGAGTCGGCCCAGGAGGCGACTTCGCCGGGCGTCGTCGGTGGAGCCAACGGTGGGCGCTGCCAGTCGGCGACCTCGGTGAGACGCTCGCGCAGATCGGGTATGCCGATGCCCCGGTTGCCGACTACCCGCACGGCCGGAATCCCCAGGGCCTGGCCCAGGGCTGCCACGTCGAGGTGCCCGGAGCGCCGGGTGAGTTCGTCGGTCATGGTGACCACCAGGCAGGTGGGCAGGTCCAGGGCGAGGGCCTCGGCCACGAAGTTCAACCCCCGCCGCAGCGTCGTGGCGTCGACGACGACCACCAGGGCATCGGGGACGGAGACGGTCTGCGAGGAGTCGGTGAGCACATCGCGCACCACCTGCTCGTCGGGGCTGATCGGGTCCAGGGAGTAGGCGCCCGGCAGGTCCTCAATCGTCAGGTCGGTCTCGCCGATCCGGCAGGTCCCCAGCGATCGGGTGACGGTGACACCGGGATAGTTGCCGGTCTTGGCGTGCAGGCCGGTCAGGGCGTTGTAGATGGAGGTCTTGCCGGCGTTGGGGCCCCGGCCAGGGCGATGCGCCGGGCCCCGACCACCAGTGTCTTGGAGCTGGAGGAACCGCAGTGGCAGTCCGGGGCGCCGGGGACGTCATGGGCGGCGCAGTGGTCGCTCATAGGTGCTGTTCCTCTCCCAGAGGCTGGGCGACCGGCTCGGTGGAGGAGGTCTCCTCTTCCACCTCCGCCTCGGCCGCGGTGGCGGACTCCGCCTCGGCCGCGGCGTCGTCGTCGGTCTCGGCGGTGGTTTCGACCCGGACGATGCGGGCCTCGTGGCGGCGCAGGCACAGCTCGTAGTCGGCGACGCGGTAGACCACCGGATCGCCCAGCGGGGCCCGGCGCAACGGGGTGACGACCCTTCCGGGGACGAAGCCCAGGTTGCTCAGCCGTCTGATGATGGGGGCGCTGGCCGTGTCCTCCACAAGGCCGACCACGCGGCCCGTGGCGCCCAGGCGCAGGTCGGAGAGGGAGCTTTCCGCCGGAGGTGGGGTGCCCGTGGAGGCCGATGTGCTGTGCTGTGAGACTGCTGTCGTCATGATGTCCTCGAATATCGTCGGGGTTCCTCAGAGTCCTGTTCCGTCCTTGGGCTCGATGCGGAAGAGGCGCATCGCCCATATCAGTCTAAGGTGAGGCTTCTCTATGGTCAGGTTTTCAGGGCGTCCCTGACACAGATCGGAACGTGTACGCGGTGCTCACAGTCTCGAGCCGGGCGTTTTTCGCGTAGCCCAACGGAAAGACGGTAGGGCTACGCAAAAAACGCCCGGCTCGGCGAAAGGAGGACGGGCCGGCAGGATTGGCGGGGACGGGCGGCTACTCGTCGACCCGGCGGACCTCGACCAGCCAGGGGCAGCGACGCCGCAGCAGGTGCTCGAAGCGCGCGTGCATTGTGATCTCGGCGGCGGGGCAGTCGTCGCAGGCGCCTTCCATGGAGATCTCGACGACGCCGTCGCGCACCGAGCGCACGGCGAGTGAACCGCCGTGGCTGTTGACGAAGGACCCCAGCGAGCCGTCGGCGATCTGCCGCGCGGCCGCCTCCAGGGCATCGTCGGGCCCGGCGGCGTGGGCGGTCTCCCCGCCCTCCCAGGAATCCGGGGCTCCCAGGGCGTCTACCAGCGCGCTGCGCACGCGGGCGCCCTCCTGCCGCCAGCTGCGGCCGGGACCCAGGAGTGTGAGCACGGCCCCGCCGTCGACCCTCACCGAGCCCAGAGTGCCGTCGTCGATGAGCGATTGGAGCATCGCCGGCGCCTGGGCCACCTCCCCGGTGAAGGGCAGCAGGCCGTCGGGGACGACCCACCGCAGCACGTCGGGATCTGGCGTGGTCACCGGGTGCGTGGGAACGACGGGCATGACTACCGCACCTCTCCTGAACGTCCTGTTATCCGTCTGCTTTCCATTGTGACCCTCATCGAGATCATATGAATAAGGTGACGAGCGCGTGAGACACCGCCGCCATGATCCAGGCCGTGGCGAACATGTAGACGAAGGCGATGATCGGCCACTTCCAGGTGCCGGTCTCGCGGCGCATGGCTCCTGCCGTGGCCATGCACTGGAGGGCGTAGACGAAGAACACGAGGACCGCGATGACGGTGGCCGGGTTGAACAGCTGGTCGCCGGCCTTGTTGGTCAGCGTGTCCTGCTGGTAGGTCATGGTGGCCAGGTGGGCGCTGGGCTCCTCGGGGTCCTCGGCGGCGGCGATCTGGCCGAGTGTGGCCACGAAGGTCTCGCGCGCGGCCAGCGAGGACAGGATGGCAACGTTGATGCGCCAGTCGAAGCCCAGTGGCTCGAAGACCGGCTGGACCGCCTTGCCCCCCTTGGCCGCCCAGGAGTTGTCCATCGTGTAGGAGGTCTTCTGGGCGTCCAGCAGTTTGCTCAGCTCCTCGGGGTCGGTGACGATCTCGCCATCGTCGCCCTTGACCGTGGATGATGCCGGGTCCTCCACGGCCGCAGAGACGGCTGCACATTGGGTATCGGAGGCGCAGTAGGTCTCGAACTGGGCGTCGGAGCGCATGGGGACGTTGAGCAGCACCCACAGGATGATGGTGGTCAGGGTGATGATCGTGCCGGCCTTCTTCAAGAAGCCCTTGCAGGCATCCCACACCATGATGGCGATCGTGTGCACGCGGGGCATGCGGTAAGGCGGCATCTCCATGTAGAAGGGCAGCAGGATATGGCCGCGGTCCGTGAGCTGCTTGACCACCCACGCGGCCGCCATCGCCGAGACGGCCCCCAACAGGTAGAGGGCGAACATGATGACGCCGCGCGCCCCGAAGGGCCCGACTCTGGCGCCGCCATCGACCGTCAATGAGATCATGATGACGTAGACGGGCAGTCTCGCCGAGCAGGTCATGAGTGGGGCGCCCAGCATCGTGGCCACCCGGTCCTTGGTGGAGGGAAGCGTGCGGGTGGCCATGATTCCGGGGATCGCGCAGGCCAGCGAGGACAGCAGCGCCACGAAAGCCCGCCCCTCCAATCCGGCGATGCTCATGACCTTGTCCATGAGGAAAGCTGCTCGCGACATGTACCCCACGCCCTCCAGGACGGCAATGATGAGGAACATGATGATGATCTGGGGGATGAAGGTGAGCACCGCCCCCACGCCCCCGATGAGGCCGTCACCCAGGAGCCCAGCGATGAGCGGATGGGATGCATCGAGCCAGTTGTGAACCATGGTCCCCAGCGCCCCGAAGCCGTCCTCGATGGCGCCCTTGAAGGGCTCGGCCCAGGTGAAGATGGCCTGGAAGAAGAGGAACATGATCGTGAAGAACACGATCGTGCCCGGGATGGGGCGCAGCAGGACCTTGTCGATCGCCGAGGTGATCTGGTCGCTCTGGGGCGGCTGGTAGTCGGCGGCCGCGAGCACCGAGTCAGCCCAGGAGGTGATCTCGTCGGGGTCGGTGGGCGGCGGCAGGGGGGTGCGCTGCCAGGTGGCCACCTGGGCGAGCTGGGCGCGCAGGTCGGGCATGCCGATGCCCCGGTGCCCGATGACCCGTACGGCCGGGACGCCCAGTGCCTGGCCCAGCGCCGCCACGTTGAGACGGCCGGTGCGACGGCTGAGCTCGTCGGTCATGGTGACCACCAGGCAGGTGGGCAGGTCCAGGGCGAGGGCCTCGGCGATGAAATTCATCCCCCGCTGCAGCGTCGTGGCATCGACGATGATAACCAGGGCATCCGGGGCGCTGACCGTGGTCGAGGTCCCGGTGAGGACGTCGTGGACGATCTCCTCGTCGGGGCTGATCGGGTCCAGGGAGTAGGCGCCCGGCAGATCCTCGACCGTCAGGGTCTTGCCCCCGATCTTGCAGGTGCCCAGGGACCGCTGGACGGTGACGCCGGGATAGTTGCCGGTCTTGGCGTGCAGGCCGGTCAGGGCGTTGTAGATGGAGGTCTTGCCGGCGTTGGGGCCCCGGCCAGGGCAATGCGCGGGGCTCCGGCCGTGAGGGTCTTGGAGCTGCCCGAGCCGTTGTGGCAGTCGGCGCCGTCATAGTGGTGATCGCCGCGGGGCGGCTGACCGGTGGCGTGCTGCATGGTGTCGTGGGTGCTCACAGGGTCCCTCCTGCTTCTGCCGTGTCCGCGGCCGCGTGCCTCCCGGCCGGTCTGGGATGAAGGATGATGCGGTTCTCGGCCTCGATGGTGGTGACCTGGATGAGTCGGGCCTCGTGGCGGCGCAGGCACAGTTCGTAGTCGGAGACACGGTAGACCACCGGGTCGCCCATGGGGGCGCGGCGCAGGGGAGTGGCGATCCGTCCGGGGACGAAACCCAGGTTGCGCAGCCGCCTGATGAGGACTCCGCCGACGCCGTCATCGAGCAGCCGGATGATGCGTCCGCTGGTTCCGGGGCTGAGGTCCGACAGCGCGAACGTGGGGGTTCCGGGATCGGGGAGGCGGGCGGTACCGGCGGGGGCGCGGTGTCGTGGAACGTCAAAGGCCATGGTGTCCTCAGCTCGGCATGAAGGGAACTTCGTCATTGGGAGTGTAAGGCGATGCTTCTCAACCTCGCAGGAAATCAGGACAGACTCTGTGTCAGTGTCGACAGGTCACTCCGGAGATGTTACGGGGAATGAGCAGGGAATTGGGTATGCCGTGCGCCGGAGCTCTGGTGTTCGATTATCCAGTTGTTCCGAGGAGAACGGTTGACAATGGGAGAAGACGTATAAAATACTTCATGACCATTTCCCGTCACTGCAAGATATCGCGCTTGCGGCGACGGGAAATGGTCGGTAGATGATATTTCGGAGTGGTTGTGTCGGAATATTCCGATCGGAAGTCGGGAGCTATCTCGCCGCCCAGAGCCTTCTTTGGGATGTGTGGGGCGCTCAGGGGCGTCTGGCGAGGTGGGGAGTGGTTAGCGGACGGTGGGGCTGGGCATGTTCTGGGCGCCCAGGTAGTAGACGTAGCCGAGCGGCACGACGAAGATGAAGAAGGTGATACGAACCACCCAGGCGTTGATGTTCCACTTGTCGGCAAGGCCTCCGCAAACGCCAAGCCAGACCTTGTCGTTAGAACGTGCGGGCCAATCGAAACCAGAAGAATTCTGTGCTGTCATGGCAGATATTCTGCAATGCCTGAGCCCTGATGTCACATTGTGGTTCCACCCTGAATAAATCAACGTCCAATAAGGGGGTGGCGGCGTGTCGGGCGGGTGTGGTGCGAGATTTCGACGAAAGTCGGGAGCAGAAGTGTTCTTCCGGTTTTCTACGGTTTCTATGTGGTCGACCTCGAAAAATACTCCGCATCCAATAAGCGTGATGAGGCTCTCTTTATGTTCTTGCATATTAGGAATGTTGTGACTCACTAAAATAGATTAGGTGAGCCTATGTATATTGGCGACGAGGGCTCACTTCCCCGGCGGCCTGCGCTGTCATCAGGAGACTCAGCGGGGTCGGGACATGGCCACCGTGCGGGCGCGCTCGGCCCAGGCGTCGTCGAGCGGTTCGGGTTCCCAGGTGGCGCCGCTGTGCTCGACGGCCCTGGCTAGCAGCCAGTCGGCCACGGCCGGGTTCTTGGGCAGCAGGGAGCCGTGCAGGTAGGTGCCGATGACGTGGTGGACGCGCCCGCCCTCGGTGGAGTCCTTGCCGTTGTTGCCGTCGCCCACGCGCACGGTGCCGAAAGGGCGCGCGCCCGGCCCCAGGGTGGTCAGGCCGGAGTGGTTCTCATAGCCGACCACCGCGCCGAAATCCTCGGTGCCCAGGGTGATGTTGCCGATGAGGCGGGTGTCTCCGGCCACCGTGTGGGCGTCCATGAGACTGATACCGGGAATCTCCTGGCCTTTGGCGGTGGTGAAGCCGTGTCCGAAGAGCTGGTAGAGGCCGCAGATCGCCAGCATCGGGACGCCGTCGGCCGCCCACGCCTTGAGCGCGGGGCCGACCTTGACCAGGTCCTCCTTGATGCGATCCTGACCGGAGTCCTGGCCACCGCCGCCCACGAGGATGTCGACGTCGCTCGGCAGCTCGTCGCCCGGATCGTAGGAGAGGAGTTCGACGTCGTAGCCCTGCCACTGGGCGCGCCGTGCCAGCACGAGCGTGTTGCCCCAGTCGCCGTAGATGTTCATGTCCCGCGGATAGAGCTGGAGCAGGCGCAGGCTGCCGCGGGCGGGGCCGTCGGTGGTGTGCTCGTAGCGCGCGGTCATGACATGACCTCCTCAACATCTGTCATCTCGCCCAGGATCGAGCGCAGTGCCAGCATGGCGGTGTAGGTGGTGAAGATCCGCATCGGGCGGTCGGTGTCGGCGGCGACCCTGCGCATGAGGGCCACAGCTTTGCGCAGGTCGGGCTCGACGTCGGTGACTTCGACGTCGTCGTAGCGCAGCCGCAGCGCCATGTCCCAGGCGCGTACGCCGGTGACGACGGCGACCCCGCCGGGGCGCAGGGCGGAGAAATCGACGTCCCACAGCCAGGACATGTCCCGTCCGTCGGCGTACTCGTCGTTGATGGCTACGACCACGACCTCACCGGACTGCGCCTGGGCGGCCGCTGAAAGCAGGCCCATGCGGAAGCCGGCCGGGTTCTTGACCAGGGAGAGCTGGACGGGGCGGCCATCCAGAGTGAGGACCTCGCCGCGGCCGAAGGCGGCCTGTACGGTGCCCAGGGTGGTGAGCAGTCCGGGCAGGTCGGCGTCCTCGCCCAGCACCTCCAGGACCACCCCGAGGGCGGCGCAGGCGTTGAGTAGGTTGTGGACGCCAGGAATAGCGAAGTCGACCTCGTGGGAGGCTCCATCGACGCGCACGGTAGCGCGCTGACCGTCAATGGCCTCCAGAGTGACGCGCGGGCCGGGGATTTGGGATTCGTCCTGGTGCGCCCGGGGGCCGGTCTGGCCGGTGCGCAGATCGTCGTCGGACAGGAACAGGGAGCGCAGGTCCTCGCCGGTGCCGAAGGAGACGACGCGGGCGGAGACGCCCTCGAGGAATGCGGGCGCGGCCAGGCGCGGGTCGTCGCCGTTGAGGACGACGACGTCGCTGGTGGCCTTGGCGATGGAGTGCAGGAGGGAGGCCGTGTAGTCGATCTCGCCGAAGCGGTCGAGCTGATCGCGCATGACGTTGAGCAGCAGGCAGGCGCGCGGGCGGACCCTGGCCACGAAGTGCACGGCGTGGGCCTCGTCGAGCTCGAGGACCGCGATGTCGGCGTCGAGGCGGCCGGCGGCGTCGACCTCGGTCAGCAGGGAGGCGAGCACGCCGCGCACGAAGTTCGAGCCGGTCCGGTTGGTGAAGACCTTGAGGCCCTGCTCGCGCAGGAGCTGGACGACCATCTTGGTGGTCGTGGTCTTGCCGTTGGTGCCCGAGACCACGATGACGCCGCGAGGCAGGCGGCTCAGCGTGCGCTCCAGGAAACCGGGGTCGGTGCGCTCCATGACCAGGCCGGGGAAAGCGGTGCCGCCGCTGCCGCCGCCGCGCAGACGCGCCGCCAGCCGCGCCGCGTGGCCGAGGGTGACCGTGAGTCGAGAACGCATGGGACTCCTGCCGACTGAAGAGGGGCGCGCCAGGGGCGCGGACGGAGCGTTGGTGCTCATATGGGCACCAACTGCGCGCCAGTCTAGGGCAGCAGATCGGTTACGGACGCGTCACGATGCTCACGTGGAAGGTGTGAGGGATCAAGGGACGCCCCGCGTGCTCGTGCGGGCGGGCGGGTATGGAAGCGGGCGTGCGGGCCGCAGGCCGGAGCGGGCCCGGGGCGGCTCACCGGGGGACGATGACGTGCAGGGCGGCCTGATCGACCTCGGCCCGCAGGGTGCGGGTGGAGCCGGCCGTGTCTCCGTCGAGCTCGAAGGGGACGGGACGGTCGGCCTCGATGAGGACCGTCCTGGCGCGGGTGAGCGTGAAGCCCTCCATCTCCTGGCCGGTGAGGATCTGCGCGCCCAGGCGCGCCCAGTCCACGACCTTGCCGGGGTTGGCCAGGAGCAGGTCGACCATGCCGTCGGTAGGGGTGGCCCGAGGGAAGAGCGTCATGCCGGCGGTGATGGTGCCGACATTGCCCATGAGCGCCATGACCATCTGGCGGCGTACGGGAGGTGCGTCGTCGAGCGTGATGGTGGCAGTGAAGGGATCGGGGACCGCGTTCTGGACAGCGGCCACCGCGTAGGCGCCCGAGCGGATGACCTTCTTCAGGCCCGAGTCAGTGGACTCCATGATCTGGGCGTCCAGGCCCATGCCGGCCATGACGACGAAGCGCTCCTGGCCGTCGTCGAAGGTGCAGGTGACCATGTCGATGGCCTTCCGGCTTCCGTGCAGGGCCAGACGGATGGCGGCGTCGGTGTCCAGGGGGACGGAGAGGTTGCGGGCCAGCAGGTTGCCGGTGCCGGCGGGGATGAGGGCCATGGGCATGTCGGTGCCGGCGAGCTGGGAGGAGACGGCACGCACGGTGCCGTCGCCGCCGGCCACCATGACCAGGTCGACGCCGGCCTCTAGGGCTCGGCGGGCCATGGAGCGGCCGGGGTCGTCAGGTGTGGTCTCCAACCAGACGGTGGGGCGCCAGCCTGCGGCGCGCACCTCCGCGGCGACCCTGCGGCGCAGGAGCGAGAGGTCGTCGAACTTGGTGGGGTTGTAGATGACGGCAGCCCGCTTCTCGCTGCTGGAGCGCGATAGGCGGCGGTTGACCCAGCTGGTGAGGATCGCGTCGATGCCGCCGACCCACAGGGCCAGGTTCGCGAAGGCGGCGCCCAGAAGGAATCCGCCGATGAGGTCACTGAGCGTGGCCTGCCCCATGTACCACTGGCCGACGGCGCTCGCGGCGACGGCGGCGTAGCCCAGAACGGTGCCGGCGGCGACCATGGCGCTGCGGTGGTGGGCGCGCGCGAGGGTCACCAGGACCCATGAGGCCAGCGTTATGGCGGTGATGTGCGCGTTGGGGTAGGAGTAGGTGAAGGCGGCGATGGAGTCGGAGAAGGCGGAGCCCGGGGCGGGGTGAGCCAGGTGCAGGGCAATGAGGAACTGGGTGGGAATGCCGGCGGCGGCGATGGCCAGTGAGACGCTCAGACGGCGCATGCGGGCCGTGTAGGCGTAGACGACCCAGGCCGCGATGAGCCCGAGGATGATGATGGGGTGGGTGAAGGTGGCGAAGGCCTCTGCGAACTGTCCGGCGACTGACCGGGGCTGGGTGTCGGGGATCGGCAGGAGGGCGTCGATGGCGGGAGGGTGCTGTTCGGCGCAGGGGACGAGCGGCCCCGGGGCGCTCAGGTAGGTCCAGACGATGAAGGCCAGGGCGAATCCGACGCAGAGGATGGCCTCGACATACTTCAGGCGCAGTGGGGGGCGAGAAGAGGGGGCGATGCCGCGTGCGGGCCTGCTCGCGCTCATCTCGTCCTTTCTGCTGGGTGATTGTCCTGAAGGCAGCCTAGCCGGTGAGGCTGTGGACGGCATATGTCCGGGCTGAGGAAACGAGCCGGGCGGGGTGCACGAGGCGGGGCGGACGGAACGGAGCTGACGTGCCCGAAGCCTGCTGCCGAGGTCACGATGGACGGGGGAGAGGCGAGTGGGCTGGGAGGGGTGTTTCGGATGCACGACGGATGCTCGAGTTCGGTGAGTTGAGATGATGCGATGTGAACGGAGTGCGACTTTCTCGATCACTCGTGTGTGATGTCTGATGAATGCGGTGGGGTACGTGTACGGATGAATGGATAGCTCGGGCGTCAATCCCCTGCGGGGCGGCGGGGGAATGGGTACATTGTGCTGGTTGGTTGCGGGCGCCTCTCGGCGCTCGTTCCCCGATCTACCTCGAAGGACGTATGTCATGCGACAGCAGATTCGGTTCCTCACCCATGCCCTTGGCCGTCGTGAAACGATCAAGTACCTGTCGATCGCGGCTGTTGGTGCGGCTATCGCTCCTCTAACCGGATGCTCCGGATCCACTTTAGCGTTCAAGAAGTTCGCCGCCGGGACCTGGGAGATCACTGTCTCGGGTAACGAATGGAGTAACTTCAAGATGACCTTGGTCGTCGACGAGAAAGGCACGTGGAAGGCCGATGTCTCCGGCGATGACAAGCAGCCCAGCAGCTCGGCTGGAAAGTGGAGCCTGTCAGGGGGGAATCTTTCCGTTTCGGAGAACGATGCCGTGGACAGTGCTGAGTTGATGCGCGTCTACCACGGCGAAGGTACTGCCAGCTCGATCCCGGAGACGGTCGATCAAGAGAAAATGATCTCTTCCATCCACTGGGATATTGAGAATGGGGCTTTCGATGTTCCGGTGAACTGGGATCGGGATTCCCAGACCTTGACGTTGACGGGGCAGGACTATCACGACGATCCTCTTCCTATCCTCGCCAAGAAGAAGTGATCAGCCGACTATCGGTGGCAGTTCCATCTCATCGCGGATGACTTCAGACGTGTGCCCCGTCCGCTCCTATGGGCGGGCGGGGCACACGTCGTGAGATACGCGAATCGATGACCCAGTGGAGGCGAGCGAGGCGCTCCGGCCTGAGATTCGGAAGAGATTTCTCCTGCAACGGCTTGAACGGCATCAGGCCTGCTGGCGATTATCGAACCGCAGAGCGGCGGCCTGGCCCATCTCCTCGGCCAGTCGGGATTGAGCGTCGACTAGGCGGATGATGGCCTCTCTGTTGGGGAAGATGCCTACTGAGTCGGTGCGGCGGCGGATTTCTTTGTTGAAGCATTCGGCGGGGGTGTCGGACCAGGCCTGTCTCCATACCTCGACGGGGAAGGTGGCGGTCGGCTCCCTCGACCAGGCCGGCGTGGGTGACGGAGGTGACGCGCCTCGGTGAGTTCCGGCCGCCACGAAGGTGAAGAGGCCAGCCTCACCCAGGAGCCGGATGTGCTCGTCGAGCGCGGCCGCCATGCGCGAACTGTGACTCCGGGCAGAGAGCGCCCAACAGCTTGTCCGTGCGCCAGGTGGAGACTCCAGCCAGGTAGGCCAGAGCAAGAGCCCCGCTATGAAGGTACTCAGGATTGAAAATATGGAGCGTGGTCGTTGTGATGGCTCCGCTTAAGTGGGTGCGTGCGTTCCGAACTGCGTTTGCTGACATGGGTGGTCGTGTCTAAGAGCAGATTGCTGAAGGAGACGTTGTGGTGATACGTGTGCGTTGCTTTGGTGTCCAAGAAGGGGCGTTCTGCAGACCACTTCCTAGCAGTAAACGTGCAGATTTAACTGCGATCGGCATCGATCGTTTCGAAGGAGACTACATTATCGAATGTCCTGCTCACTCGCTCCCGGCGTAGCCAGGCGGCGAGCAGCTTGAACGATGGCTGCTCGCCGCCTGGCATGCTCTTCTTCGGAGAGCGGCCCACAAAGCATACGCGCGACTTGAGGAACGGTCGACCACCAGCCTGCGATCGAGAGTATGAACATCATCAGTTGTGCGGCATCAATGTCTTTGGTGACTACTCCCGCCTTCTGGCCTTCAAGGACAGCGGCAGTTTTATCGTGGTAGAACGTCCTGCGCAGGTCTTCGTCTGGTACTTCATTGTCAAACACCAACGCCTCCCAGCGGAGAAGACGGATGAGTTCAGGTCGCTCGCAATGGTAGTCATAGACACGCCCTGCGTAGTCACCGATATCCTCCGTCGCGAATGAGGTAGCTGGAACCGCTTGAGCGACCGTCGCCAATTCGTCGCGAAGTATGGTCGCGAATAATTTACGTTTGCCACCGAAATAGTTGTATACACGTTCTTTGTTGACGCCAGCCTTTTTCGCGATGTGCTCGACTGTGGTGCCGTCAGGGCCGTACTGCGCAAACTCAGCCGTCGCAGCTTCCTTGATCTTACGTTTAGTGCCTTCTGTGTCCCAAGCCAAGGGAGGCCTCACTTCCATCTCCAACGTTGTGGTTGCATCTTTTCGTTCATTATACTACACTAACTCCAACGATGGCGTTGGGAAGGAGCTTCGATATGGTCGAGCGGCCACCTCATTATGGAGACCGTATTGCGGTAGACCAACAGGAAGGCGGTGGTTATCCTACAGTAATCTATCCGGGTAATGGGGTTGCTATCTCCGTCCTGGTTATCGCCGCACTATTTGTCTTGACTCAGTTGTATGCGGCTATTCCGTTGCTTGGCCCAGTTGGGATCTCGATGGAGGCTGATGCAACCTTTGCATTATCGACGTGCTTTAGTGTGACTTATGCTGTTGGGTTCCTGATATGGGGGCCTATCTCGGACCGCTATGGACGCAAGAAGGTGATGACGGCGTCGATTGGAGTACTGGCGGTGGTGACACTCCTATGCTCGGGAGCTTCGTCGCTTCCGATACTGGCCGGGCTGCGTGCGCTCCAGGGGGCGGCTGCGTCTGGGTTTGCGCCGGTGGCGTTGGCGTATTTAACAGAGGCTGTTGTACCTCGGTGGAGGGCGAGAGCAATTGGCGCGATGTCGGCAGCATTCTTGGTGGCAGGAATTTTCGGGCAGGTACTGGCATCGACAATAGCTCTACGCGCAAGTTGGTCATGGTTTTTCTTTGCATGCGGCGTCGTCCTGGCGATGATCTTTACGATCATTCTCTTTTCTGTTGTAGAAGTTCCCAATCACACGCCATCGATGACGTTGCTGCAGCAGTTTGGTAACCTCGTCGTGCTTCTGTTTCGGCCGGCGATCGTATTGCTTGGCATAGCCCATATCACGCTGCTGTTATCGTTTGTGGCGTTATATACTGGCATTGGTCACCATCTCGAAGATCTTTATGTTGCCGCGTCAAACATCATTCTCATTCGCCTGGCTGCGCTTCCGGCGATGTTCATTAGTTTAGGGGTAGGTGCTTTGGCTGAGCGTATCGGCGCAATTCGTGTCGCTCAGGTGGGTTTTGGCTTAGCTGCAGTAGGTATGTTGGGAGGGACGTTCACGGCTCAGACGATTTCTGGTGTCGTCGCGTCCAGTATTGTCTACGTCTCGGGTGTTGCGCTGTCTATTCCCTCAATGATCATGCTGTACGGCGAGACTGCAGCGCCGCACCGGGGAAGCGGTATGGCGATCAATGGTTTCGTTCTGTTCGTCGGTGCAAGCATCGGCGCTCTGGTTGGTAAGGCGATCGGTGGGTTTGGCACTCTGACACTCACATTAGTTGCCCTGCTGGGACTAGCAGCAATTTCGCTCCTCACGCTTGGAGCTATCCAGCGAAAGGACTCGTCATCATGAAAACCATTCTTGTTCTTGGGGCTACGGGGCGGACTGGCCGTCTTATCCTTAAGTATCGGCCAGATAATGCTCCAGTTTATGCCGGACTGCGGCAGGCGAGTTATGCTGAAGGGCGACGATCATTGCCGGATGGCGCTGATGCCTCGCGGATTGTCAACATCGACGACCAAACGAGTTTGTCGACCGCGCTAGAAGGTATTGACATCGTGATCAATGCGATTCGCCTGCGAGATGATATTGCTGCATCAGCGCTGGTTGAGCTACATCAGTCTATTGTCGCCGCACGCGATACAAGCCGAGAGCTCTATGTCGTCCATGTTGGTGGTGCAGGAGCTCTGCATATGGACGATGGACGACGATTCTGGGAGACGCCAGGATTCCCGGCCGTCACCTTACCACGGGGAATCGGCCACGCACATTTGCGTGATTATCTGGAACAGCATGAACAGCAGTGCCAATGGGCGTATCTTATCCCTCCACCTCGGTATGTACCAGACGGCCCATACCAAGGACGATACAGCAGAATACCTCCAGGGAATCGCGAGCAGGCCTTCTTAACTGATGGCATTAGTTATGAAGACTTCGCCGTTGCGTTGGTTGATGCGGTGCGTGAAGAGTGGTTCGGAGTGTGGCTGATCGGAGGGTAGAAGCGACACCCCCGCAGTCCCCGCGAGACGATGACGTCACATCGAGTCGGCAGTGCAACATCGTCGTCTCGGTGCCAGAAGCACCAGGCTTGCGTGGTCTGCTGGATGATGCCCTGACTGCCACGAAATCCGGCAAGAACAAGCAAATTCTCACGTCATGGGACGTCCATGACGTGAGTTTGAGCGATGACTCCTTGGTCGGGGTGGCGGGATTTGAACCCACGACCTCTTCGTCCCGAACGAAGCGCGCTACCAAACTGCGCCACACCCCGTGTGCAGCAGGCGACAGCATAGCCTCCACCCACCGCGGGGAGGAAATCGGAGCCGCTGAGTCGTCCGTCACGTAGGCGCTCTGGCCTACAGACCGCGGTTGGCTTCCGCCCGTCCCCATGACAGGCTGCCGATGACAGGCCCGGTCACCGGCGCCCCGGGGCGCCTGCGCGAGCCCGCGACCCGGCGACCGGCCCGAGTATCCGCCACGGAACAGAAGGAACCCCATGCGCATCGAGGCCGTCGTCGCAGACATCACCACCGAGGAGGTCGATGCCATCGTCAACGCTGCCAACAGCACCCTCCTGGGAGGTGGAGGAGTCGACGGCGCCATCCACCGCGCCGCTGGCCCCCGCCTGCTCGAGGCTTGCCGGAAGCTGCGCGACACCGAGCTGCCCGACGGCCTGCCGGTCGGCCGCGCCGTCGCCACGCCCGGCTTTGACCTGCCCGCCACCTGGGTCATCCACACCGTCGGCCCCAACCGTCACGCGGGCGAGGACGACCCGGCCCTGCTGGGCGCCTGCTTCGACAGCTCCCTGGCACTCGCCATCGACCTCGGCTGCTCCTCCATCGCCCTTCCGGCCGTCTCCGCCGGCGTCTACGGCTGGCCCATCGCACAGGTCGCCGAGATCGCCGTGGCCCGCGCCTGCGCCGTCGAGCAGCGCTCCCGCACTGAGCCCGACGCCGTCGGCCGCCTCGAGCTCATCCGCTTCGCCCTGTCCTCGCAGGCCAACCACGAGGCCTTCGCCCACGCCCTCGAGCGCGCCGAGCACTGACCTGGGCTGAAGCGGCCTGCCCGTGCTCCGCATCAGCGCCTTCGGCCCGGACGATCTCCGGCCTGCTCAGGCGCCCTTCGCCTCCGCGGCCGCCTGCTCGTCGGCCCACCTGCCCAGGTCCTCGCCGTGGATCGCGGCCGCCAGCAGGCCGGGGAAGGCGTCCGGCGTGCATCCGAAGGCCGGCACCCCCATCCCTGCCAGCTGCTTGGCGACATCATGGTTGTAGGCGGGGACGCCGTCGTCACTCAGGGCCAGCAGCACGACGACCTGCACCCCGCTTCCCAGCAGCTCCCCCACCTGCGCCAGCATCCGCTTCGGGTCGGAGTCGTACAGGTCGCTGATGAGGATGAACACCGAGTCCGCGGGCTGCGTGATCGTCTGCCGGCAGTACTCGATGGCCGGTGAGGTGTCCGTGCCGCCGCCGAGCTGGGTCCCGAAGATGACGTCGACCGGGTCTGACAGCAGCGGCGTCAGATCCGTCACGGTGGTGTCGTAGGCGACGAGCGTGGTGCGAAGCGAACGGATCGAGGCCATGACCGCCGCCATGATGGAGGCGTAGACGACCGAGGAGGACATGGACCCGGACTGGTCCATGCAGATGGTGAACTCCTTCTGGATGCCCCGATGGCGCCGGCCGTGCCCGATGAGCCTCTCCGGGACGACCGTGCCCAGCTCGGGCACGTAGTTCTTGAGGTTCGCGGCGATGGTGCGGTTCCAGTCGATATCGGCCGGCAGGGGCCGAGACGTCCTCGTGGAGCGGTCCAGCGCGCCGCGCACCGACTGCTGGAGTCGGTCGGCGATCCGCTCTTCCACCTCCTTGACGACCTTGTCGACGACCGTGCGCGCCGTGGCCTTGGCCTCCTGCGGAATCATCTCCGACAGGGTGGCCAGCGTCGCCGCCAGGTGCACGTCGGGCTCCACGCCCTGGAGCACCTCCGGCTCCAGCAGGAGCGTCTTGATCCCCAAGCGGTTGATGGCGTCGGTCTGCATGACCCGTACCACCCGGGAGGGGAAGTACCTGCGGATGTCCCCCAGCCAGCGCGCCACCTTGGGGGCGGAACCGTCCAGGCCCCCGCGCCCCTTGTCCTGTGGGCCGACGTCGTACAGGTCCGCTAAGGCCGTGTCCATCGCCCTGTGCCCGTCGGACAACGAGGTGGGGTACCCGCTCGGGTCCACGCCCAGGGCCAGGCGCCAGCGCTGCTCGATGCTGGTGGGCTCGACGTCGTCGGGCCGGTCCGTCTGAACTGTCCGACCCGCCTGGTCGGAGTGGTCGCGCGCGCTCATCGGGTACCTCCAAGGATCATGCTCACCGTGTCCAGAACCGTCTCGACGTCGTCGAATCGCTCCTCGGTCGGGCCGTTCCCGTGCGGGGCGGGGGAGCCGAGGTCGCGGATCTGCCGGGCCAGGTCCACCTTCTGGGGGTTCGGCCACTGGCCGAAGGCCCGTCGCAGCGCGGGCAGGACGTCGACGAAGGACCGATCCCCGATGCGCCGAAGCCACTCGTCGAGCACCTCGAGCAGGACATTGTCATAGCTGAGCAGGAGGATGTCCCCAGCGAGGAACCCCTCGATCCACTCGGCCTGCTCCTCAGGCTGCGTGCCCTGCGACAGCGCCCGGGACAGCCTCAGAGCGGCGGCGTCGCGGGTCAGCTCCCCGGCATCCAGGAGCATCCGGGTGATGCGTCCGGCCAGCAGACCGGGCAGGCTGCGGGTGGCCAGCGCGGAGCGCAGCGCGCCGTTCCACAGCGCCGCGGCCCGTTCGTCCAGAAGACCGATGACGCTCTGGACCTCGTCGATCGTGGAGCGCAGCGTGCGGGCCATCCGGGCGTCCACGTTCGCGGCCGCCGCCGACATCCCCGCGCACCCTCGCACCAGGACGGCGCGGGTCACCGCCCCCAGGCTGGAGGCCTCCGTGCCGCGCACGTCCCCGTATCGCTGGGAGCGGGCCAGGGCCGGCACCGAGCCCAGCAACCGGACGATATCCATCTCGCGCGCGGCCTGCTCATCGAGGATCCGCAGCAGCTCGGGCACGACCCCGGACAGGCCTGCCACCAGCGCCTTCTCCACCGACCCTGTCACCTGCGGCAGCGAGTCGGTGGCGGCCAGCAGGGCGTTGCCGGCAGCGGAGGCCACGGTAGTGCCGAAGGCCGCCGCCTCCACCACCTGCACGGACATCTCCGGGTCCCACTCGAGCTCCCAGACCTCCTTGAAGGTGCCGCTCGATGAGACCCGCTGCCGCTTCCCCCAGGTGATCCCGAGGATCTCCAGGCGCAGCAGCAGCTGGGACTTGGCCAGGTCCCGGGGCTTGCGCAGGTCCAGCGTGAGCGTCTTGGGAGCCGCCGCGAAGGCCATGCGCAGACTCTTGGCGGCCGAGCGCAGATCGGCGTCCAGGGGAACCATGGGGACGCCGTCGGGCACGCTGCCGAGGGCCTCGCCGATGAGCACCTCACGGGTCGCGGCGGCGGCCCGCACCGCACTGCCCTCGCACATGACCGACAGGACCGCCTCGCCAAGCTCATCGAGGCCGGCCATGGGACGCCCGCGCAGGGCGGCGAGGCTCTGCGCCAGCCGCGCCGCCTCGATGATGTGGGCCGAGGAGACCGGCAGATCCTGGCGACGCAGGGAAGCGGCCACCTGCGTCAGCCAGCGCACGACCGGTCGATCCGGGGCGGTGAAGAGCAGGTGGTACCAGCCCGGCGACTCCACCCCGGCTCGATAACCGCTACCCCCGGCCAGGCGCCGGTGCGTCCACGGCACCCAGGTCAGGGACGTCCTCGCCTTCGCCATGCCCTTAAGCCGGGCGTTGTCCTGCGAGACCTTCGGCGGCTTGCCGACCAGCGCCGGGGCGTGCCAAGCCCCGCACACGACGGCGATTCGCTCGTGGCCCGCCCTTCTGGCCGCCCGCAGGACCTTGCGCATATGCGCTTCGCGGCGCAGCGTGGACTCGTCGGTCTCCGGGGACGCTTCCCGCAGGAGACCGATCGCCTCGGCCAGCGCGTCGAAGGGGTCGCCCTCCATGCGCAGCTCGACGACGTCCTCCCACCAGGCCTCCGGGTCCTCGTAGCCGGCCAGGCGTGCCAGTTCCGCGATTGGGTCGGTGCGCTCCGGGCGGGCGGCGTCCTGAGCCGCGGCGCCACCGTCCCCCGAACCGCCCGTCTCCCCCGAACCGTCAGAGTCGCCGGAGTCGCTGGAGTCACCCGGGTCGTCCGCATCGTCGACGTCCTCCTCGGTCCCCGCCTTGATGCCGGCCCGTGCCCGCTCGCGCTCGGCCTTCCGTTCGGCCAGGACGGCAGCCGCGGGCAGATCCATGAAATGGGCCTTGGCCCCGTGCGCCACCGCCCAGGACAGCGCCTGCCATTCGGGGGAGAAGACGGCCATCGGCCAGAAGGAGGCCTCCGAGGGATCGGTGTTGTCCCAGGCGAGCAGGGCCACCGGCGGCTCCAGGCCCCGGCCCGCCCACTCGATGAGGCCATCGGCGTCGGCCGGCCCCTCGATGAGGACGCAGTCGGGCCGGTAGGCCTCCAGCGCCGCGGCCAGGGCCCGTGCCGAGCCCGGGCCATGGTGACGGATCCCCAGAACCCTCACGGGCGGGCGCGCGTCCTCGGCGTCGTCGACGACGTCGTTCTCGGCAGCGGCTTCAGCGGTACCCTCGACGGCTCCTACGCTGACGGTCACTGCCCCACCTCACGGCAGGCGCGGTAGAAGTCCGACCAGTCGCGGCGCTCGCGGACCACGGCCTCCAGATACTCCGACCACACCACCTGATCGGCCACCGGGTCGCTCACCACCGCCCCGAGGATGCCGGCGGCCACGTCCGAGGGCCGCAGGACGCCGTCGCCGAAGTGGGCGCTCATGGCCAGGCCGTTGGTGACCACCGAGATCGCCTCCGCGGTGGACAAGGTGCCCGACGGCGATTTCAGGCTCGTGCGCCCGTCCTCGGTCGCGCCCTGGCGCAGCTCGCGGAAGACGGTGACCACGCGGCGGATTTCCTCCAGGGCGCCTTCGGCGGGCGGTAGCTGGAGCGCCGAACCGAGGTCCTCCACGCGGCGGGCCACGATACTTACCTCCTCCTCGGCCGAGGCCGGCAGCGGCAGGACCACCGTGTTGAAACGGCGCCGCAGCGCCGCAGAGAGGTCGTTGACACCGCGGTCGCGGTCGTTTGCGGTGGCGATGAGGTTGAAGCCCCCGTGCGCCTGCACCTCGGTGCCCAGCTCCGGCACCGGGAGAGTCTTCTCGCTGAGCACCGTGATAAGGGCATCCTGGACGTCGGAGGGCATGCGGGTGAGCTCCTCGACCCGGGCGATCCTGCCCGTCCCCATGGCCGTCATAATGGGGGAGGGGACGAGCGCCGCCTGCGAGGGCCCCTCGGCCAGGAGCCGGGCGTAGTTCCAGCCGTAGCGCACCGCCTCCTCGGAGGTGCCCGCCGTGCCCTGCACCAGGAGCGTGGAGGTGCCGCAGATCGCGGCGGCCAGGTGCTCGCTCACCCAGGACTTCGCCGTGCCCGGCACCCCCAGCAGGAGCAGAGCCCGGTCCGTGGCCAGGGTCGCCACGGCCACCTCGATGAGGCGCCGGTTGCCGACGTACTTCGGAGTGATGACGGTGCCGTCTTCCAGTGTGCCGCCCATGAGGTAGGTGACCACCGCCCAGGGCGACAGCCTCCAGCTCGCCGGCCGGGTGCGCTCGTCGAGACGCGCCAGGGCGGCGAGCTCCTCGGCGTAGCGCTGCTCGGCGTGAGGGCGCAGCAGGGGTGCGTTGTCGGTACCGGTGTGGCTGTTGGTCTGAGTGCTGGTCACGGGTGCTCCTCGGTGGCTGATGGGCGGGTAGTCGATGGGTGGTCGGGAAGAAACAGAGCGTGGTGCGTGCGTGCGGGCGCGGCTAGGCGGTGTGCGTGCGCAGGGCCTCCAGCCGGAGTCGCAGACGCAGCCCCTCGACGGCGTCGGTCACGAAGGCCGGTGCCGAGTCGGGACGGGAGACCTCCTCCATCAGAGCCAGTGCCTCGGGCAGGACCGTGGCGTGGCAGGAGACCGGCAGCCTGGTGGTCTCCTGGGAGGTCCAGTAGCCGATGTCCTCGGGTCGGTGCGATCCGAGGGCGGACCGGAGGAAGGAGACCATGCGGCGGGAGTGCTCCGCGGAGTAGGGGCGCGGCCAGAAGCGGCGCATGTCGGTGAAGCGATCAAGATCGCCACGTTTGAAGGCGTCGGCCGTGCAGGCCTCGATGAGGGCGCCACTGCCACGACGGTCCGCGGTGAACAGGGCGCTGCTCAGATCCAGCGGTTCGCCCTCGAAGGTCACCTCGGCCTCGAGGAGCTGACCGGCGGACAGCCCGATGAGAGCCGGCCAGCGGTCGATCGGGACGCGTCCGACCACCTCCTCCAGTAGAGCGGGCGGGTATCCGGCAGCCGTTCTCCTGGCGGATGGTGGGCCGACGTCGACTCGGGAGGGGTCCCCGGTGCCGCGCTCCCCGTACTCGTCACGCAGGACCTCGTCGGTCACCTCGATGGGTCGGCAATCCACCCGGGTGGTGCGCAGGAACCGCTTGGTGACGCTCATGTGGGAGGCGGCGAGGGCCTCGGCGCGCTGGACCAGCCCCGATCCGGGCAGGAGGAGGAGCACCTGCGCCGCCGCCTGGCGCACGCCCCCGGAACGATCCGTCAGGGCCATCTCGAGGAGGGGCAGGTCCGCCTCACTCAGGTTGGTGGCCAGCGCCTCGACGATCCCCCGGCGGGCCTCGGCCTTCTCTTCCTTCCACGACGCCACCATGAGGGTCCGCGCTGCAGCTGGGTCCTGGGCGCGCAGCCGCCTGAAGTAGGCGAGCCGCTGGGCGGTGGTGCCCAGTCTCCACACGGAGTCGTCCCCGGAGTCGCCGCCGGGCAGGGACACCAGGGGCTCGACCCGCTTGCCCCACACCGGGTGGTCGCGGAGCACCGCCGCGGCGCGCTCGTCGATGACGGCCAGGACCGCATCGCGGTCCTCGTGCCTGTAGGCGGTCTCATTGAGAACGCGCATGAGGAGCGGGGCGGGTAGCCGCCAGCCGCACTCGGCCACCATGCCCAGCGCCGTGGCGAGCAGGTGCTCCTGAGGCCTGCTGAGCAGGATCTGTTCCAGGATTGGGCGCAGGCCCTCGGGTGCCAGGGGACGCGATGAGGCCGCCCAACCGGTATCCCTTGCGGCGGAGGAGGGGATCGCCGGGATCGTGGCGCGGTGCACCGCACCGTAGGCGGCGGCCGCATCCAGGAGCGCTTCGGTGCCCTCGGACGTATCCTTTGCATCCCCCGCACCTTCCGTACCCCTCCGATGAGGCGGGAGGGCGCTCGTGACGGCGCTGGGGAGCGTCCCGGGGGAGAAGGGACGCGTGCTCGTTCCGATGACAGCGGTCTGGGCCAGTGGGGACAGATCACTCACAGGGCACGCACCTCTCCGGCGGTCAGGACGCTCAGGGCTCGCAGGCCCTCGGGGGATAGCTCGCCGGCCACGACGGTCTCATCCCCGTCGGCCAGGAGCGGCAGGCCCCATCGGGCGTCGTCGGGCGTGATGAGAGGCAGTGCCCCGTCCGCATCCCCGATCGCCAGCCGATCGCCGTCGAGCAGGCGGAAGCGTCCGGAGACCAGAATCGGTGTGGCCTCCACCCACGGGTCCGCGGCGACTGCCCGCTTCCAGATCTCCCGAGCGGCAGCCGTTCCCACGGCATCGGGCTCCCATCCGGTCACCGGCTGCGGGAGCTGCTCGTCGGACAGGGCCACGCGCACCTGGCCGCGCCCCGGGTAGAAGTGTGCGACGGCGTCGAGCCGGGTTCCCGGAACAAGAGCGGTGGAGAAGCCGCTGGAGGCGGGGGCGAAGAGGAGAACGAGCCCCCAGCGCCGCGTCGTCGTACCGTAGAGCCACAGGCGGCGCTCGGTGAGCCTGCCCTCCACGGAGTCCCGACCGGCGACGACCACCCAGGTGTCTCCGACGCCGGGCGAGGCCAGGACGTCCTCGGTGCGCATCGTGAGCCCCAGGTGGGAGCGGACAGTGGCCATGAGATCGTCGGGAAGCTGGTTGCGGCGGTTCCAGGCCCGGATGAGCAGGTGGAGCAGCCCGAGCTCGTCGACCAGCCGCTCGGGCCAGTCGGGGGAGGAATCGCTCAGCCTCGACAGGGCGGTCAGGCGGCGGGCGACTCCGGGAGCCTGGGCGTCAACCATGCGGGAGGCGAAGGAGGTCAGCTGTTTGGAGCGCTGGGCCGAACCGCTGGCCAGCCCCTCGCGGAGCTGATCGGTCAGCCACCGGTCCAGGTCCGCCAGTCCGTCGGTAATGCGCCGTTCACGGGTGCGGGCACGCGAGGCGGCGCTCTTGGCCGAGGCGGCCGCCCTGGCCGGATCGTCGGGCCGGTCCGGGGCCTCCTGCCGTGCGGCCTTCTGCCGGGCCCGCTTGACGCGGCCCTCCAGCCACTCGGCGGCGAAGGCGGCCGGCTCCCCACCCGCCACCTCGCCCCCGGCTCCACAGGTGCAGCAGGCCGATGGCATGTTTGCAGGGGAACTTGCGGCTGGGGCAGGAACACTTGAAGGCCGGGCCGGACAGATCCACGCACACCCGATAGGGCCTCTTGCCCGACCCCGCGGCACTGCCCCACACCAGCGCCTCGTGCACGCCGGCGTCCGACCAGGTGGCCGGTGAGGCCAGCTTGAGGCCCGCTGAGGCGACCTGCTTGTCCGGCGCCAGCGCGGTGACCTGCTCGGTGCTCCAGGGCGCGATGGTCGGTGTGCTCATGAGGCCGAGGATAGGTCAGGGCTGTGACGCCGATGGGCCCTCTTTGAGGGGAATACCGGTGAGCGCATGGGGAGGCCTCCCCGTGGCGAGCGTCCTTCTAAACTGCCGGTTATGAGCACTGACGCCCAGCACCCGCACGACCCCGGCGGTGACGCCCACTGCGGCGGCCGCGACCCGTTCCCCCTGGCCGGCCGCACGGTGCTGGTCACCGGCGTCAGCCGCCGCATCGGCATCGGCCACGCCATCGCCTGCCGCGCCGCGGACTACGGGGCGAGCATCGTCGCCCACCACTACCGCCCGCACGACGCCTCCCAGCCCTGGGGCGCCGACGACATCGAGGCCGTCATGGCCTCCATCCGCTCCCATCTGGTCGGCCCGGCCCGGCTCATCGACATCCCCGCCGACCTGGCCTGTTCCGGGGAGCCAGCCCGCGTCGTCGAGCGGGCCGTGGCTGCCGTGGGCCATCTCGATGCCCTCGTGTGCAATCAGGCCATGAGCAGTCCTGACGGCCCGCTCTCCGAGATGACGGAGGCCGTCCTGGATGCCCACTGGGCGGTCGACGCCCGCGCCTCCATCCTCCTGGCGCAGGCCTTCGCCGCCCAGGAGGGCTTCGTCCCGCCCGCTGTGCCGGACGCCGGCCGCCGCCGCGGTGCCATCGTGTTCCTCACCTCCGGCCAGGGCCTGGGACCCCTGCCCGGGGAGATCGCCTACGCGGCCGCCAAAGCCGCTATCGCGGGCGTCACTCTGACCATCTCCGATGAGCTCATCGACGCCGGCATCACCGTCAACACGGTCAACCCCGGCCCCGTCGACACCGGCTACGTCACCGAGGCGGACCGCGAGGCGACGGCCGTCATGTTCCCCCAGGGGCGCTGGGGCGAGGCTGACGACCCTGCCCGCCTCATTACCTGGCTGCTGACCGACGAGGCCCGCTGGATCACCGGTCAAGTCATCAGCTCTGAGGGAGGCTTCGCCCGCTGGCGCCGCTGACGGCGTGCCGAGACCCCGAAATCGACCACAACTTCATAGACGACACGGCTCCGCGTCATCTATGAAGTTGTGGTCGAAGTTGGTGACGCGCACCATCCGTCAGGCCGGCAGCAGCCGCAGCAGCGCGGCCTCGGGCCGGCAGGCCAGGCGCACGGGTGTGTAGGGGCTCGTGCCGAGCCCGGCGGACACGTGCAGGTACATGTGGTCGGCGGCCCGCGGATCCCCGAGCCGGCCCGGCCACTGCGACAGCCCCGAGGCCCGACCCCGGTCCAGGTCGCAGTTGGTCACCAGCGCTCCCGCCCCGGGCACGCACAACTGCCCACCGTGCGTGTGCCCGGCCAGGACCAGGTCGACGTCGTCGGCCGACATCGCCTCCAGGACCCGTCGGTAGGGGGCGTGCGTGAGCCCCAGTCGCAGTGCGCGACCCTCTCGGTTGCGGATCGCCGGCAGGGAGAGGGCCGAGTCCGCCGACCCGGATGATGCCGTATCGCCGCCCGCCCCGGGGGCGGGGAAGACGTCGCGGTTGGCGTGCGGGTCGTCGACGCCCACCAGTTCGATGCGCCGACCGCCCACGGTGAGTGAGTCGCGCCGGTTGGTCAGATTCGCCCAGCCGCCTGCGGCCTGCAGATCGCGGACCTCCTCCCATGGCAGGGCCTCGATGTCCTCATCGCGCACGCGACTGGAGGCCTTGCGCGGGTCGCGGTGCAGGTAGCGCGTCGGCAGGCGGAAAACAGTGGTGCGGTAGTCGTGGTCGCCCATGACGAAGGCGCCGGGCAGTCCCGTCAGCGGCTCGAGGGCCCGCCGCAACGGCTCCAGCCCGCAGGCCAGGGACAGGTTGTCGCCGGTGTTGACGACGACGTCGGGCCGCAGCTGCGCCAGCCGCTGCACCCAGGCCACCCGTGCCTCGGTGTGGTCGGTCAGGTGCAAATCGGACAGGTGCAGCACCGTGAGGGGTTCCTCATCGGCGGCGAGGACCGGCACGTCGATGCGCCGCAGAACGGGGCACCGGGCCTCGATGAGGCTGTAGGCCAACGTGGCCGCCCCCAGGGCGGCGGTGGCCCCAACGACGGACAGAGCCGAGCGTCCGGCAGGGGATGGCGTCATAGGGAGTCGGGTCCTCTTCTGTTCAGTTGTTCGCGGGTGGCTGGTGCTCACTGGTGGGAGGGGATTGGCAGAGTCGGATCCCCCTCGAGCGCCTGGGACATGTAGTCGCGCCACATCGGCACGGCGATCGTGTTTCCGTACATGATGCCGACGCTGTGCGGGCCGATCTGCTGGCCGTTGAGGGTCCTGGGGCTGCCGGCGTGGCCGATCCAGACCGCGGTGGCCAGCTGCGGGGTGAAGCCGACGAACCAGGCGTCATAGTTGTAATCCGTGGTTCCGGTCTTTCCGGCGATCGGCCGGTTGATGGCGGCCTCATAGGCCGTTCCGCCCTTTTGCGACGTGGCGGTCAAAGTCGTCGCGGTTTGGTCTGCGGCGCCCTGATCCATTGCCTGCGTGCAGTCAGCGCTGGGCACCGCCATGGAGGTGCCGCTGGCGTCCAGGATCTGGTCAATGGCGATCGGCTTGCAGTACTTGCCTCCGGAGGCGAAGGTCGCATAGGCGTTGGCCATGCTCAGCGGAGGCACGTTCTGCGAACCCAGCACGATGGAGGGGCGCGGGTCCAACGGTGTGCCATCGGCCTTCGTCACTCCGATAGAGGCGGCGAAGTTGGTGACGTCGCAGACGTTGAGGCGGCTGAGCATCTCGGCGTAGGCGACGTTGATGGACAGTTTTGTTGCCTCGGTGACGTTGGTGGCGCGGTTGAGGGAGGCGTCGACGTTCTTCGGGGCCCAGGTCGGGTCGTTGTTCTCCGGGGCGCAGGGGATGTTCCACCGGAAGGTCCTGGGGACGGCGCTGAGACTGGCGCCGGCCGGGTTCCCGTCCTTGAACCACTCGGCCAAGATGAGGGCCTTGAAGGTCGAGCCAGGCTGGAAGCCGACAGTGCCGTCACTGAGTTCGATACCGCCGTGCTTGGCGTCGGCGGCGTAGACGAGCTGGGTTTCACTGCTGTCAGGGCCGCCGTCGCCGTAGCCGTAGTTGCTGTTCTGGGCAAGTGCCTGGATCCGGCCCGTGCCGGGCTCGATCGAGGCGATGGTCGTGTCGGTGCCCGACTCGTCGCCGGTGGGGACATTGGCCTGGATGACGTTGTCCGCGGCGCCTTGCCGCTTGAGGTCCAGGGTGGTGGTGATCTTCAGGCCTCCGCGCGTCAGCAGCTGGCGCCGCGAGGCGACATCGGGGCCGAAGTTCTCCGACCCGAGGATCTCGTTGACCACGTAGGTGCAGAAGTAGGCGGCGGTACCCGCGGCGCCGCAGCCGGCCGGGGAATCCGAGACATGGAGCATGCTCTCGATCGGGGTGGCCACGGCCTCGTCGTGCTGCTCCTGGGTGATGAACTTCTCCTCCAGCATCTTGGCCAGGACCCAGTCCATGCGGTTCTTGGCCAGCTCCGGCTGGGTGACGGGGTCGTAGGCGCTGGGGGCGTTGGTGGTGCCGGCCATGAGGGCCGCCTCTGCCACTGTCAGCTCACTGGCCGACTTGCTGAAGTAGTGCCGGGCGGAGGCCTCAACCCCGTAGGTGGAGGGGCTGAAGGCGGCGATGTTGAGGTAACCCTCGAGAATCTGCTGCTTGGAGTACTTCTGCTCCAGGCTGAGGGCGTACTTCATCTCGCGCAGCTTGCGGGCCACGGTGCTCTCGGTGGCGTCCCGGATGATCTTGTGGTCATCGTTCTTCAGGCCGGTCTCGATGAGCGTGTTGCGCACGTACTGCTGCGTGAGTGTGGAGGCGCCCTGGCGCGAGCCGCCGGCGTTATTGGAGACCAGGGCGCGCACCATGCCGGTGGGGTCGACCCCCTGGTGCTGGTAGAAGCGCTGATCCTCCACGGCGACGATGGCGTTCTGCATGTTGACCGAGATCTGGCTCAGGGGCACCACGATGCGGTTCTCTGCGTAGAACTTGGTGATCTCGGTCCCATCGGACGCCAGGAGGGTCGAGATCTGGCTGGGCTGCTGGACGTTGAAGTCGCTGGGGAGCTCCTCGAAGAGCTCGGCGGAGGCCTTGGTCAGCGCCGCCGTGACGCCCACGAAGGGGGTGGCGAAGCCTGCGGACAGGACACCGCCGACGCCCGACAGTGCCAGAAAGACCACGAGCATCGAGACGACCTGTGGTGGTGTCAGAGAGCGTCCGCGCGCAGAGGAGTTCGCCATGGCGCCAGCCTACGTGGAATCGATAGGAGGATGCAGTGGCGTAGGCCCTCTTCGGCCTGAGAAGACCCTAGGAGAGTGCCGCGATCGGTCTCCGGTCGGCCCCTTTCCGGCTCGTGGTGCGGGGAGGCCCGACGACGTCGGCGCGGACCTCAGACGCGGTCGCCCGGCCGGATGGTAAGACGGCCCGGAATGCTCAGTAATTTCTTAAGAAATGCCCAGGATCGGGTCACGGTGGGATCACGGTTCGCCCGCGGCGTTCACGGTCATGAGGCATCCCCTCCGGCTGTGTGAAGCGGATTTCCCAACCTTGCGAAAGGTGAGATCCCGTTGGACTCGAAGTCCACTTAAATGGCTCGCTATCAGAGAACTCCCCTTGAATGCGGTGGTGCGGGCCGATCTTGCCGGGGTCGGGGACGCTGAAGCCGCCTGGAACACATGAATGGGATTTGGTGCGCGGCGCTCGGTTGCCATACGGTAACGGCTGTGACGTGTCTGACAACGGCGTCGGCCGTTGAATGAATCGGGAGTGAGTATGACTCAAGACGACCAGACCTGGGCGGCCCAGGCGGCCTGCGCAACCGTCGAACCCGACCAGCTTTTCGGCAAGGGAGCTGAGCAACGCGATGCCAGGTCGCTGTGCTTCGCGTGTCCGGTCCGTATGGAGTGTCTGGCCGAGGCACTCAACTCCGAGTCCAGTTTCGGTGTCTGGGGCGGACTGACTGAGCGGGAGAGGCGGGCACTGCTGCGGCGCTTCCCCGAAGTCGACGACTGGGGGCTGTGGCTCCAGCGCGAGGACGACGAGCTCGTCGCCGAGATCCACGCCCGCCGCGCCCCCCGCATCCTGGCCCGGGTGCGCTGCGCCTCCTGAAGTCTCCTGCGGCCTGGCTTCCGGTGCTCCGGGGCGGGCTCTAGGCTGAGCCCATGACTGCATCTTCCGACCACGTATCCGGCGCTCCGACCGCCTGGGAGTACGCCACCGTTCCCCTCATCACCCACGCCACCAAGCAGATCCTCGACCAGTGGGGCGCCGACGGCTGGGAGCTCGTCCAGGTCGTGCCCGGTCCGTCCGGCACGGAGAATCTCATCGCCTACCTCAAGCGCCCCCGGGCCTGACGGCGCCGCTCCGCCTCGAGCCGGTCGGCCCCGTCCGGTGCGGCCTCCCAGACCCTTGAACGGTTTCGACGTTGCGTCCGCGGTCCGTCGTGGTGGACCGCGGACGCAACGTCGTCAGTTCGGTGGATGCGGTTGTCGGCGCTCGGTAGATCGCCCGGCGTGCTGCGCGGAGGGCTCTCGTGACCCGAAACGGACCCTCAGCGGGCGCGACGGCGCAGTCGGTCGACGTCGAGCAACGTGACGGCCCGGCCCTCCAGGCGGATCCAGCCGCGGGAGACGAACTCCGCCAGCGACTTGTTGACCGTCTCGCGCGAGGCGCCCACCAGCTGGGCGAGCTCCTCCTGGGTGAGGTCGTGGGGGACGTGAACGCCGTCGTCGGTGGGTGAGCCGAAGCGGTCGGCCAGGTCCAGCAGGGCCTTGGCCACGCGGCCGGGCACGTCGGAGAAGACGAGATCGGCCAGCGCCGTGTTGGTGCGGCGCAGGCGCTGGGCCAGGGCGCGCAGCATGTCCTTGGCCAGCTGCGGGTGGGACTCCACGAAAGTCATGAGCTGGTTGTGGTCCAGCGTCAGGAGCTCGGTGGGGGCCACAGCGGTGGCGGTGGTGGAGCGCGGGCCTGGGTCGAACAGGGTCAGCTCGCCGACGATCTCGCCGGGGCCGAGCACTGCGAGCAGGTTCTCGCGGCCGTCGGCACTGGCATGGCCGAGCTTCACTTTTCCGGAGAGGAGAATGTAGAGGCGGTCACCTGAGTCGCCCTCATTGAAGAGGGTCTCGCCACGGCGCAGAGTCGTCTGCGTCATCATGGCGCGCAGTTCCTCCTGCTCATCGGGGCTGAGGCCCTCGAAGAGCGGGATCCTGGAAATAATGCTGTCTTCCACGGAGATCCTCCTGGTGGTTAGGGGGCTGGCATCCCGCATGCGGGAGCCCTCGGGTCTATCCTGCCACGGCTTGTGACCTGTGGCACGCCGTCGAGCATTGTAGCTTCCGTGTGTTGCAGGTCAAAGGGGAGTGAGCAAAATCGGGTGCGTCCTGTGACACTCTTGAACAGCGTGCGGTTGCGGACGGATGACGGGATCGATTGCAATAGCGGTCTCATGGACACAGGCCTGAATAAGGACTCCGGGCGGTGCCGGCTGTCGGTGAGAGCGCGGAAAGAGGACGAGGTGCGCAGGTCGGCGAGTAGTGAGATCGCAGCGGCATCGGCTGACGCAGTGCCCGAGGTCTCGGCGATTCCGGACCTGGCCGGGCGCGCGGGCGCCGTCGACGACGAGCTGATCGCCCTCTACCCCGACGCCGTCTGCGCCCTCGACCACGACGGCCCTTTCCAGCTCCTCATCGCCACCGTCCTGTCCGCCCAGACCACCGATGCGCGCGTCAACACTGTCACGCCCGAGCTCTTTGCGCGCTACCCCGACGCCGCCGCTCTGGGAGTCGCCCGGCGCGAGGACCTCGAGGCGATCCTGCGGCCCCTGGGCTTCCAGCGGGCCAAGGCCGGGCACCTGCTGGGCATCGGTCAGGCCCTCGACGAGCGTTTCGACGGCCGGGTCCCGCGCAGCCGCGAGGACCTCGTCTCCCTGCCGGGAGTGGGGCGCAAGACCGCCAACGTCGTGCTCGGCAACGCCTTCGGGCAGCCCGCCATCACCGTGGACACCCACGTTGGGCGACTCTCGCGCCGACTGGGGTGGACGACGTCGAAGGACCCGCTGCGAGTGGAGAGGGACATCGCGGCCCTGTGGGAGCCGTGGCGCTGGACCGACGGCTGCCATCGGCTCATCGAGCACGGGCGCCGGGTGTGCTCCGCCCGCTCGCCCCGCTGCGGTGAGTGCGCGCTGCTCGAGGCCGGGCTGTGCCCGCAGGTGGGCGTTTGATAGGCGTTTGAGAGCGGCGCTCGCGGAGGCGGCCCGGGCCGGTGTCGGGCTAGCCCCACCCCCGGTCCGCCAGATGGCAGGATGGGATGGGAGGGCCGGCGCCGTCAGGCTGGGGGCATGACTGCTCACCCGCCGCTCACGCCCTCCGACCCGACCGCTGCCTCCGCCCCATCCACGCCGCCTCCCGGGACGGCCGCCTCGTCGTCCGTCGCCATCCGACTGCGCGGCCTCACCCGCGTCTACGACGTGCCGGGCCGCCAGGACGCCCGCGTCACCGCTCTGGACCACGTCGACGCCGACCTGCCCGAGGGCAGCTTCACCGCCGTCGTCGGAGCCTCCGGCTCTGGCAAGTCGACGCTGCTGCACTGCATGGCCGGCCTCGATGAGCCCACCGACGGCCAGGTGACCATGCTCGGCACCATCACCTCCGGGATGCGGCCGGCCGAGCGCGCCCGGTTCCGTGCCCGCCACGTCGGCTTCGTCTTCCAGGAGTACAACCTCATCGCCTCCTTAAGCGTCGCCGACAACGTCTCCATGCCCTCGCGCCTGGCCGGACGCCCCCTGAGCGACGCCCAGACCCGGGCGGCCCTCGACGCCGTCGGGCTCGCACACCGCGCCGGTCTCAAGCCCCACCAGCTCTCCGGCGGGGAGCGCCAGCGCGTGGCGATCGCCCGCGTCATGGCCAGCCGTCCCCGGATCGTCTTTGCCGACGAGCCCACGGGCGCCCTCGATCTGAGCTCCGCCGCCCTCGTCCTGGACTGGCTGCGCCGGCTCACCGAGCAGGGGACCACCGTGGTCATGGTGACGCACGACGTCGAGGCCGCCGCCAAGGCCGACGCTGTTGCCGTCATGAGCCAGGGGCACCTGGTGCAGTGGACCAGCTGCCGTGACGCCCGCCAGATCGCCGAGCTCGTCCACTCGGCCCGGGCCGCGCGCGCCGCCTGAGCGAGACAGGAGCAGAAGAAGAACATGGTCACACTCATCTGGAATGACCTGAGCCACCACGCCCGCCAGTGGCTGTGGTCGCTGCTCGTCGCCACGGTCGGCGGCGCCATCATCGGCGTCATCATCACCGCCTGGTACAGCGCCCTGAGCTGGGCGCAGTCCCAGGGATCGGCGGAGCTCATCAACGCCTCCCACATCATCGGCTCCAGCCTCGTGTCCTACGCGGGGCTGGCCACCGCCGTCATCCTGTCCACGACGCTGGGACTCACCGTCTCGGCCCAGCAGCGCTCCCACGCCCTGTGGAAGGTCCTGGGCATCCCCGGCAGCCGCATCCGCCGCGTCATCCTGGCGCAGGTCGGGGCGATCGGATTGCTTGGAGGCGCCCTCGGGGTGGCGGCCTCCCTTCCACTGGCCCGCGTCTACCTGCTCACCTGGCGCGAGTTCGAGGGCTTCCCGCACGACCTGCCGGTTGTCATGCCGGGCTTTGGGGTACCGTTGACCATCGCCGTGACGACGCTCTTCTGCGTCCTGGGCGGGATGGGGCCGGCTCGGCGGGCGGCGTTGGTCCCCGAGATGCAGGCGCTGCGAGAGTCCACGGCTCCGCAGACCCGGACCCGGTGGTGGCAGTGGGTGATCGTCGGTGTCCTGGTCCTGGCCCTGGTGCTGGTTCCCTTCGACAGCGCCATGCCTCTCAACGAGGCGGAGAGGGCGGAGATGGTCGCCGCCGGTGCCAACCTCAACGACCCGGGGGAGCGCGCGGTCGTCGGCGGCTCCATGGGGCTCATCGCCGCAATCGCTGCCCTGGTCGTGCCGAACTGGACCCTGCGGCCGCTGTTGACCTGGTGGACCGCGCTCATCCCGGGCCGCAGCCCCGCCTGGTTCGCCGCCCGCGCCAATGCCCGCCACCGCGCCTCTTTGTCGATGACGACGATCGTCCCCTTCGCCATCGCCGTGGCCATGACCGGGACCGTCTACGCTGCCGTCGGCGCAGGGCAGGCCACCGGTGCGCAGGGCTCGGTCAACGGGTTCCTCACTGTCGCGGTGCCGATCTTCTTCATCGCCGGCGTCGGCGGGATCGCCAATATCGCCATGGTGGGGCGGGCCCGGCGCCAGGAGGGCGCGCTACTGGGGGTCATCGGGGCGCGGACCAGCACGGTCCTGGCGTCCACCGCACTGGAGGGTGTCATCTACGCCGTCACCGGCATCCTCTTCGGGCTGGTGGCCACCACCTTCAGTGCCGTCTACGCCGCGCTGTACTCCGGGGGCGGGATGACGGTCCTGGTCTCCTCGGTCCCGGTGGGGCTGCTGGCGCTCGTCAGCGGGATCTCGTTGGCACTGGCGGTGGCGACCACCTGGCTGCCCGCACAGCTTGACCGCCGACCTCTCATGGAGAATCTGCGCCAGCCCGTGTGAGCCGGCGCCGCGCGTCAGACTGCTGGGGCGACGTCTGCCAGGAAGGTTAGGAGGGCCCGGACGAGCTCGGCCGGAGCCTCCTCCTGCGGGAAGTGGCCCGAGCGGCGGATTGTCGCCTGGCGCAGGTTGCCGGTCACGTGGTGGGTGTCGCGCGCGTAGGCTTGGGCGGGCTGGACGGGGTCGAGCTCGCCCTGGACCGACAGGACGGGAATCGCCACCGGTTTGCCCAGCGCCGCCGTCTCCGCTCGCGACAGTATGAGGTTGCGCAGCGGTTCCAGGGCGCTGTGGGCGGCACCGGGTCGGGACAGGAGTTCGGCGTAGTAGGCGGCCTCCTCAGCCACCGCCTCCCGGGTGTACGGCCCGGCCCAGGAGCGCAGCAGGCCCTCCAGCGCACTGCGGCTGCGCAGGCGGCGTTCGGCCAGACCCGGGATCTGCAGACTCGCGTATTGCAGTGCCGGCCCCGAC
>NZ_JH470353.1:2722-6558 GCF_000239715.1 Actinomyces sp. oral taxon 849 str. F0330 | reverse complement strand
CACATGCGGCAGCGCCCAGGCGACATGGCCGCCGAGCCCCGCGCCTACGACCACGGCCCGCTCGTGGCCCAGGGAACGGACCACGGCGGCCAGATCCTGGGCCAGCGTCACCAGGTCGTAGCCCGAGGGCGGGCGGTCCGAGCCGCCGAAGCCCCGCAGGTCGAGGGCGGCCACCCGGTGTCCGGCCTGCGCCAGAGCGGGGACGATGTGGCGCCAAGTCCACCAGCACTCGGGGAAGCCGTGGACCAGGAGCGTGAGGGGCCCGCTGCCGCTCGGTGCCTCGGGACCCGCCAGCGCGACATGGAAACGGGTGCCGCGGGCGGTGAGATCGCGGTGGGCCCAGGGGCCGAGGCGGTTGACGTCGACAGGCACGGCCGCAGCCTACTGGTCAGCGCTCGGTACCGCTGGTGGGGACATCTCACGCGCAGAAGTCCCGAAATCCTGCAGGCGTGAGACGTCCCCAGCCGCGGTGAAAGGTCCCCGCTGGCGCGGAACGCTCCCGGCGGCAGTAAGGTGGATACGGATGGCCCCGCGCGCGTCATAGGTTTCCGCCAGCAGCCGGAGGGAAGCGGCATGACCACTGATCGTCACCATGACACGGACGAGGACTCTCATGGCCGCCATGAGACTGCCGCCTTCGATGCCGTTGCTGACAAGGAGCCCGAGGTCGAGCCCTCTGCCGGAGCCGGCGGCGGTGGAGGAGGCGATGAGCCGGCCCTGATCTCGCCCGGGCGCCTGGAGGCCTTCAGCGACGGCGTCATCGCCATCGCGATCACGCTCCTGAGTCTGGAGATCAAGCTGCCCGAGGACGGCGGGCGCCTCCTGGGCTCCTTGGCCTCCCTATGGCCCAGCTACGTGGGCTTCGTGCTCAGCTTCCTCCTGGTGGGGCAGGTCTGGCTCAATCATCACGCCATCTTCGCGAGGGTGCGCAGCGTCGATCAGTGGATGCTCATCTGCAACCTCTTCCTTCTGCTCGATGTCGCCTTCCTGCCCTTCGCAACCTCGGTGCTGACGCGCTCCCTGGAGTCGGGGCATGACGAGCGTACGGGCGCTGTCTTCTACGGGGTGGTCATGGTGGTCGGCGGGCTGTTCTTCAACGCCCTGTGGCGCGCGGCGATCCGGGACCGGAGCCGCCTGCAGCCGGAGGTGACGCAGGCGGAGGTATGGTCCATGACTCAGCGGTTCATGATGGGGCCGTGGCTCTACTCCCTGGCTGCACTCCTCGGGCTGGTCAGTGCCTGGCTGAGCGTGGTCACCTACGTGGCCCTCATCGTCTTCTACATGGCCGGCCACCGGCCGCGGCGGGTCAGGCCAGCAGGAGACTGAGGGCGACGTAGACGCCGGTGCCGCCGATGAGCGACAGGCCGATCGAGCGCCGCCACAGGTGCAGACCCGCCGTCGTCCCGATGCCGCCGGCCGCCGGCAGCCAGGTCGACGGCGACAGGCTCACGCCGTCTAGCGTGTAGGCCACCAGGACGATCATCACGCCCAGGGGCATCGCCCGGGACAGGAAGGCCAGCAGCGCGCTGTCCTTGCGCCCTCGCAGCAGCACGAAGGGGGCGATCCGGCAGGAGAAGGTGATGACGGCGACGACCGCGACGGCGACCGCGATCTGCGGGTTGGTGAGCATCAGTCGGCCCCCTGCCCC
Source organism: Actinomyces sp. oral taxon 849 str. F0330 (assembly GCF_000239715.1). NCBI lineage: Bacteria > Bacillati > Actinomycetota > Actinomycetes > Actinomycetales > Actinomycetaceae > Actinomyces > Actinomyces sp. oral taxon 849. Next base: position 4,910 of record NZ_JH470353.1, on the reverse strand, counting down.
GTCGTCGGCGCAGGAGAGCCGTCCCTTCGCCGGCGGCCGCGCCAGGCGTACAGGCCCACAAGGCCAAGAGCCAGGATCATCAGTGCGGTCAGCAGCGCCGCCGATCCGCCCATCGCCAGACCAACACCGCCGGCCACCAGCCCCAGGCACAGCACCCCGATATCGGGGTGATTGCGCCAGTTCTCAATGGCCAGGACCACGAACAGCGCCGTGAGCACGAAACCGAGCAGCTCGATGCGCTCACCCACCAGGGAGGCCAGCGCCGTCCCGACCAGCGCCCCGATGGTCGTGCCCGACACCCAGGAGGTATGGCTGATCGCCTCGACGGCCACCAGGTAGCGCCCGCTCATCGCCCGACGGTCTCGGGATGCCAGGAGTGCATAGACCTCATCGGTGATCGCGTGGACGGCGTAGAGGCGGGTGAACACCCCGCCGCGCACCCGTTCCAGGGGGAACCCCAGACCGTAGAAGACGTGACGACCCGAGACGAATCCGGTGGACAGGGCGATGGCCGCCAGCGGCTCGCCGCCACCGGCCAGCGGCACCAGCAGCATCTGCATGGTCCCGGAGTAGATGACTAGGCTCCACACCGGCGCCCACCACCAGGACAGCCCCTCGGCGACTAGCAGCATCCCCGCGGCCAGCCCCAGGGTCACGTAGCCGACGACGACGGGCGCCGCGTCGCGGGCGGCGTCGCGGGCCGTCTGCATCCGCGGGGGCGGCTGCGGAGCCTGCCGCGAGGGCACCTCGGAGGGAGGGTGGGCGGCCTCGGACTCAGCCACGGTGGTCGCGGTCGTCCTCCCTCTGCTCGCGCCTGCCGGCCCGGCGGGCCAGGTGCGCGACGACGGCGACCATGATCGTGAGCACGCCCATGAGGATGAATCGGCCGGACAGGCCGTCGTCCATGACGTAGGTGGATAGAGCGCTGCCCAGGTCGGAGTGGGCCTGGAGCCGGTCGATCGTCGGGCCCAGGATCGACCGGGCGACCCCTGGCATCACGACGAAGGGCAGGCCGATCACCGCACTGATGGCACCGACGACGAAGGCCCCCAGGGAGGAGCGCGAGATCATGAACAGGGCGGTGGCGCAGGCCGCAGTGCCGCCCAGGATCTCCAGGGCGCCCACCGGGGAGCCCGCGGCCGGCCAGGCCGAGGGGTTGCCGCCGGTCAGGTTCGCGGCGCCGTCGTGCACGAGGAACCAGGCCACCGGGAACAGGACGACGGCGATGAGCACCCCGGCCCAGTGGGTCTCGGCGCGCGAGCTCGGGGAGCTCAGCACGCTGGCGCCCTGGAGGAGGATGTCGTCGTCATCCTCGGCGGAGCCGGTCATGGCCATGGCTGCCTGTCGGGCGCGCGAGCGGCCGCGCTCTTCGGGGTCGTCGCTCTCCAGGGTGTCGGCGACCGCCGAGAAGCCCCGGGCCGTGGAGGTCGCCGGCCAGGTGGGCGTCTGCCTCGGGGAGGGCTCCGATGGTGCGGCGGTCGGCGCTGACGCGGATGCAGGAGCGGAAGAGGCCTCGCCGGTCGTCGGCGTCGACCAGGTGCTCGGGATGGGACGGTCGGCGGGTGCGGGCCGGTAGTCCCGGGGTGCCGCGGGGATGGGGGACGACGTCGCCGGAGATGCTCCGGCCGGTCGCGGAGTCATCGACGTCGTGGATGCGGCGGTCGGCGTCTCGGTGGGGGCCTGGTCGCGGAAGCCGGAAAGCCCGGACGGCGGGGCCGAGGCGGATCGGAGCGTCGACGGCCCGTCCGCGGTCAAGCCGGCCGTTGAGGCGCCGTCCGCGGGGGACGCGGGGCGTCCGGAAGGAGTCGACTCGGCCGAGCGCGCCGTGGAGGCGCTCGCCGCCGAGGAGGTCCGGACCAGCTGGGCCGCCGGGGTCGCTGGCCAGGAGGGGGCTGAGGGCCGGTTGTCGACCGGGCTGTCGGCGGGTGCACCGGCAGGCTTGACCGGCTCAGCCGCATCCGTCGCCGGTTCCGCTGTCGCCGGGGCATCGGGCTCTGCCGGTGACGGCGCTGACACCGCCGGCTCAGCGATCGACTGGGCCGATGGCGCGCCTGCAGGTGAGGCCGCGGAGGAAAAGGCCGTTGTCGCGGAGGGCCGGCTCGTCGGCCGTGCGCTCGCCGAGGAGCCGGTGGTGTCGGTAGGACGGTTGGCGCCGTCGCTGCCGTCGGCACCGGCCCCATCGGTGGGA
>NZ_JH470353.1:0-2702 GCF_000239715.1 Actinomyces sp. oral taxon 849 str. F0330 | reverse complement strand
GGCGGCAGGTGATGGTGCTGATGATGCGGATGCGGTCGGCCGTCCGGCGGAGCCGGTGGAGGCCGTCTCGACCGCGGAAGCGCGATCGGCGGTTTCGTCGGAGCCCGGAGCCTCAGAGCCGGTGGTGACCGTGGACGTGGTCGGGGCCTCGGCTGTCTGGGAGTCCTCGGCGGCCTGGGAAGCGCTGGTCTCCTGGGAGTCCTCGGCGGCCTGGCTCTCGAGTCCCTCAGAGGCCGAAGGATCTGCGGGATCGTCTGATTCCGCGGAGTCCTCAGGGGTACCGGGCACGGGAGCGTCGACCGCCGTGCCTGCGGCCACGGCGTACGCCGCACCGGCCGATGCCGGTGCCTCGTCCTCATCGCCGGCCTGCTCGGCGGGCGAGGACGCTGCTGCGGAGGAGGCTGTCGAGACGATGGAGGCCGTATCCTCCCGGTCCTCCTTGCCCTTCTCATCCTCTTGGCTCTCCGGACGGGCCGGCTCCGGGCTAGCGGGGTCCGAAGGATCCTTGACAGAGCCGGTCGAGGCGGGTGCGGGAAGACCGGCCGACTCGGAGGAGGCCGCGGGAACGGCGGGGGTCGCCGAGGCCGCGGGGGGCGTGTCGGTCGTCGAGTCTGCGGAGGGGGCTTGCGGCGCAGTGAGGGTCGTGGACTCCACTTGCTCGGCCTGTGGCTCGCCCGGCGCCGACGACGGCGGAATGGACGGCGGCATGTCGGGGGTGCCGGCGGCCGTCCCTGTGGCGGTGTCTTCGACCGGCTCGGAGGACTCGGACGGCGTCGTAGCCTGAGTGGTCACCGGACGGGGCGAGGGATCGTCCGGTCGTAGCGGGTCCTGGGCGGGGCGACCGACCGGGAACGTGCCGACCTGGGCCTCCTCGGCAGCCGACGGCGTCGGAGGCGTCTCGCCGGAGACTTCCTCGGTGGCCTCAACGGCGGCGTCATCGGAAGAGTCTGCGCCTGCGCCGGTGACCTCGGGGGCCTCGCCTCCGGCAGAGCCGCGGGCGTTCTCCTGCCTGTTCTTGTTCTTGCGGATCTTCATGGTGTCGACGTCATCATCCGCGGCGCCGCCCGCAGTGTCGTCTTCGGTGCCACCGGTCGAACCGCCCACGTCGCCCGCCGCCGTCGCCGGTGCGATCGTTGCGGAGGAGACAGGCTGAGACGCCTGGGCGACCTTGCCGGCCGGGCTCTTGTCGGAGAAGAGGGCCGCAGCGGTCACCGTGGCCTTCATCTCCTCGGGGTGAGCATCCGACGTCGACGATTCTGTGGCCGGAGTAGGCGCCGTCGGGGAGGCTGAGCCGACGCCGTCGGACGTGCCGGGCGTCTGCGGGGCGATGCGGTCTGTGTTGTCGGTGCTCACGAGGTCTCCTTACGCATGCACACGTTAGTAGTAGGGGCGGGGGCGCCGAAAGAGGGGATGCGGTCGTCCCCAGGACATGACTGCGGGCATGGGACCCTCAGGCACCGGAGCGCAACTTGGACAGCGCGTTGGCTCGGCCGGCACGGCGGGCCATATGCGCTCCCCAGCCGATCGCCATGAGCTCGATGCCGATGGCGGCGAGCACGACGGCGTCCGGGCCGTACGGCAGGAGCCTGGAGACCAGATGGCCGCCAGGGATCATATCGTTACTGAGCGTCGGAACCGTCAAAAGGATAAGGATCGGGCCGGTGATGCGCGCCCCGAGGGTGGAGCGCGCCGTCGAGGCGCCTGCCGCGACCAGGGCGATGAAGGACACCAGGACGGCGGCGAGCATCAGCGGCCCGGTTTGGATTCCGGGGGCGACCGCCCGCAGGTAGGAGCGGGGCAGCAGGAAGGCCGCGAGCGCCAGCCCGGCCACGACCCAGGGCAGGGACAGGAGGTGGTCGCGTCGGCGCGAAGGGGGCGGGGCCGGCGTGGAGCCCACGGTTCGGTCGGCCTGGGTGAGGCGGAAGGCGGCCTGCCCTTGGGCGTGGCCGGCACGGCGGGCCAGGCGCATCCCCCAGGAGCCGCCGAGCCACAGCCCCGCCAGGATGAGCATGAACCCGGTGCTGATTAGCTTCTGCAGCCACGTGTGAGGCAGGGAGGCTGCATGGATGGGGGCCATGAAGACGGCTGACTGGGCCGCCAGGGCGGTCAGTCCCGTGGCGAGCGCGCCCATCGAGGAGCGGCCGGCGAACAGCGCGGTGGCGGCGGAGGAGATCAGCAGGATCGCTCCGAGCAGCAGGACGGTGCGCAGGCCCGGGGTCGACGACGGTACGGCGTCGGCCAGGCCGAGGAGGAAGGAGACACTCGGGGCGAAGACCACCCCGACGACGGCGGTGAGCACGTAGTCGGGCCTGCGACTGCGGGGCGGTTGGCCTGACGGGCCCGGAGATGTGGGCGGTGCGGAGCCCGGGGTGTCATGGGAGGGGGAGTCACTCACCTGATCGAGTCTAGGGGGTGCGTTCGCTCTGTGTCGGTCCGTGTCGGTTTCGCCGGGATCCTGGGTCCTGGAGCGCGGTGGGAGGCCTGTGGCCGGCGGGGGCCGCGGTGTGCCACAGTGGGCCCGTGGTGCGAGTAACTGTAGGGATCGGGCCGTCTTCGGCCGGGTTGCCGAGGAGACGCGGCGCGGCGGGCGAGTCGGTCCCGCCCGGCGTGTCGACCGATCGGTCGGACGGTGGGGCGGGTGTCTGCGGGGCGCCGTCCGCCGCGACCTCCCCGTCTGCCGCATCTGCGACGTCCCCCGCGGT
>NZ_JH470352.1:262800-279883 GCF_000239715.1 Actinomyces sp. oral taxon 849 str. F0330 | reverse complement strand
AGTTACTGTCTTGGTAGGCCCCCAGCAGACCACTGGGTTGATAGGCCGGAAGTGGAAGACCGGTAACGGTTCGGAGCTGACCGGTACTAATAGGCCAACACAAACAACAACCCCCACCACCACAACCACCGCGCAAGCGGCACAGTAAGAGAGTGAGGGGGGGCAGGAACAAACGCGAGCGTCCACTATACGGTCCACAACCAACCCAACCAACACGCAACGCGACGCGTATACGACACGACGCGCGCGTGGGACGGCAGCCACACAACCGAATCAGTATCGAGTGATTCTCGCACTGCCCATACAATCGTCTCGGTGGTCACAGCGACAGGGAAACGCCCGGCACCCATCCCGAACCCGGAAGCTAAGCCTGACAGCGCCGATGGTACTGCACCCGCCAGGGTGCGGGAGAGTAGGACACCACCGAGCACACACCACACAGTCGGCCCGGAACCGCCAACCAGCGGTCCCGGGCCAACTGCCTTTGAGCACCAGCCCCAGGCCCCCCACGAAAAACCCACGCGGCCACCCACCCCCACCCACCCCCCTCTCCTCCCCACCCACCACACAAACCACCAACACCAAAACACACCAACACCGTGCCGGGTCCATGGATGATCTGACACGAGGGCGTCGAACAGTGCACCATTGTCTTCGTGACTGACACTGACTTCCCTCCCACCTCCCCGCACGGCCATGAGCCGAGCCTCGACGCCGATCGGCTCATGCAGCAGTCGGACGTCGTCCTGCACCTGGGGCGTCTCATGCTCGCCGCGGGGGCCGGCTCCTACCGCATCAAGTCCTCAATGGCGAGAGCAGCCGCCGCGGTCGGTCTTGACCGGCACGAGGCCACGGTGACGATGACCGAGATCGTCACCTCCTCGTACGTCGGTAGTCGGTTCCGCACCGAGGCCAGTGAAGTTCGTCGTGTCGGTGTCAATGTCGACCGTTTGGAGGCTCTGCGCAGGATCGTTCACGATCTGCGCCCGCATGAGACTGTTGAGCATCTTGAGGCCAAGCTGACGCAGGTCGAGAAGATGCACGCTCGTTACAACGCCTTCACCAACGCGGCCGCCTCCGGGGTAGCCTGCGCAGGATTCTGCTTTCTCAACAAGGGCGGCTGGGTCGAGTGCCTCACGGTCCTCGTGGCCGCGTTTCTGGGGCAGTTCATCCGCCGTCAGATGCTTGAGCGCCACTATCAGCACTTCTTCACCTGGCTCGTGTGTGGGGTCGCCGCCTCCGGCACCTATATGGGCATCGTGACCGCGCTTGATGCATCCGGCGTGGTCACCGGCAACCATCAGGGCGGCATCATCTCAGCGATTCTGTTCCTCATTCCAGGTTTTCCCATGGTGACGGCAATGCTGGATCTGTTCCGGCAGGACTTCTCCTCGGCGTTATCGCGCAGCGCCTATGTGCTCATGGTGATGGCGGCTGCGGGCGTGGCCGTATGGACCGTCACCTTCATCTTCCGCTGGGATGTGGCGGCAGCCAGCGGCGCTTCGCTCGACGGGCCGTTGCTCTATATTCTGCGGTGCTTCTGCTCCTTCATCGCAGCCTACGGCTTTGCCATGCTGTTCAACGCCGGTTCCAAGGCCAGCATCCTGGCGGCTGTGGTCGGTGCACTGGCCAATACCGGGCGCCTCCTTCTCATCGACGTTTTCCATGTGCCGTGGCAGCTCGCCGTGGGGCTGGCCGCAGTCACGATCGGACTGCTGGCTCAACTCTTCGTATCTCGTGCCTCCCTTTCCCGGGTGGCGCTCTCCGTCCCCGCTGTCGTCATCATGATCCCCGGTGTGCCGTTCTACCGCGCCATCTCCGCGCTCAATACACTGTCGGTCGACAAAGGGGTCGACGTGGGAGAAGCGGCGACGAACTTGTCCGAGGTCTTCTTCGTCATCACGGCGATTGGTGTCGGGCTCGCCCTGGCGCGCATCATCACCGACCACAACTGGCGCCACGATGTCGCCACCTCCGAACGCATCACGCTTCCTCGAGACACCGCGAAGGCGACCGGGGAGCAGAAGAAGGACTAACGGGGCCGCGTACCCGGGCAAACGATGGTGCCCGCCACTGAATGACAGCGGCGGGCACCATTGCGTGCGGGCACAGGCGCGGGTCAGGTGAAGAGGCTAGAGCCCGCCGAGGATTTGAGCGATGAAGATCTTGACGATCATTGCGACGGGATAGACCATCGCGTAGCCCAATGCCACCCGAGGGTCGGCGCCGGTGCGCTCGTTGGCGAATGCCAGGATCGCCGGCTGGGTCTGGACGCCGCCGATGAGGCCCGACAGACGAGTTCCCCCCATCCTGACAACCCATCGCATGGATGCGTAGATCCCCAGTCCCACGATGGTGGTGACGACGAAACCGGTGACGAAGATCCTCCACCAGTCGCCGCCGGTGAATGCGTGTGCGATCTCTCCACCCGCTTTGGTGCCTGCTTGTGCAAGGAAGACCAGGAGTCCGAACTCCGAGAGCACCGCCGTTGCTGTGAACGGCATGGCGGTCACGAACTTTCCGATGCGGCCGATACGACCGAAAATGAGCCCGACGAGAAGCGTGCCAGCGGCTGACCCGATAGAGAAGGTGGCGCCGGTGGGAGTGAGGAACTTCCACTCGCCGATGAAGATTCCCAGGGCCATGCCCAGCCCCAGGGCGACCGGGTTGATGGATGACAAGCCGCGCGATGAGTCGCCGAAATAGGTCGAGATCTCCTTCATGCGACCGGTCGGGCCGACTACGCGAACCCGGTCACCCTGCTGAAGCACCAGATTCGGGGTCCCCACCATGTCGACGTCGCCACGGCGCACACGTGAGATCGTCGCCCCGAAACGGTTGTCGATGTCGAGCTCACCGATGGTGCGGCCGGCCAGCTTCGGATCCGAGACCGTGATGCGGCGGAAGTCGAGGTACTTGCGGTCCTCGATGAGGGAGTGTGACGAACCGTGGCCCACTGCTTTGATCGCCTGGTTGACGGCCTCTTGCGTACCGACGACGGTGATGAGGTCGTCCTTGAACAGGCGGTCGTCATTGGTCGGTCGGGTGATGGGCCCCTCCTCTCCGCGACGCAGACGGGAGAATCTCAGCTGTCCCGAGATGGTCTCGACAATGTTGCCCAGAATCGGACCGTCCTCGCGCTCCACCCGAATGGTGCGGTTGATGAGCGGGGAGGGCGTGTCCTTGTCACTGCGGCGGTAGCGCAGCGCCAACAGGCAGAAGAACAGCATGCCGATGACGCCGTAGAGGTAGGTGACGGCATAGGCCACGGTGGCGTCTCCCGGTCCGGCCTTGTCCCCGGCCATGGCCGCGGCGTTCCCGGCCGCCGCCAGAGCTGGTGTGTTGGTGACAGCGCCGGCGAACGCGCCCGCGATCATCGCCGCCTTGAGGCCGAGAAGCCGCCCCACGCCCACGGCTGCGAGCGCCGCGACCCCAAGGACGCCCAGGAGGATGGCCAACGGACCACCGGCGGTACGAATGATGTGGAAGAAGTTCGGCCCGGACTGGATGCCGATGGCGAAGGTGAAGATCGCCAATCCGAGGGTTCCCAGCTCCCTGGGGACCTCGATGGGAGTTGAGGAGGACGCTCCCCAGGCCGCTAGCCCGATGCCGCAGAATAGGACCGCCGCCGCCCCGAGGCTCACACCCTTGATCTTGACGTGTCCCAGCAGCATCCCGGTGCCGACCAGGAGGAACAAGACGAGGACTACGTTCTCGGACAAGTGGTGCAGGATATTGGCGTGCGCCACCTTCCAGCCCAGGAGAGCCGTGCTGGCGGCCAGGAGGACCGTCGCCGGGATGCGTATGCTTCTGCGCCTGGCGCGCCAGAGCAGCAGCCCGGCACCAACCATGAGGAGCACGATGACAACCGGGTTGTCTAACAGATAGTGCAGGACAGTGGTGACCACGTCGCTGTGCCGCCTTCCGTCTCGCCGCTGAAAGTGACGCGGCGGATGTTTGTCATGAGTAACAGGGTTATTGTGTCATCTCTGACGGGGCTCATGGTGTACCAAGGTCCGGGACTCGTCGGCCGGAAAGAATCCCGACAGAAGCAGTGAGGGACGGGGCTCTCCTTGGGCGACCCGCGTCCGTGATTCCACGATGCGAGACAACAGGTGTCTCGATATGACTCTCTGTGAACACTGATCTAACGTTCATTATCCGGCAGGTCGCCGGACGGTAAGCACGGAGAAGGAGAGCGAGCGATGATCCGCGACGACGCTCCCGCACGTCAGGGCCAACAGGTCATGACAGGCGCCCAGGCTCTGGTGCGCGCATTGGAAGAGCTTGGTGTCACTGACATCTTCGGGATGCCGGGCGGTGCCATTCTGCCCTTCTATGACCCACTGCTCGCCTCGACGAGGATCCGGCACGTTCTGGTGCGCCACGAGCAGGGCGCCGGCCACGCCGCCGAGGGCTACGCCATGGTCACCGGCCGTCCCGGAGTCTGCGTGGCGACATCCGGCCCCGGTGCAACCAACCTCATCACGGCCATCGCTGACGCGCACATGGACTCAGTGCCGATACTGGCCATCACCGGCCAGGTCGGAAGTCGTGGAATTGGGACGGATGCCTTCCAAGAGGCCGACATCGTCGGCGCCACGATGCCCTTCGTCAAGCATTCCTTCCTCATTACCCGTCCCGAGGACATCGTTCCGCGTGTGGCTGAGGCATTCCACATCGCCTCAACTGGACGCCCTGGACCCGTCCTCATCGATATCTCCAAGGACGCCCAGGAGGGGGCCACTGAATTCGTGTGGCCCCCGACCCGGGACCTGCCCGGCTATCGTCTGCCCGGCAAGCCCAACCAGCGGCGTCTGGCTCAGGCCGCCGAGGTGATCGCCGCTGCCGACCGCCCCGTCCTCTACCTCGGCGGTGGCCTGAACCGTGCGCAGGTGCCCTCCAACGACCTGACGGAGCTCATCGAGCTCATTGGAGCGCCATTCGTCACCACGCTCACCGCGCTGGACGTCATGCCCAGTGAGCACCCGCTCAACCTGCGGATGCCCGGAATGCACGGTACCGTCGCCGCCGTCGGAGCCCTTCAGCGGGCAGACGTCATCGTCTGCCTGGGGGCCCGTTTCGACGACCGGGTCACCGGTAGACCGGACACCTTCGCCACGAGGGCCTCGGTCATCCACGTCGATATCGACCCGGCTGAGATCTCCAAGATCCGTACCGCCGACGTCCCGATTGTCGGTGATCTGACCGACGTCGTCCCCGCTCTGAGCACCGAGTTCCGCGACCACGTCTCCGCCGAGGGGCGGGTGGATATCGCCCCGTGGCGGCGCGAGGTCAAGCGCATCCAGGCCACTTACCCCACGGACTGGACCGACACCGACGATGGACTGCTTCAGCCTCAGGAGGTCATCACCCACCTGAACCGGGCCGCCGCAGAGGACACCATCTGGGTCACCGGAGTGGGGCAGCATCAGATGTGGTCGGCGCACTACCTCACCTTCCGCCGCCCCCACTCCTGGCTCACCTCCGCAGGCGCCGGGACCATGGGCTACGGCCTGCCCGCCGCCATGGGCGCCAAGGAGGCCTGTCCCGACCATCCGGTGTGGCTCATCGACGGAGACGGCTGCTTCCAGATGACCAACCAGGAGCTGGCCACCTGCACCCTCAACAACATCCCCATCAAGGTCGCTGTCATCAACAACTCCTCGTTGGGAATGGTGCGGCAGTGGCAGACCCTGTTCTACGGGCAGCGCTACTCCAACACCGACCTGCATACCGGGGCCGGAACGGCGCGGGTCCCCGACTTCGTCAAGATGGCCGAGGCCTACGGGGCCGTGGGGCTGCGATGCGAGCGCCTAGAGGACCTGGACGACGTCATCGCCCAGGCCAATGCCATCAACGACCGCCCCGTCGTCGTCGACTTCATCGTCTCCGCGGACGCCCAGGTGTGGCCCATGGTCGCCGCTGGGGTTTCCAATGACGAGATCCAGCACGCCCGTGGCATGAGCCCGGTGTGGGAAGAGGAGTGAACGCCGTGAGCGAGAAGCACACGCTGTCCGTCCTGGTGGAGAACAAGCCCGGTGTCCTGACCCGGGTGTCAGCGCTGTTCACGCGTCGGGGCTTCAACATCCATTCCTTGGCTGTCGGTCCCACCGAGCACGAGGACATCTCGCGCATCACGGTGATCGCCGATGCCGAGGGGCTGGCTATGGAACAGGTCACCAAACAGCTCAACAAACTGGTCAACGTCCTTAAGATCGTCGAGCTGGATCCCGACACCTCCGTCGAGCGCGAGCTCTACCTCATCAAGGTGCACGCGGATGACGCCAACCGCACTGCGGTGCTCCAGGTCGTCGACCTGTTCCGCGCCCATGTCGTCGACGTCGCCCCCACGTCGGTGGTTATCGAGACCATCGGCTCAGAATCCAAGGTCAAGGCTCTGCTGACGGCTCTCCAGCCGTACGGCGTCAAAGAGATTGTCCAGTCCGGTGCCGTGGCGATCACGCGCGGCCCACGATCCATCACCGATCAACTCAAGGAGAAGTGAGAAGCAATCATGGCAGCTGAGAAGTTCTACGACGACGACGCCGACCTGTCCGTCATCCAGTCCAAGAAGGTCGCCGTCATCGGCTACGGTTCCCAGGGGCACGCTCACGCTCTGAACCTGCGCGACTCCGGTGTGGAGGTCGTCGTCGGCCTGCGCGAGGGCTCCTCCTCCGCGGCCAAGGCTGAGGAGGCGGGCCTTCCCGTCAAGCCGATCGCCGAGGCGGTCGCCTGGGCCGACGTCATCACCGTCCTGGCCCCTGACCAGGTGCAGGCCGCCCTCTACCGCGAGGAGATTGAGCCGAATATCAAGGCCGGCTCCGCCCTGCTGTTCTCCCACGGCTTCAACATCCACTTCGACTACATCAAGCCGGCCGCGGACATTGACGTCGTCATGGTGGCCCCCAAAGGCCCCGGCCACACCGTGCGCCGTGAGTTCGAGGCCGGCCGGGGTGTGCCCGTGCTCGTCTGCGTGGAGCAGGACGCCACTGGCACCGCCTGGGATCTCGTGCTGTCCTACGCCAAGGCCATTGGCGGCACGCGCGCCGGCGCCATCAAGACCACCTTCCGCGAGGAGACCGAGACCGACCTCTTCGGTGAGCAGACCGTCCTGTGCGGTGGCGTCTCCAAGCTCATCCAGTACGGCTTCGAGACCCTGGTCGAGGCCGGCTACCAGCCCGAGATGGCCTACTTCGAGGTCTGCCACGAGATGAAGCTCATCGTCGACCTCATCAATGAGGGCGGCATCTCCAAGCAGCGCTGGTCCTGCTCCGACACCGCCGAGTACGGAGACTACGTCTCCGGTCCGCGCGTCATCACCCCCGACGTCAAGGAGCACATGAAGGGGGTCCTGGCCGACATCCAGGACGGGACCTTCGCCAAGCGCTTCATGGACGACCAGGCCGCTGGTGCCCCGGAGTTCAAGAAGCTCCGCGCCGAGGGCGAGGCGCACCCCATCGAGACCACCGGCCGCGAGGTGCGTTCCATGTTCGCCTGGCGCGCCGACGTCGATAAGGACTACACGGAGGGCTCCGTGGCCCGCTGAGGACCTCGGAGACCGCCTACGGCGGTGCCCCCGACGGCTCAGGTCGTCCGGGGGCACCGCCGCATTGTCGCAGCTGTCGCGGTGGAGATTCAGGTGAGCTGTCGGCGCCGGGTGTGGACGCCGAGGGCCACGAGGACCATGCCCAGACCCATGATGCCGACGAGCAGTGCGGCACCGCGTCCCGGCCCGCTGCCGACAACCGTTCCGACACTGGCGGACAGCGCCTGCCCCGGCTCCAGCAGGGGCTGAAGGACCCGGTCGACCAGTACCCCCGAGCAGAGGTAGGCCACCAGGTAGCCCATCTGGGTCACCAGACTGATGGTTCCCCAGGTCCGCGCCTGCTGGGCGTTGTCGACCCGGGTGCGCACCAGAACCTCCGCTCCAGCTTGGGACAGGGGCAGGCTTGCGAAGGTGAGGAAGCCGCAGGCGGCCACCCACCAGGCGCCCGGCCCCAGGGGCACCAGGATCATCGCGATGCCGGTCGCGGCCAGGCCCGCGGTCAGCAGCGTCGTCGGCTGCGCGCTCTTCCAGGCGGTGACCAGTGTCGCTCCCACGAGCATGCCGATGGCGGCGACGGTCTCGATGACGCCCATCTCGGACGTGCTTACGGTGGGTAGGAGGATCGGCTTGATGAGGACCTGGATGACCCCGATCGCGAGGGTAGCCAGGGTCATGAGGATGACAAGGAGCCGCAGCCCAGGTGAGGAGGTGATAGCCCGCCACCCTGCCAGGAAGCCGTGGTCGTCACCGGGCTGGGTCGCTGCGCGCTGCGGCGCATCTGCAGCCAGGGCGCGGCGCACTGTCATTGTGCAGACCACGGTGACCAGACAGGTACTGGCGTCAAGCAGGACGAGCCCCCTCACTCCGACGACGGGCATGAGGAACCCCGCCGCGGCAGGGGCCAGGAGGTACTTGGCCGCAGAGGCGAGTTGGAGGAGGCCGGAGGCGCGCACGTAGTCCTCCTCGGTCACCAGGTCGGTGACGCTGGCCCGCAGCGCGGGCTCGGTGAGCGCGGCCAGGCAGGAGGAGAGGATGGCTCCCGTACAGACCCAGGCCAGGGAGGGGCGGGGCGAGGACAGGGCCGCGAGGATGATGCCCAGCCCGAGCACTGAACCGGCATCTCCAATGATCATCATCAGGCGGCGGTCGTAGCGGTCGGCAAGGACCCCGGCCAAGGGGGCCAGGAGGACGATGGGGGCGAAGGCACTCATCTGGATGGCTGACACCGAGGAGGCCGTTCCATAGGCGCGCAGCATGACGACGGCAAGTCCGAAGGCGCTCAGCCCCGTTCCCAGCGAGTTGATGAACGAGCCCAGAACGAGCAGGCCGACACGTTTCATGAGTCGACCTCCACGAGGGCGGACAGACTCCCAGGGCGGGCTCCCAGGAGTGTCTCACTCGCCCAGATGAGGCTCTCGCGGCGGCGGGCGAGCTCATCCGGGCTGGGCTCCATGATCTCGTGGTCCAGGAGGATTCCGGAAGCGCTCAGAAGCAGTTCGACGGCGTCGTGGGGCCTGTCCGTGGTGAAGATTCCCTCGTTCACCCCCTGTGCGACAACGTCGGCGAGGACCGGCGTCAGGTGCTCGATCATCGCCGTGATGGACAGCAAATGGAACTCGGCGTTGCCGGGGGCGTGGAACTGCTCGACGAGCTCGGTCTGAGCGGCCTCGACCCGCATTGCCGCCATGATCGTCACGAGCTTGTCCACCGCCGGAGCCGACGAATCGGCGACCTCGCGGGCACGCTGCTCTACCTGGCCGACGATGCGCAGGACAAGAGCCCTGAGGATCTGCTCCTTACTGGGGAAGTGGTAGTAAAGCGTTCCCTTGGCGATGCCCACGACCTTCAGGATGTCCTCCATGGTGGTGGGCTGAAAGCCCTTGGTGGTGAAAAGGGCGTGCGCGGCGTCGAGAATCTCCTCACGACGCTGCGCGGCAGGACGGTGGGTGCGCGTCATGTCTCCTCCGTTCCTTAGAGCGTGCAATCGAGCATAAGACTAACCGACCGTCGGTCGAAATGCGAATACGACACGCTCCCATTATGTGGACTTCCTGTCTCGCATCGTGACCGTGTCCTAAGGTGACCTCATGACGCAGACCATTAAGCTGGCAGTAATTCCGGGCGACGGCATTGGCAAGGAGGTCGTCCCCGAGGGGCTCAAGGTTCTCGACCGAGCACTGGAGGGGACCGGAATCACGGTCCTGCCGGCCACTTTCGATCTGGGAGCGGAGCGATGGCACCGGACCGGGCAGACCCTCACCGATGAGGACCTTGAGGCCATCACGGGGCACGACGCCATCCTGCTGGGCGCCGTCGGCGACCCGTCCGTCCCCTCCGGTGTTCTCGAGCGCGGACTGCTCCTGCGCCTGCGCTTCGCTCTGGACCACTACGTCAACCTGCGTCCCTCGGTCTACTACCCGGGGGTGCCAACGCCGCTGGCCGATCCCGGCGATATCGACTTCGTTGTGGTGCGTGAGGGGACCGAGGGTCTCTACTGCGGGAACGGGGGAGTCGTACGGCAGGGCACGGCGCACGAGATCGCCACCGAGGTCAGTGTCAACACGGCCTACGGGGTCGAGCGCCTGGTCCGCTACGCCTTCGCCAAGGCTCAGGCCAGGGCAGCCAAGCACCTCACGCTCGTCCACAAGCACAATGTGCTCGTCCACGCCGGTGGCCTGTGGCGCCGTATCGTCGAGGCTGTCGGTGCCGAGTACCCCGAGGTCGTCGTCGACTACTGCCACGTGGACGCCGCCACCATCTACATGGTGACCGACCCCGGTCGTTTCGACGTCATCGTCACCGACAACCTCTTCGGCGACATCCTCACCGACGAGGCCGGCGCCATCACCGGCGGAATCGGTCTGTCGGCCTCGGGCAACATCAACCCCGAGAGGGCCTTCCCCTCCATGTTCGAGCCCGTGCACGGCTCGGCCCCCGACATCGCCGGGCAGGGCAAGGCCGACCCGACCGCCACGATCAGCGCCGTCGCCCTCATGCTCGACCACCTGGGGTTGGTCGAGGTGGCCGCGCGGGTCGAGGCCGGCGTCAAGGCCGACATGGCCGCGCGTGGTGATGGCGCCGACCGTACGACCAGTCAGATCGGTGACGCCATCGCCTCCGCCGTGGCCCAGGTGGCCCAGGGGTGAACGCATCGCCGCATTGAGGCGCTCAGGCCGTCTTCGTCGCCGAAAAGCGTCACCGGATGGCCCGATGAGGACTCGCGAGTTGCCGGAAGTGGTAAATCTGGCCGGAATCTAGCCGATGGCCCGCCTGTGAGCCGGGATGTGAGAACGTTGTGTCCGAGTTGTGGCCTCGGCGGTAGGGTGGACGCATGCCTGAGACAGATGCCGCCTCAACCGACTCCGCATCCACCACATCCACCGCCTTGGCGCGCGCCGCCGAGGTTCCCGTGCCCGAGGCCGATGCGATCGCCGGTCGCTTCCCCCTGACCGCCAACCCGTCGCCCGTAGCCGAGGACGAGCGTCAGGCGGTCCTGGCGGGGCTCCACTTCGGCGACCGCTTCACCGATCACATGGCCCACGCCCGCTGGAGGCAGGGTGAGGGCTGGGGCGACTACGGCGTCATCCCCTACGGCAACCTCAGTCTGTCCCCGGCCACCGCCGTGCTCCACTACGGACAGGAGATCTTCGAGGGGATCAAGGCCTACCGGCACGATGACGGCTCGGTGTGGACCTTCCGCCCCCGCTACAACGCGGCCAGGCTCAACGCCTCCGCTCGGCGCCTGGCCCTGCCCGAGCTGGCTGAGGAGGACTTCGTGGCCTCCCTGGTGGACTTGGTGCGGGCCGACGTCGCCTGGGTGCCCTCGGGCGAGGGCGAGTCCCTCTACCTGCGTCCTTTCGCCTTCGCCTCCGAGGCGTTCCTCGGCGTACGCCCCTCCAAGGTGGTTGACTACTACGTCATCGCCTCCCCCTCGGGCTCCTACTTCACCCATGGGCTCGAACCCATCTCCATCTGGGTGACTACCGAGTACCACCGCGCCGGGCGCGGAGGAACGGGCGCGGCGAAGACGGGAGGCAATTACGCCTCCTCCCTGCTCCCACAGCAGGAGGCCTATGCCCAGGGCTGCGACCAAGTCTGCTTCCTCGACGACGTCTCCCAGAAGAACCTCGAGGAGCTCGGCGGCATGAACATCATGGTCGTCGACGCCGACGGTACCGTGCGAACTCCGCGCCTGACCGGGACCATTCTCGAGGGATCCACCCGCAGTGCCATCATCCGCATGCTGCAAGACTCCGGCCGGAGAGTCGTCGAGGACACTATCAGCCTGGAGGGGCTGCTGGCGGACATCGAATCAGGTCGGGTCAGGGAGGTCTTCGCCTGCGGCACCGCTGCTGTCGTCGTACCCCTGGGGCATCTCAAGGGGAAGGGCTTCGACGCTCGAATCGAGGGCAATGAGGTCACCCGGCAGGTTCACGACCGACTCACCTCCATCCAGTCCGGCCGCGCTGAGGATCCCTACGGATGGATGTATCAGCTTGTACCACCCCGTTCATAGAATAACCGGATATCATTCTTCCGTTCATTCATGATGGGTATCCGGACGTGAATGGGGGATGCGGTCTCATTCCTTAAAAATATGTGGTGCGATATGCGCCCATGGCGCAGATCCCCCTGTCTGACACCAAAAATCACCTCGGCAAACGAGAACGGTTCCGGTAGTGCTCGATAGCGCTGTCAGCGACGTCGAGATCGACTCTTCCGACGCCGAATCGACGTCGAGGATTTCCAGACAACATCCCGATCGAGGTTGGAGAATCGCCCTTTTCAGGAATCGCCACGCGTACTCCCGAACAACCGGTATCCGCCGGTCAGGGAAAGACCAACGCCGTCTACTCCTTCCTCAAGGCCGCAACCCGGACGGCCGCCATGGATGAGTCCTTCACCATCGACCAGATGCAGTCCCTGGCCCTGAGGGGGCGTCGCCTGAAGGGCACCGGCATCGAGTTCATGACCGCACCGACCGCAGGCGCGGGACGCTCTGCGGATAGCCGGAGGCGGCACCCCATGAATGGTATCCGCGTCCTGAAAAAGAACCTCTAAGAAGAATATGATGAGGGTGCGTGGTATTCGAACTGATGAGACTGTGGCGGATCGGCTATGGAGGCTCAGCGTATTTCAGCCATATATCATTATTGCATCGGTTCTGTGACGTCTTCGATGCTGGCTTGCGACCAGATAATACTCATGGTGGTTTGTCCTGTGCGCCATCATATGGGTGGCCCTCGAACGCCCGACCAGGAAGTAACTCGATGAAACGTGTGATCACTTACGGCACTTATGACCTGCTCCACTACGGTCATATTGCACTGCTGAAGCGCGCACGAGCGCTGGGTGACTTTCTAGTGGTGGCGCTCTCCAGTGATGAGTTCAACGCTGGAAAAGGGAAACGAGCCTACTTCTCATACGAGGAGCGAAAGGCGATGCTCGAGGCCATTCGATACGTGGACCTCGTGGTTCCAGAGCTGACCTGGGGGCAGAAGATCGAGGACATTTTCAAATACGATATTGATGTTTTCGTCATGGGTGACGACTGGAGCGGAGAGTTCGACGAACAGCTCAAGGGGCTGTGTGAGATCGTCTATTTTCCTCGTACCCCTGAAGTATCGACGAATCGGATCAAGAACGATATGCGTCTGCGCTGAGCAGAGACATCTTGATGTGGGAAAGTGCAGAGCCCGAAACGGCAATACGAGCCGATGCAGAGCGAAATCTACACGAGAATGAAGACAGTTATGGGTGCCGAGGACGCTGTCCTCAGAAGCATCGACCGCACTGTTTGAGGGTCTCCAGGCTGAGGTAACGGCGGCCTTCACTTCGGTCCGCTCGTCGGTCTGTTCGGTCGGGACGGTGCCGACCAGACGGATGTTGGAGTGGTGGTCGGGGAAGTACGAGCCGGTCCGCAGCTTGAGGACAGCCACGTCGATCGTGCCTCACCGGGTGCCGGGGCCTGGTGGCGGCGGCCGTTGCCGACCCCTGCGCTCGGAGCGGGCCTGCCCGTACTCGGCGCCGCACACGTTCCCTGCCGGCAGCGGGCTACGATGGCGCCGGTCATCCATCCATAGCTTCAGCCCGCACGCAGGCAGCAGATTCGTGCACGCGAGCTGGGCCTTGAGGACTGGGGTGAGGCGAAGACCAGTAACCCTCTGGGAGCTGCTACAACCTTGTGCTCACCCGTGTGGAGGCCGACTGCATCGCCAGAATCGGTGACGGCCTCCGTGGCGACCCTGCCTCGTCGAGTCCCTCGCCGTAGCCGAGTACGCCTGCGCCGAGGTCGTCGGCAAGCGCTCCCACTACCTGCACCTGAGAGGCCCGGATCTGCTGGTGCTGTGCTTCGCCGACTGGGGACACCGCTATACGGCCTCCGTCTCCGGGTTTACGCTGGTGGCCCGTACAGATCTGGCGTGCGACGTCAGTTTTCCCGAGAAGACCCTCGGGGAGGGCGTCGGTTTCCTTAACGAGTGCGTAGGTGCTGGGGTCCGTATTTATTCGGCCTCCCGGTTCGGGTATGTCCAGCGCCGCGGAGCGACTTTCGGACACACCTGGGATATCTCCACCATGGAGCTGCTTATGACGTCCACCATTGGTCATTGGGGACCGCCCCACGAAATGGAGATGCCCACCTCATGAACACCCGCAGCACCGAGACCATGCACGTCATCATCATCGGTTCCGCAGGTGGTCAAGACACGCTCGACTCTCTTCAGCGGGACCTTCCCGAAACCGGGATCGCTCCCATCGGCTGCCCCGATCCGACAGTCGTGGCCCAGGCCCTCAGACCGCTGCCCGCCGGAAGCCGGATCCTGTTCCTGAAGGCCGGTGACAGGGTTGAGCCGGGCTACCTCACCTCTTTGGCCCAGCGCGGATCGAGCGACGCCGTCGGGCCCCTCTTGACGCCGTCAGCGGTGATCCGCCCCGACGGCACCCGGGATGACCGTCTTCAGTGGCGTTTCAACCACGGCAGTCGCATTGTGGACTTGACCGCCGAGCCTTACATCTTTCCCGATACCATCAGCGGTGTCGTGCTCACCGTTCCCCGGCGAGGTCTGCCGGACTGGGGCAGTACGGGCCCTCTTCGCAATGTCGACGACGCCGATGGTTCCGGCGGTGATAACGAGAATGCTGGCCTGAGCGGGCTCATCGCCCATATTGCGGCCAACGGCAACCGCCTCGGCCTCCACGACGGCCCTGCTGTCATCCGCCATGCCTCGCCTCCCCCCGGTGCCTGGGGCGAGGCCGACCATTACCGCCACCTGCTGGGCACGATCCTCCCGACATGGCTTCAGGCCGACGACCCTCTCCCCGCTTGGGTCCACCAGCTCGTCATCCATCGCCTCATCCAGGTCGCCGAGGCCGACCGGGGGCTGCGCTACCCCTCAGCCGGGCTTACGGCCGCTGAGCGCACCGAGGTGGCCCGGCTTCTGCGTGCCGTCGCCCAACGCGTTCCCGCCGCCCAGATCGAGGCGTACTGCTCCACGCCACTGGCCGTGGGGCGCCGTACCGCGTTGGCGGCCATGGCCGGGGGCCCCATGCCTGCTCCGGTCCTTCCTCCGAGCCGCAGATTCCGCAGCGACCAGAAGGCCACCTACTTCTACACCGGTGCCAAGCCGACGGAGCAGTGGAGGGTTAACAGCGCCTGGGTCAGTCCCACCAGCGCCAAGACGGTCGACCACCGATACTTCGACGAGGTGGTGCTCCACGAGCGCATCGTCTGGCTGCCCAAGGGAAAGATCTCCGCCGTCATCAATGGTCAGGAACTTCCCGTCGCCCCCTACCAGGGCGACCTCAAGCCCCCCGAGACTGTGCCCGGTCAGCGCAGGCGCAACTCATCATCGCCCGGACTGCGCCGGCGTCTGGCCAGGATGTTCAGCCGCGGCACCACGGAGGACCGGGGACGGCAGACCGCTGCGTCATCGGCCTCGACGGCGCCCTCGCCACCGTCGTCCTCAGCGTCTTCCTCGGTCTCGTCCGCGGCACCCTCCCCGTACACGGCCTCGTCCCCGACCGACTGGCCCCGAACCTGGCTATACATGGACCGCCACGACAGCGCCGGTGACAACGCCGAGCCGCTGTACCGCCATGCCCGTACCCACGCCCCCAGCGTCCGTCACATCTTCGTCATCGAACGCACCTGCCCGGACTGGGACCGGCTCGCGCAGGACGGCTTCGTCCTCATCGACCCCACCGGTCCGGGCTTCGACGCCGCCTGGACCGGCGCCGAGACCATCCTCCTGTCAGATATCGGCGACCCCCTCATCGAACACCGGCTCACCACCGGCTCGGGCACGGGCTCCGATCAGCGCGTCGTCTTCCTCCAGCACGGCATGACCATGCGCGACATGTGGCGCTGGTTCAACAGTATCCGCCTGGACGTCGTCGTATGCGCCACCACACCCGAGCAGACGGGTCTTACCGCGGACCACACCTCCTACACGCTCACCGACCGAGAGGTCTGGCGCACTGGATTTCCCCGCCATGACCACCTTTACAGCCTGCTGGGACAGAAGCGGGACCGCATCCTGCTGGCCCCCACCTGGGACCCGGAGGTCGCACATGCTCTGGAGACCGATCCTGGCGCCGTCGGGCTTCTCAACGATCTCTACCGGCCCTGGCTTGAGCTGGCCGCAGGTCTGACTCGTACAGGACACCGTGCCGTCCTCTTCGCCCACCCCAAGCTCGCGCTGAGCGCTCCTGAATGGTTCAAGGCCCTGGGCATCCCGGCGGTCACTGGACGAGGACTTCCTGACCAGCTCGCCCGCTCGTGGGCAGTTGTCTCCGACCGGTCCTCCGTCCTCGACGAGGGCATGGTCACCGGCTGCGTCGGTATCGTCTGGGACCCCCGCGGCCGACCGGACACGGACCACTACCGAGCCCGTCACGAAGCCATCGGCGCCATCGGCGTTGACACCTCCGCGCAGGTGTACCAGGCGGTGGACGATGTCGTATCCGGACAGGTCCTCGCCCCCGAGGACCTCATCCTGCTCGACGCCGGAGCCTGTGCTCGTCTCACCAAGCAGCTCCGTCGCAACACGATTTGATACGCGCTCGCCCCCGTCCACCACGGGAAACGAGCTCCGCACCCGCTCGACTTCCGGTTCTGGGACGGAACCGTCCGAATCCATTCCTTCCGCCGGCCGGATCGTCGATGCGCCCGGTGCCGTCTGCCGCCATGACAAGCGGGCCTCCGGTGATTCCGCGGTTCGGGCCGCTTAGTCAGGGGTGGGGCGCTACGTCGCCTGGATCCTCCGCAGCCCGTGGAAGCACCTCGGTGTCAGGGGGCGGGCCAGCATCCCGCTACGGACGGACCTACTGGAGGTCGCCATGGTGCGCGACGGCGAGGTCGTGGAGCTCTGCACCGGCGAGTTCGCCGGTGCGCAGGCCGAGCCTGCGCGCTGTGCCGCGAACGATATCGGCCGGCTCCCCACTGGAATCACGGCGGGCAACGCTACTCCGGAGGCGACGCTCCCCGGGTTCCCCTGTTGCCGAGACGGCCACGGTCGACACGGGAGGGCTGAG
>NZ_JH470352.1:239275-262121 GCF_000239715.1 Actinomyces sp. oral taxon 849 str. F0330 | reverse complement strand
CGACTGCGCCCTCGGAGGTCTCCTCGCTGACCTGTGGATTCTTGGCGGGTGCGGGTTCGGCTAGGGCGGTGTCGCGTGGATCTTGAGTTCGGGGGTCAGGGCGGCTTCTCGGGAGGCGGTCGCTGAGGCGTTGGCGTCGGCGATCCCTTTCTCGGCCCGGGCGACGGCCGCAGACGCGCTGGCACTGGCGCTGGCACTGGCCTCCGCCCGCGCGTCCTTCAGCGCGCAGCCCGCCGCCCCCAGGGCCAGGACGCATACCACCGCCAAACCGGCGGCCGCCCGGCGTTGCCCCAGACGAGAACCGGACCGGCCGCACTCGACTGCGGGTCGCCTCGAGTGCACAGGCCTTGGGGATCGTAGGGACGTACTCATCACCGATAGCCTCCTCGCCACCGAAACAACTCCTCACACCACCGGGACGGGCGGCAGTGCCCGTCCGAGCGGTGTATTGACATTACCTGCACACACGCCCCGACCGCCAGACTTTGACACGGCCCTGTGGAAAACTCCGAGCCGGTTCTTCGAGCGGCATGGACGAGTCCTCGAAGTTTTGGAGGATCGATGGAGGTCAGAGCACCGGAGCGAGGCTGCGGGGAGCCTGAGCGACCTCCAGCTCGTCGGCGATCCAGGAATACAAGGAATCGACGTAGTGGAACGGGGCTGAACCCCGGCGATGCGCGTCATCGGCGATGACGAGCTCGTCGGGGACGTGCAGGATCCGCACATCGGTTTCCCTGCGAACCAGGTCGACGTAGCGGGGCATCACCCAGTTGGCCTCCATTGCCGCCTGTCTCCAGCTCGGGACCATCGACTCGCCGGAGGTGGTCCTCGTAGCCCATGGCACGTTGATCAGAATCGTCTTGTCCGTGAGGCCGAGACGATCCAGGAGACTGCCGAAATGCAGAAGGGCAGGCCTCCACAGGTGTAGGTGCTCCGCTGTCCCCAGCTCGAGAAACCTGGCGGCGAGTCCCTTGTAGAGGCCCGCCGTTAGAGCTTCTGCCGAACGGGTCAAGAAGGCCCCGGGAGCCGTCTCCAGGACGCCAAGACGCTCGTCGGTCAGGTCCCACAGCAGTAGATCCGTGCGTGCGGCGACGGACGTCAGCTGCGCCTCCAGGTTCCCCACCATGTCGGACAGAAAGGAGCGACGAGCGAAAGGCGATGGCAGTAACGATAGATCGACGTCGCCCACATCCGCCGGCCTTCCCGCACTAATGAGGGATTGGCGGGCGACATAACGTTCGACGCTCCAGCCCCGTTTCTCCATCTCGCGGGCCGCGTCCCTGGCCACGCAGGATCCGTAGACGGTGATTCGTCCTGTCAGCGTACTTTTTGTACTGCACATGGTCATACTCCTCGAGCGTGTCGGTAAGGCGATGTGCGACTCTCTGAGTGCTGGATCCGCACCCCTGCCGGTTTCCACTTCTCCCGACACGCGGTCAGGATCGTGACGGCCTTCTCCGGCTTGTTCTTAGCGATGTTCCAGGACCACCATCGGTAGTCATGAGTGATCTGAGGGCCTGGGTCGTCCTCGATGAGCTCACCGTTCATGAGCCATAGTGCTCGGGCGCACATCTCCTCGATGACCTGCGCGGCGCCGACTTCGAGAGCCCAGTAGTGGATGAGAAGAGGGAACCGCATGTCCTTACCCCGCTCCGTGTGGTGTGGGGACAAGATTCGGTGCTCCGATGACGGAAGGTATCTGCAGATGGAGGAGCAGGATCATGGTTATGCGGGATGAAGCGTCCAGAGCCGGCCGCGGGTGAGAAGGCTGTTCACCGCCGGCGGGAGCAGGAGACGGCGGCCAGATCCGCCAGAAGAACCGATCTCTAGAGCACGCCGGCGCCCACCACAGGGAGGACTCCAAGACGCTGCATATAGTCCAACCGGGTCCCATCCCCAGGGCGAGACGAGGGACTGGACGGTCCTTGACCGAAAGGGAGAACACAGCCCTGCTGAGACCAACCAGTGCGAAGGTGAGTATCGTCGCCAGACCTGTGAGAACGACGTCGAACTTCGTCATGACCCGGACCGGGCTCCGACCGCGCGTCGCCACGAGGACGGCCACCCAGGCAGCAAGCGAGGCTGGTAGAACGACGGTGAGTCCGTAGCCACGGGGGATAGGGCAGTGGTGAAGGGAGCCGATTCTCGCCACGCCCATGATGCGGGCCCTCCTCAGAATCGGTATGGCGGTTGCGGTCGGGGACACGGAGATGACAGCGGTCGCCACAAGCCCGCTCAAGAGCAGGACGCTCATGAGGCAAGCATCTGCAGCTCCAGGGCTCGTCGTGCTCGAGCCCGCCACCTTTATCGGCCTCTCGACTGGTCCGTCATGGCGACAACCGATCCACCGACACTGGCCGTCCGCGGCAGCAGGTGCACCTCCGTGATGAGATCGAGGAAACAGGATTCGGCCATGAATCCCGCGCCTGCGACAACGATGAATGGCATGACCCGTGTGGACGCCCACGGTCAGTGCTGCTATGTCGCGCACCGTGCCGTCACCTGAATGAGAACCGCGGCCGTGATTCCTGTCAACAACATGCGGGGGCGGAGAAACCGATGCGTTGACATGAGCATCCTGATAAGGCTTGCCAGGAATAGTCATAGTGCCCGGAAGGTCATGTCTCGACGTGCTGCCGAGAAATCGGTAAGGAGATAGGGCGCCGAGGTGGACAGGGACGGGGAACCTGAGGCTGCGCGAGCGGGCCCCGTGAAGGTCCGAGTGGGGGTGACTACGACCACTGGCGACCTCCAGACCGCTGGGATGGGTGAGGCCCGGGAGGAAGGCCTTCTTTACTTGCTTTCTCACAACGTTAGTTGTGCCGGACAACTGTAAAAGCGGCCGTCGTCATGATTGAGCTGTCTGCAATCAGAATGTGACGTTCAAGGCCTGCCGTGACTGGGCTGAAACTCCCTGTAATCGTTGTGATACCAGGGAATATCGGGGTTCGGTCACATGACGGCCTCAGCTGGTTCTCGTGCGCTTCCGGCCCCGGCTCTCAGTTCGGCGCATTCATTGGGTTAAACGATAATGGGTGACGGTCGCCATAGTCGGCAGCCTGCTGCAGAGGAGTAACAAGGGGTATTTGAGGGGGGGGAACTGCCTAGACTTAACGGCAAGCGCGTTCAATCTCCATACGCGCAATCAACGACAACATGATCGGTTCTTGTATGATTCGCACAAAAATCGATCGCTCTGATCCTGAGGAAAATTCTGATGAAACGTGTGATCACCTATGGCTCCTTCGACCTGCTCCACTACGGGCACATCGAGCTGTTGCGTCGAGCCAAAGCGATGGGTGACTATCTGATTGTCGCACTGTCTACCGACGAGTTCAGCGTCTCCAAGGGAAAGTGCGCCTACTTCTCCTATGAACAGCGCAAGGCGATGCTCGAGGCCATTCGTTACGTGGACCTGGTCATCCCCGAGCAGACATGGGGTCAGAAGAGCCAGGACATCGACGAGTACGGCATCGATGTCTTCGTCATCGGAGACGACTGGGTTGACACCTTCAACGAGCAGCTCGAAGGGCGCTGTGAGATCGTCTATCTGCCGCGGACCCCGGAGATCGATGCCTCGCGGATGCAGGAGTGCTGTCAGGCTGAGGAGGATCGAGCGCTGTGAGCTGAGTCAGATGCGACGACTGTGACCGGGGCCGAAGTAGACGTCGTCGAGCGTGGCGGTCAGCAGGGAACGCTGACGCAGGATGTCGATGATCTGTCCGTAGAGCTGGGTGACGGTGGGGAAGTTCGCGTGACCGATAACGATGTGCTGCGCGAGCAGCCACTTCTGCGCCTCTCCGAGGAGCACGTCCTGCGTGAGCAGACCGGAATCTCCGAACGATCCGTACCACATGGTCGCGGTCGTGTAACCCGCTTTGGCGCAGGCCGAGTCGGTGAAGGAGTTGCGACCGCCGTAGGGAGGTCGGATGAAGGGCGCCCCGGTGATGCCGTAGGTGTTGCGCAGCAGGTTCTCGCACTGGGTGAGCTCATCGATGATCTCCCCCTCTGACAACGTCGTCAGATCCGGGTGCGTCCAGGTGTGGTTGGCCAGCTGAACCTGCCCCGATTCCACGAGGGGCGCCAGCTTGTTTCGGTTGTCGGTCCAGCTCGGATAGACGCCCGTGACGAAGAAGGTCAGGCGGACTCCCGAATCCTTGGCGAAGTCCAGGTAGGCGTCCACGACTGAGGAGTCGACGCCGTCGTCGACGGTGATGGCCACGACGTTGCCGACGTTCTCCGGAAGACTGGTGATGAGTGGATCCACCGGAGTGGGAGCGGGTAGCGGGGGTGGCCCGTCCTGAAGGTGCAGGGGGCTGAGCGAAGGTGTCGGGGAAGGCGTCTGCAAGGGGGACGCGGCCCCCGAGGGCGAGGCCTGCGTAGGGGGCGGGGTCGACGAGGCGGAGCGGGATGTCGGCTGCGTCTCAGCACAGGCGGTGAGGCAGCCTGCGGTTCCGGCGGCCAGGGCGAGCAGGAAGTCACGGCGTTGCATGGGAGAGACTTTCTCGAACATCAGGTTGCGAGAGCATCAAGCAACCCGAGGGCCTAATAACACAAGAGGGGATGGAAGTGCTCAGATGAGTTGCGTCTCCAGCGTCGGCACCGGAGCGTTGTCAGGATTTGCCTCGGCTCGCGGTGTCGTGTCCGTCGAATCTCTCAGTCAGACGGAACCTTGACAACGAGTAGGGACGTACGGCTTACCCGAAACCGAGGAGCGGGGTGGCTGACGGGGTTTGAACCCGCGACCTCCTGGACCACAACCAGGCGCTCTGCCGACTGAGCTACAGCCACCGTGTACGGCAAAAGCCGCAACGAGTCGGTACTGTATCCGCTCAGCTCCTCGTGCACCAAACCGAACTCGGTGCACTGCGTCACGTCGTGAATGTGATCGATCCTCTCACCTGGTTGGTTCTTCCAGGATACGTTCGGCTGCCTCCTTGCACTCCTGAGAGCTCGGCCCCTCGCCGTGCGGGAACAGAACTGCGCGGTAGTAGCGCAGCTCGTCGATGGACTCCAGGATGTCCGCCAGCGCACGGTGCCCCCCGGCCTTCTTCGGGGCATGGAAGAAGGTCCTGGGGTACCAGCGCTTGGCTAGTTCCTTGAGGGAGGAGACATCCACGATCCGGTAGTGAAGGTGCTCGATGAGCTCGGGCATGTCGCGTGCCAGGAACGCCTTGTCCGTGCCCACCGAGTTCCCGGCGAGCTGGGCGCTCCGGGGTTCGGGCACAAGGGAGGTCACATAGTCCAGGACCGTCTTGCGAGCCGCCTCCATGGTCAGCCCGCCCTCCAGTTCGGTGAGCAGCCCTGAGGATGTGTGCATATTCCGCACGTAGTCGCCCATCCGCTCTAGCGCGTCGGCAGGAGGTCTGATGAGTACATCGATTCCCTCGGCCAAAGGCTTGAGCTCGTAGTCGGTGACGACGACGGCGACCTCGATGAGCGCATCAGTGCTCAGTTCCAGGCCCGTCATCTCACAGTCGATCCACACCAGTGGGTCTGAGGTTGTCATCTGCTTGCTCACGGGATCCACTCTAGTCGGCAATATCGGTCTTCAGGTCGGCGGGCTGATCGCGAACGCGGTGCGATTCACGGCGAGCGCGTGGCAGGGCCGCCCGGCTCGCGCGAGTATCGCGATAAGGTCTCTTTGGAACCTGCCATCCTTTGAGCGACACGGAGCCCTCATGACGACCCAAAGCCCCGCCTCCCGTCACCTCGGAAGCTCCTACATCATGGAGTCCCGGATCGGGGCAGGCGCCCAGGGCGAGGTCTGGCGAGGTCGGCGCACTGATTCCCGCGAGGTCCTGGCCTTCAAGGTGCTGCGTGCCGATCTGGTGGAGAATCCCGACGTCGTCGATCGCTTCATCAAGGAGCGTTCGACGCTGCTGCGAGTGCGTAGTCCTTATGTCGTCGCCATTCGCGACGTCGTTATCGAGGGCTCTACCTTCGCCATCGTCATGGACTACGTCAACGGCGGGGACCTGCGTGATCTTCTCAGGGCCCGCGGTTCGTTGCCGCCCGCGCAGGTGGCCTCCCTGGGGACGCGTATCGCTCAGGGGCTTTCCTCGGTCCATCGGGCTGGAGTCGTTCACCGAGACATCAAGCCCGCCAATGTTCTGCTCAGCTCGCGTCCGAGCAGAGGCGGCGATCCGGCTGAGACGGTGGCGACCGGGGTCGCTCCGGGATGGGGTATGCCGGAGGCCGTTGTCCCTCGACTGGCCGACTTCGGGGTGGCACGTATCTGCGATACCTTCTCCGCCTCTCACCTCACAGGGGTCATCGGTACTCCGTTGTACATGGCTCCGGAGATTCTATCGATGCAGGCTCCGACCTCCGCCGCCGATATCTACTCACTGGGCATCATGCTCTATGAGATGAGCTGTGGGACAGCTCCGTTCGTGGGAGAACCCGCCCAGCTGCTCAGCCAGCACGCTCGACGAGACGCAGGCCGCCCCGACGGTCTTCCCGACGCCCTGTGGGAGCTCATCGCCTCGATGATGGCCAAGCAGCCCGATATGCGCCCCGCCATCGAGTTGGTCGCTCAGCGCCTGGAGGCGATGCAGTCCGCGTTGGCGGGCCTGCCCGCAGCTCCGAGGCTCGCCTCACCACCGCAGTCGACGGCTTCCGTGGTCCCTTACGACTGGGACGCCCCGTCGCCAGCGGATGCGGCGACGGCTCCAACGGTGCTTTCCGGTTTGACTCAGGCCACAGTGACGGCATCTGCCATACCGACTCTGGTGTCCGGACAGAGCGTCAACGTTCCGGGTGGCCTCGGTCAGGCCTCTGCTGTCGGTGGCGCTCAGGCAGGTGCGGGAGCCCCTGTTCCGATGGCGACGAGTATGCCCGGCGGTTATGCCGCCAATACGGCAGGCACGACTCCTCCCGCTTCCTTCTTCCCCCAGACCGGTCCCCAGGGGACGGGCTACATGCCCGTCGATGCGGCTGCTCTCGACCCGAGGCGCACGCGTCGCCGGTGGTGGCTGGCGGCAGCCGCGGTCGTCACGGTTCTGGCAGTGGTGGGGACCGGCTGGTGGTACTTCTTCTCCGGGCCGAGCGTCGACAGTACATGGCCGGCGGCGCTGCCCGAGGGCAACCGCGTTCAAGAGGACCAGCGCTACGCCGAAGTCGATGATCCCTATCTCTCCGCGGACGGGAGCATGCTCGTATACTCCAACATGAGCAAGGTGCACCTGTTCGATCTGACGCGGAAGGGCACCAGCAAGGTGTGGAGTGGGGAATGCGACGAGGCCCGCTTCTGGGCGGGCACATCGTTGCTGTGCAGCAGTACAAGCGGGCAGGCCACGCTGGTCAGCGACAGCGGCAAGACCTCCAAGGCCCCGTTCCCCGAGGGATCCACCTTCCTGGGCTCCACGACCGACGTCGCAGTGATCTCCTCCGGCGAGGGAACGGCCTCAGACGGCCCTCTGATCGCCTATGACGCGGCCGGCAAGGAGAAGTGGCGTGCGGGCGGACACTATGAGAAGGGACGGGTGCGCAACGGGTTCGTTCTCGCCTACGAAAGCAAGTCCAAACAAATCCAGGTGCTGTCCGCCAAGGATGGTGCCGTCCTGATGTCCGAGACCGGCGATAGGCCCAACTTCGACAGCGACACACAACTGCCTGGCGGGGTTAATATCCAGACCGGCCCGGAGGCCTTCTCCCGCATCACCTCCTCAGGCGCCACGATCTACGATGCCGACGGCAGTGAAACGGGCACCGTATCGGGAAGCTTCACCGAGAAGCACCAATGGGCCGCGTCGGTTCCCCTGGACGCATCGGCGCTCAAGGAGGCCTACACGTCGTTGGCGAAGGCGTCGTCCTCGACCACCCCGGTCATCGGTCCCCGGGGCACCATCAACGTCTCGATCGACGTGAAGGCGTGCACGGCCAAGGTCGGCGACAAGAAGCTCGCGCTTCCGGAGCCCGCCAAGGGCGAGCAGTGCGTCATCAAGCCCATCGGTGGTTTGAGGGACGGCCAGCTCCTCATGCAGGTCGGCAAGCGGGGTTACGTATCCGACGAGACCGGTGCTCTGGTCGTCGCCGTCTCCCCGGATTCCGGAAAGATTGGGTGGAAGACTCAGGGGACCTACGTCGCCACGGTGCCGCCGCTGGGCGGGGGCAGCGGCGGCGCGCGCCTGATGCTTGGGCAGGGAGGCACCTACAACTACGACCTGGTGGTGTCCAGCGTCACCAGCAGATAGCCGAGATACGGTGCCGGGGTGCCAACCAGTATCTGGTTGGCACCCCGGCACCTGTACTCGAGGGGATCAGCGCCGCCCGCGGCGGGCCAGGGCGATGTAGCAGGTCACCATGCAGGCCAGGCCGATGGCCGAGAGCATGCCGTAGTCCGTCAACCACTGCGCGGTCTCGTGCTTCCACAACGCGTCGTCGCGGTTGGGCAGGATAGCGAGCATCTCCAGGGTGGAGGAGGCCATCGCATAGCCCCATCGAGACGGCATGAACCACGCCAGCTGTTCGAAGACCGCACGTCCTGCGATCGGGATGATTCCACCGGAAAGGACCAGCTGAGCCATGATGACCACAACCAGCACCGGCATGACCTGCTCGGAGGAGGAGACCATCGCCGATACCGCCAGCCCCAGAAGACCGGAGACGAAGGCGACCGACCAGCAGCAGAAGGCCAGCTCCACCCCCGGCCAACCGTCGAGGATGACGGCGTCACTGGGACCCTTGTTGAGCGCGAGGGCGATCCCCATCATCAGTGCGGTCTGAACGGTGGTGATAAGAGCCAGAATGGTCGCCTTGGAGAAGAGGTAGGCGCCGGATCTCAGACCGACCGCCTTCTCTCGCAGAAAGACATCGCGTTCCCCGATGAGGTCGCGGATCGTGGCCGACATCCCGGAGAATGCCGCCCCGGTGATGAGGATGACCAGAAGCTGTAGGGCCTGACTGGAGTACTTGACGATCGTGGGTGTGGGATTCTCCGGCGTGGGCGGTTTGGGTTCTGGGTAGTGGGGAACCGCGAACCCGTCGCTTCCCTCGATCGCCTTGGTCAGCAGCCCCATGATGATGGGTAGCAGCAGCATGAAGGCGAGGTAGGAGGGGTCCGCTGCAACGATTCTGAGCTGGCGGCGCACCAGGGTCGAGACCTGTCTGAGTACGGACTGCTGCTTGGGCGGACGCTCCTGTGTGGCCGGTCCGGCCGCCGCCGTGGGAGCTCCACCGCGGCGCGTGGAGGGCACTGTGGCCTCCATGTACTGGCGCAGTTCCGCGGTGTGGTTGCGAATGAGCGCGTAGACATCGGCGTAACCGTCCACCGCGGGCGGGTCGGGCAGTGTGCCCTTGGGGGTGTTGAGCAGCAATCGGCCCTGGGAGGCGATCTCGTTGAGCCGTTGGCGGAAGTAGGGGAGTACCTCGCGGGGGGAGCCGTAGTAGACGGGCTTTCCCCCAGCGGCCAGGATGAGGACCTTGTCCGCTCTGTCGATATGGTTCTCATTGTGGGTGACGACGACGACGGTGCGGCCACTGTCGCCGGGACGAGTCCCGTGTGCCAGGGACGCCAACAGGTCCATGACATCACGGTCCAGCTGGGGATCCAGTCCGGAGGTGGGTTCGTCGAGGAACAGCAGGCTGGGCCGGGTCAGTAGCTCGATGGCGGTTGAGACCCGCTTGCGTTGCCCACCGGAGAGCTTCTTGACGCGCTTGTCCACGTGCGCGGTCAGGTCGAGGT
This sequence comes from Actinomyces sp. oral taxon 849 str. F0330, assembly GCF_000239715.1. Classification (NCBI taxonomy): domain Bacteria; kingdom Bacillati; phylum Actinomycetota; class Actinomycetes; order Actinomycetales; family Actinomycetaceae; genus Actinomyces; species Actinomyces sp. oral taxon 849. Next base: position 252,433 of record NZ_JH470352.1, on the reverse strand, counting down.
CCTCCAGGACCTCGGCAATGCGCTGACGCCGTTCGGCCTTGGTGACGTCCTTGGCGAATCGCAGCTCGGCGGCGTACTCCAGGGTCTTGCGGACAGTGAGCGCCGAGTGGATGACGTCGCTCTGCGGTACCACACCGATCTTGTTGCGCATGACCGGATAGTGCTCGTACACGTCCAGGCCGTTGAAGAGCACCTGGCCCTCCTGGGCCTTTTGCTCGCCGGTGAGGGCCTTGAGCAGCGTCGATTTTCCCGCTCCCGATGGGCCGACAACGGCTAGGAGTTCGTTGCCCGGCAGGGAGAAGGAAATGCCGTCGAGCAGTGTCAGACTGCCGTTGTTGACGCGGAAGGTCAGGTCCTTGCCCACCAGCTCGCCGCCGGCTCCGCCTGCGACCTGGACCTCGCACAGCCCATCAGGGCTCAGGGCGACGAAGGTTGAGCCCAGACCCAGGAGGACGGGCTGAGTCACCTGGACCTGGGGGACTCGTTGACCTCCGACGTAGATGCCGTTGGTGGATCCGAGGTCGGTGACGACCATGCCGTTGGCCGAGACGTCGATGCGGGCGTGGTGTTTGGAGATGAGCGGGTCGTCCAGGACCAGGGTGTTGTCCGGCGCTCGACCGATGGTGCCCGACGAGCTGATGCGGAAGGACTTGAGCGTGTGCCGGGAGGAGGGGAAGGCTCCCGAGTTCGCCGAGCTGGACGATGGCGCTCCCTGGGGGCTCCCCGATGCGATATAGGTGGCGGCCGATGAGGCCGATCCCATGGCCTGCGGCATGGGGCGGGCCTGCGTTGGGGCGGCCGTCGTCGGAATCGGGCCGGAGGATGCCTGGGGCAGGGGGCCGACCTGGGGCGCGGAGGCCGCACTTGGCTGGGAGGGAATGAAGGGGGCGCTCGGCGCCGACTGTGGCTGAGCCGGGGCTCCTGTGTGAGGAGCGGCTCCGGACACGATCGGAGTGAGTCCCAGAGCCGGTCCGGAGGCATCGCCCAGCTGGATTCGGGTGCCCTGGGTGATGAGCGCTTCACGGGTGACGGTTCCGTTGACGAGCATGCCGTTGCGTCCCTGGCAGCTCACGGTCCAGCCAGTCGGGGTGGGGGTCACCAGCAAATGCGTTCGAGACACGAGAGGGTGGACGATCTGAACATCGCTGTCGGGCGACCTCCCCACAGTGAAAGGTGCGGTGAAGGTATGAGGTTCCAGCGAGGCCTGAGCAGAGAGGGAACGCACAATGAGTGCGGAAGTGGGCAAGGCTCGGTCCTTCCAGGGGCTTGTGATGGGGTGCCGCTCACGATACTGGTGTTTCGGCGTCGCCGCTAAGAGTAACGCTCCCCTGTGTGATGTTGCGTACACGTCAAGTCCGTCGTCGGGACCTGTGTCGCTTGGATTCATCATCCCGACTGGTCACAGGGCGGTTGCAGTGCTGTTGCGGCCGCATTGCGATCCGGATGAGAGCGGTTCGGAGAGTGGCTGAGAGCGGCTCGCGGAATCATCCGCACACCCGGTTCGATGTGCTCTCGTAATGGTAGTGCGACCGTGTCGTGACCGACTGTCGAGGTCGAAGGCGACGTCGGGTCGGCCGCCCGTGGGGCCTGGCTCGCCAGGTTGATGGCGTAGGCTGGTCTAGCGCTTGCGCGCGCCTCCGTAGCTCAATGGATAGAGCATCGGCCTTCTAATCCGCAGGTTGCCGGTTCGAGTCCGGCCGGGGGCACTGGTCGGCGGCCTTGAAAAGGTTGATATTCCGCGCATTATCGGTTGTTGGGGGCGACGAGGCGCGACCACGGTGTTGTACTGATGGTCGGCGGTCGCGCTCGTCGTCGAGCCCGTTGACGGTGGCTGCATCCGCCATGCCCGTGGAGGGGGGTGCTCTTCCTCCTTCGGGGGTGAGCATGTGATTCCGATCGTCACAGCGGAGTAACAGAAGATTCTCACCGGGCTCACGACACCTGTGGTGTGGACTGTCGAGATCAATCGTCGACTCCGCTGCGCTGTGCTCATAGTGTTGGCACATGCCCGCTCCTGTCCCCTCGCGCCCCTCCGAGGACGACGCCCCCGTCTCCTCGCTGAGTCGCGCTCAGCTCCTCGACGTCCTCTCTGACCTGGTCAGGGACCTCGAGCGTCTCGACCTGGCCCTGAGCGCCCACGGCGTCGAGGCTGCGCGCACGCTGCGTGATGGTCTCATCGGACAGGTCCGAGATCAGGTGATTCCCCGCCTTCAGGACGCGGACATCCCGTCCATCGTGGTGATCGGGGGCTCCACGGGCGCAGGAAAATCGACACTCGTCAACTCCGTGCTCGGTCAGGAGGTCTCAGACGCGGGGGTACTACGGCCCACCACTCGGATCCCGGTCCTGGTGGCCAACCCCGAGGACATGGATTCGCTCAGCGAACACCCTCTGACAGAGGTCTGTCGTCAGGAGGTGTCCGCTGCCATCCCGGCGGGTCTGGCGCTCATCGACGCTTCGGACCTGGACTCCGTTCACGAGGCCAATCGGGCGCTGGCGGGCAGGCTGCTGGAGGCCGCCGACCTGTGGCTCTTCGTCACCACCGCGGCGCGATACGGCGACCAGACGCCCTGGATGACCCTGGAGGAGGCCGCTCGACGCGAGACCCCCATCGGCGTGGTTCTCAATCGGGTGCCGGCGACGATCCTGGCCGAAGTGCGCCGGGATCTCATCACCCGTTTGCAGGGGTTGGGGCTGTCGGAGGCACCCTTTTTCGTCGTTCCGGACGCCGGACCGCATGAGGGGCTTCTGTCGGGTGATGGAGTAACCGAGCTGCGGGACTGGCTTCGACTCCTGGCAGGCCGTCACCGCGCAGCCGGACTCGTGCGTCGGACGGGCAGGGGCGTGTGGAGCACTCTGCGTACCGAGCTGGAGCGGCTGGCTGACGACGTCGATGCCCAGGAGGCGGTGGCGCGGGACCTGGAGAAGAAGTGCCAGGAGCTGAGGGAAGCGGCGATCGAGTCCTTGAGCGCCGACATCAAGACGGGTTCCGCAGGTCAGGGGGCCACTGCCACCCGTTGGATCACTCTGGCCTCCTCGGGCGGCCCACTGGCTTCCTTGGCTCAGGGGGGCAGGCTGCGGAGGGGCTTCCTGGGGCGGGCGGACAAGGCCCGTGCCGAAGGGCTCTCCCAGCTGGCTGCCGACGCCCGTGAGGCCCTCGCCAACCAGCTTCAGGCCGCGCTCGTTGCCCTGCGCACCAAGGCGGAACGTGCCTGGGACGAGGTGGGAGCCGGCGAGCGGGCGCGCAAGATTCTGGAGCAGGGCGATGAAGCGGCAGTGACCATCGATGCCTGGGTCGGCTACCTCGAGGCCAATATCGAGATTCCCCGCGATATTCGTAGACTGAGCCCCACCAGCGTCGTCGACCTCCTCATCTCCGCGGCCGCCGGTGTCGACGGAGTCGTCTCAGCCGCCGGGCGTCTGGGACTGGAGGAGCAGACCGTCCAGGCCGGTGCTCTCCTGGTGGAGGCGGTCACGGAGGCGCTGACCGCAACCGTCCCCAAGGGGGCTGCGACCTCGCTCGCCCCCGCGCCCGGGTTCGCCGCTGCGCTGCGTCTGCGCTCTGGTGAGCTCAAGCCCTTCACCCGCCCCGGAGCCACAGCATGAGCCGACCCGACACTCCCCGCACATCCGTGTCCACCGCGCAGACGGACTTCGAGGTGCTCGACGCCGAGCACCTCGACGCCCGCCTGAACGCGGTTCGCGAGGCCCTGCGCATGTGTCCCACCGAGGTACCGGCCTCGTTGTCGATCCCCGCTCACAAGGCGCTTGATGCCGTGGCGCAGCGCCTTGCCCTGGGTGTGGACCACACCGTCGTGGCGCTGTTCGGCGGCACCGGTTCGGGTAAGTCATCCCTGTTCAACGCCTTGACCCAGCTGAACTTCGCGGATGTCGGTGCCCGTCGGCCCACGACGTCACGAGCCGCGGCCTGCTCCTGGGGCGACGACGCCGGCCCCCTCCTGGACTTCCTCGGGGTCTCCTCGGAGAGACGGATCCGGCGGGACTCGATTCTCGACGCCGAGGACCAGGGGAGTATGGGCGGTCTGGTCCTGCTCGACGTGCCCGACTACGACTCGGTGACGACAGAGCACTCGTTGCAGGTGGACCGGCTCGTGCCGCTGGCCGATATCCTCGTGTGGGTCGTCGATCCTCAGAAGTACGCCGATGCCGCCCTTCACGACGGCTACCTGCGCGGGCTCGGCGCCCGCCAGGAGGACATGCTCGTCTTGGTCAACCAGGTGGACACCCTTCCGGAGAGCGGGTTGGCGAGCCTGCTCGACGACGTCGGATCCCTGCTCAAGGAGGACGGCCTCAGCCGGGTCCAGGTGCTGCCGGTATCGGCGGTGCGCGGCGACAATCTCGACGTCATGCGCGGCCTGCTGCGCCAGCGCGTCGCACGGGAGTCCAACGCGGCTCGTACGGCTTCGGCCGAGCTCGATGCGATCACTCGTCGCCTGCGTCCCACGGTGGCCAAGGACAAGGTGGAGCTCAATGCCGACCTCACCGAGGACGCTACCAAGGTGCTGCTGCAGGCCTCCGGTGCCCAGGCGGTGGAGGACTCGGTGAGAGCCGGCCTGTCCAAGGTCCTGCCCAGGGCGCTGGCCCGCCCCGAGCCGCCTTCGCGCACTGCCGTGGCCTCGGCCCACTCGACCTGGGTTCACCGCACCTCGCAGGGATTGCCGCCCGCCTGGGCGCGAAGCATGGAGTCATCCGTGATCCCGCCCGAGACCCTGGCGGGACAGACCGCTGAGGCGGTCGGCTCCGTTCCGCTGCCGGGGCATCGCCAGCCGGTGATCGATCTGTTGTGGTGGGGCGGTCTGCTCCTGGTGATCGGCGGGGTGTCGTGGCTGGTCGCCTCTGTGGTCCGGGAGGGGATCGAGGCGCTGAGTCACAGCGTCGAGATCGTCTCCGCCTGCCTCATCGTCCTCGGGATCTTGGCCACGCTTGTGGCTACTGTCCGCCGTCGCTCCAGGGCGCGTCGCGAGGCTGAACGCTATGGGCAGCAGGTGCGCGCCCGCCTGGAGTCCGTGGTCGAGCGAGGGCTGAGCAGGCCCGCCGCCAGAGTTCTGGAGAAGCACCGGATGCTGCAGGCCTCCCTGGGGTTGTAGCCCCCGGGACTCCGCAGCCTTCCGGTGGCCACAGGCGACGGTCCTGCACTCGCCGGCATTCGGGCGGGGACTGGGAGCAGGGGCCGCTGGGCACCCGAGGGGTGCAGCGAGCACGGTGGTGGTGCAGGGGCGGCAGAGAGCCGCCCGCCCACGACCAAGGAGCCTTCTCATGACTCGTCAGCTCGACCTCACCGTTCAAGGCGTCGTCGGAACGAATCCGGTCCTGTCCCGTGTCGGGGACAAGGCCCGTCCCTACTGCCGCTTTCGCGTCGCCGTTACACCGACCTACCGCACCGATCAGGGGTGGAACAACGCCGAAACGATCTGGTTCACAGCCAAGGCTTGGGGCCGCCTCGCTGCCAATCTGAGTCACTCGGTGCGCAAAGGCGATGCGGTTCTGCTCACTGGACGCTTCTCTCAGGAGTCGTGGGAGAGCGACGGCAGGAAGCACGAGACCAACGTCATCACGCTGCAGGCCGCGGGTCACGATCTGACCAGGGGGGAGTCGCGCTTCGCGCGAGTCCGGGCCTCGGAGTCAGCGCCTTCCGCCCCCTCGGCAGCCGGTACCGGTTCCACCGGGCCCGAGGCGGATCCCGAGTACCACGTTTCATCAGATCACTGGGAGACCCCGGCCACGGCCGACGGCGTTGTGGCATCCGTCGCTCAGGAGGTTGGAGCCCCTGCAAGCCCACCCGGCTCCTGTGGGACGCCGCCAGAGGGCCCCGAGCCCTTCGTCGTCGGCCCGGTCTCCCCTCGGACCGAGGAGCAGTGGCCCGCGTACGAGCTCGCCGACGACCTCGTAGAACAGGCGGCGCCGATCAGCTGACGTCGGAATGTGCGCGAAGGAGATAGTCGAGATCTGCGGGGTGGGCGACCTCGAGCACCTCAATGAGAATGCGGGTCACCAACTCGGCGGTCTCATCGTTGTCGGTCAGTAACCGGCTGAAGACGTGCCCGGTCTCCTGCCATCCGATCCTTCCCAGGATTCTTCGCTCGGTGGGGCCGAGGAGCACTCGCCCCTGCGCATCGAGCTCCGGGAGAGACACCTCGACCCCGTCGGAGCGACCGACGAGGACGACGCCCGGCAAGTCGGGTGAAGGAGTCGGGGGGGCGGCCATTGTCAGCCGTGACAGCAGTCGTGTCCATCTCCCCTCCTGGGTCAGCTCCTCGGCCTTGACGATGGGGGTCGGGGCGGTTAGCAGCAGGGTCCCTCCTGCCGGATCGAAGACGGCTTCGGCAACGGACTCGGGTGCTTCTCCCCGCTGCGCGGCGGACCTCGAAGCCGGCATGCACACTTCATCCAGGAACCCGGCCAGCGACGGCGTGAAGCGCGCCCAGGACCCCAGATCGACGCGTTCCTCGAAGGTCCGTGACAACGCGTGGGACAAGGAGATCTCACTCATGTGCGCAAGCCTAGGCCGCATGGTCGGCGAGCTGTTGGAACGTAGTCGCCCACGAGCCTTTCGATCACAGGAGGATCACACCTTGTCGTTGCCAGAACAAGCCACATCGATGCTGGGCGTGTCACGGACGGAAAATGGCGTGTCGGCGCATACGGTGGCCATATCGCCATGAACCCGGGCGCCGTGCTCGGGGCGCAGCAGGGGAGCAACGAGCAGATGATCCGCTTCGACCACGTCTCGAAGGTATATAAACGCGGGGCGCGTCCGGCGCTTGACGACGTCGACATCAAGGTCAACCGCGATGAGTTCGTGTTCCTCGTGGGTGCCTCGGGTTCCGGGAAGTCGACCTTCCTGCGTCTGGTCCTGCGGGAGGAGCGGCCCACCAAGGGCCGTATCCACGTCCTGGGGCGTGACCTGTCGCAGATCTCTTCGTGGAAGGTGCCCCAGCTGCGCCGAGAGATCGGCTTCGTCTTCCAGGACTTCCGGCTCCTGGAGAACAAGAACGTCCTGGAGAACGTGGCGCTGGCGTCCCAGGTCATCGGTAAGCCCCGCCACTACATCCTCTCTGCCGTGCCGGAGGCCCTTGATCTCGTGGGGCTGGCGGGCAAGGAGAAGCGCCTCCCGCACGAGCTCTCCGGAGGTGAACAGCAACGCGTCGCGATCGCCCGTGCCATGGTCAATCGGCCCAAGCTTCTCCTGGCCGATGAGCCGACCGGGAACCTGGACCCCTCAACCTCAGTCGGGATCATGCGTCTGCTCGACCGCATCAACCGGCAGGGGACCACGGTCGTCATGGCGACGCACGACGACGAAATCGTCGACCAGATGCGTAAGCGCGTCATCGAGCTCAAGGGCGGCGAGGTCGTGCGCGACCAGGACCGTGGTGTCTACGGCTCGGACCGCTGAAGGAGAAGAACTGTGAGACTGCGTTTCATCCTCTCGGAGACCGCCAAGGGCATGTCCCGCAATCTGGCAATGACGGTATCCGTCATACTTGTTGCCTTCGTGTCCCTCCTCTTCGTAGGCGCCTCATCGCTGCTGCAGAGCCAGATATCGACTATGAAGGGCGACTGGTACGACAAGGTCGAGGTCTCGGTCTACATGTGCCCGAAGTCGTCGGCCTCCTCCAACTGCGCCAACGGTGAGGCCACCGCTGCACAGATCAGTGAGGTCCAGAGGCTCATCACCAGCGGCGCCCCCTCCGGCTACGTCAAGTCCTATCAGATGGAGACCAAGGCCCAGGCCTACAAGAACTTCATGAAGGCCTACGCCAAGTCCGCCGTGGGACGCAACGCCACCGAGGACATGATGCCCGTCTCCTTCCGCATCAAGCTCAAGGACGCGGAGAACTACAAACTGGTGGCCGAACAGTTCGAGGGACACAGCGGCGTGGAACGTGTGGTCGACCAGCGATCCACCCTGGAGCCCCTCTTCCTCGTGATGAACCGGGCCTCCTGGATCACAGGAGGACTGGCGACCATTATGGCGGTGGCCGCTGTCCTGCTCATCTCAACGACCATCAGGCTGTCGGCCATGTCCCGCTCCCGGCAGACGGGGATCATGCGCCTGGTGGGCGCCTCGAACCTCTTCATCCAGCTGCCCTTCATCCTGGAAGGAGTGATCGCTGCCCTCGCCGGCGCGATCCTCGCCGTGGTCACTCTGTGGGTAGGGGTCCGCTATGTCGTGGAGGGATGGCTCGCCTCCTCGATCTCCTTCACGAGTGCCTTCATCAGCACCAGGGACGTCCTCCTCCTATCGCCCTGGCTCATCCTGGCCGCCATTGCCCTGGCCGCGGTCTCGTCCGCCTTCTCCTTGTCCAAGTACACGAGGGTCTGATCTCACATGTTGTCTCGTCTGCTCCTCCGCCGCTCACGTCGGCGCGCCGCGGTATGCGCACTCGCCGCCGTCAGCCTGGCCTTTTTCTACTCGGGTGACGTCTCCCTGGCCGATGAACGTGATGACGCCGTTGCGAACCAGAATGAGGCGCAGCGCAAGCAGCAGGAGGTGATCTCCTCCCTCGAGGGGGTCAGTGCCGATCTGGGGCAGGCCTACATCGCGCTGCAGAACGCCCAGACCTCCTTGAGCGAGGCGGAGACCGAGTTGACCGGTGCTGAGGCGACGCTGGCCGAGAAGGAGCGTGAGCAGCAGATCGCCAGCGACCGCCTGACTACTGCGCAGAACAGCCTCAACACGGTCAAGCAAGAGTCCGACGCATCCAAGAAGTCCGCCTCCGAGACCTCGGACTCCGTGGCGGAGATCGTGGTATCCACCTACCAGGGAGACAACTCGGTTACTTCATGGAGCTACGTTCTCGCCTCGCAGGACGTCGAGGATCTCAACCAACGCGCCTCCGCTGTCGAGATCGGCTCCGGGGTTCAGGAGGCGGTACTCTCCGCCGCTGAGGTTGAGCGCGCTCAGAACGCCAACCGCGAGGCCAGGCAGAACGCAGCCACCACTCGGGTCGGCACGCTCAAGACCGAGGCCGATACCGCTGAGACGAACGCCAAGTCCGCCCGGGACTCGGCCCAGACCAAGCGGGACGAAGTCGCCAAGCTGACCGCTGAGAAGCAGACCGCCGCCACAGAGCTGGAGAACCGCAAGAGCGACCTGCAGACACAGCTCGACCAGGCCAACGCCGACGCGGCGGCCGCTGCGGCTCGTATCGCAGAGATCGACGCCGCCAACCGGGCTGCGGCCAGCGCCGGCACGATGCCATCTGTCCCCTCCAGCTCGATAGCCTCGGACTCTCTAGGGGACGGGTACATCGGCCACCCGATCACCGGTCCGCTGGAGGTGACCTCGCCCTTCGGCTACCGCGTTCACCCGGTCACCGGCACCGGAACCGGGCACCAGGGGGTTGACTTCGCCGCGAGCGAGGGCACGCCGCAGTACGCCGCCGTCTCCGGGGTGGCCACTTACTGGAACTCCGAGTCCTGCGGCATCGGCATCGACATCAACGGCGGCATTATCGACGGACACTCCTATGTCATCACCCTGTGCCACCTCTCGGGGCGGACCATCGCCGACGGCCAGTACGTCAATCGCGGCGACGTGGTCGGCTCGACCGGATCGACCGGTTACGCAACCGGGCCGCATGTCCACTTCCAGGTGGCTCAGGACGGGGTCTACATCGATCCGATGTCCCTGCCCGGATTCTAGTCGAGTCGCCCTTGACGGGCCCCGTAGACTCCTGTTCCTGCGCGTCGTCGTGCACGCCAACAGCTCGCACTCGTGAAAGGACAGGCCGATGACACCCGCCGGGAAGTCCGCCCGGGCCGCCAAGCCCACTGCCGGGCAGAGGGCCAAGGCCGCCTCCGATGCCCACAAGACGGTTGCTCGCAACCGGAAGGCGACCCACGACTACTTCATCGAGGACCGCTATGAGGCGGGGCTGGTTCTCACCGGCACAGAGGTTAAGGCACTGCGCATGGGGCGGGCCTCTTTGACCGAAGCCTGGATCGAGATCGACCGTCACGGCGAAGCATGGCTCCAGGGCGCCCACATTCCCGAGTACCTGCAGGGAACCTGGAACAATCACTCCCCGCGTCGCAAGCGCAAGCTGCTCCTGCACCGAAGCGAGCTCGAGCGTCTTGCCGGCCGGGTTCAGGCCAAGGGCTATACCGTAGTTCCGCTGGAGCTGTACTTCATCGGCGGGCGCGCCAAGCTGGAGATCGCCCTGGCCCGGGGTAAGCAGGACTGGGACAAGCGTCAGGCGCTGCGCGAGGCTCAGGACAAGCGGGAGGCGGCCAGGGCCATGGCGGCCGCGAACCGACGTCGGGGCTGAGACCGCCGTGATCATCCGCACGGCTTGTATAGCCTGCGCGGCCCTCCCTCGTATCGTCCGGTCCTACCAGTGCTGGTGTACGTAGGGCCTGATGAGACGGTTGTAGAGCTCTCTCACCGCAGTGTGCATCTCCTGACTCAGCGGTGGCAGCTCGGCTGCACGGGCGTTGGAGCGTACCTGATTGAGACTATGAGCGTCAGGCAGGATGCAGGTGATGCCCTCCTGATCCAGGAGCCACCGCAGGGCGACCTGGACCGGTGGAACATGCTCGGGGCCGAGCCGGCGGCACAGGCCGGAGAACTCGTGGGCGGCTTGCATTCCCACCTCGTCGGGGACCACGGAGTAGATCCAGCCGGCGTCGAGGGCCGCCACTGATCCGGGCGGTGCGGGCGTACTACCACGACGACGGTTATGGGACAGCAGCCCATCAGGTAGCGGAACCCTCGCGATCACTGCGGTCCCGGACTCGCGCGCAGCGGGGAGAACTTCCTCCAGGGGCTTGTGCCGGAAGACGTTCACGATGATCTCCACGCTCGCGCAACCCGGGTGCCGGATCGCCTCGAGAGCCTCGGCGCAGGTGAGTACGCTCACTCCGTAGCAGCGTATCCGCTCGGTCTCGACCAGCTCGTCGAGGAGCTCCCACAGGTGCTGGCGTTGAAGTAGCTCGATGGGAGGAGCATGCAGATGGACAATGTCGATGGTCTCGGTGCCGAGATTTTTCCGGGAGCGGTCGTTCCAGTGAAGAATAAGGTCTCGACTGAAGGCATCGGTGGGATACGTCCTCTCTCCACTGCTCCTCCCCATCTTCGTGGCCACCGTGAGTCCGGTGCGAGGACGAGCGGAGAAGAACTCGCCGAGGAACCTCTCTGAGGCGCCGTTGTCATAGGCGTCGGCCGTATCGATGAAGGTGACCCCCGAGGCGCACGCTGCATCGAGATTGCTGAAGGCACGAGAAGGATCGACTTCGCTCAGATCAATGCCCAGTTGCCACGTACCAGTGCCGATGACTGGGATCTCGCGGCCCAGGGCAGGAAACAGGCGTGTGTCCATGACACTCTCCTTGACGCTGTGCAGAGGAGGACCGAGGCCACCACGAGGCAATCGGCCTGTTCTGTCATGATATTCGTTCGAGTCGCTGACCCACCATCGCCGCAGGTGACCAGGTTGCCGAGATATTGTGTGGTGTAGTCCTCCGACGGCGATCGCTCTCTGTCTGCTAGGATCATCTGGCTTCGCTGAGAGCACGTTCCGGTCAGGCTTCGGCAGACCGGTGACAAGTTCATAGGGGATGATCGGTTTCGACGACGGTCGTAGGTTCAGGAGAAGCGGGTCGAGGATGCGCAGTCATCTCGTCAACGCTCTGCGCGAACCAATAGGTGCCGATAACACTCGCACCGACTTCGCCCTCGCCGCCTGAGCGAGCCTCGAAGTCCGTCAGCCCGGGGAGCGCTTCCGCCCCGGTTCCTGACGTCATCTAGGAAGCCACTGCTGAGAGCCCGTGTCGGTAGGGCTCTTGGGACTTCTCATCGACTGAGCCCGTCGGCGTCCTTGCTCGCGTGAGATGCCGGGGCCGAGAAAATCGCTAGCGAGCTGCACCCGGAGAAGTCCTGTTGTGCGTCCGTCGGACGGGGGTTCGATTCCCCCCATCTCCACGTATCCCACGAGAAGAGCCCGCCAGCCTTAACGGTTGGCGGGCTCTTCTGCTCCTCGGTGGCCAGTGCCCGGATTGGTGGAACATGCATGGAACGCTACGTAGCCTGACTCCATGGCGATGAAGACCGACGCAGCTCGCAGCTGCACCGTGAGCACCCCTGATGGCCCCTTTACCATCGTTACGGGCCATGGTGGTTCCGATGGCGCCGCTGACGGCGTCGACCGGACCGACTACGTGCTCGCCTCGGGATGGACTGCTGAGATCGCGGAGCTGGTCGGACTTATCCACCCGAGCCTGAGGCCATCCCGCACCGAGGCGCTTCCGGAAGAGGAGTGCGACGGGCTCCTGGCCCGGGCCGTCGCTGCCGTGCGCTCCTACTACTGCGGCGAGAACAGCGCTCCCGGTGATGTCCCGGTTCTCCAGGTCGGCGGCCCCTTCATCGAGCGGGCCTGGTCCAGACTCCGTGAGGTCCCTGCCGGCACCACGCTGACCTACACCGAGCTCGCCCGCATCAGCGGGAATCCGGCCGCCTCCCGGGCCGCGGCCTCGGCCTGTGCGCGTAACGCCGCGGCGCTGTTCGTCCCGTGCCACCGGGTGCGGCGTTCCGATGGGGGCATTGGAGGATTCCGCTATGGGGCCGCCGTGAAGTCAGCTCTGCTTCGCCGCGAGGAAACCCCGGGCCTTGAATGAGTCGGCTGCTGGTTGGTTTAGGTGAGGGCTGCCAGTAGTGGGGCGTAGTGCTGGGTGGTGGCTTGGCGGTAGGCCTGGGCGTCCCCGTCGCGGGCGGCTTGGAGCATGGCTCGGTGGGCCTTGGCGGCGCTGAGCATGTCCTCGGGTCTGGGGGCGCCTAGGAGGGGGACGGTCAGGGTGTGGACTGCCCAGAACGCTTCGGTCAGGTGCAGGAAGAGGTGGTTGTCCAGGGGTTCGAGCATCCGCATGTGAAAGCGGCGGTCCTGTTCGGTGAAGAGTTCGCCCTTTTGGGCGTGGGTATCCATCTGCGCCACGATTTGGTCGAGTTCGGTGTCTTGGCGGTTCTTCCAGGCTTGGGTGACGGGTTCGGCTAGTGCGTTGTCGAGGGTGATGCGGACTTCGACGATGTCGCGCAGTCCGCGGTGGTCGTCTCCGGGGTTGAGCAGGCCTCTGAAGACGAGGGACTCGACCATGGGGCGCATGGAGACCCTGCCGACGAACATGCCGTGTCCGTGGCGG
>NZ_JH470352.1:130685-238663 GCF_000239715.1 Actinomyces sp. oral taxon 849 str. F0330 | reverse complement strand
CCTAGGAGGGGGACGGTCAGGGTGTGGACTGCCCAGAACGCTTCGGTCAGGTGCAGGAAGAGGTGGTTGTCCAGGGGTTCGAGCATCCGCATGTGAAAGCGGCGGTCCTGTTCGGTGAAGAGTTCGCCCTTTTGGGCGTGGGTATCCATCTGCGCCACGATTTGGTCGAGTTCGGTGTCTTGGCGGTTCTTCCAGGCTTGGGTGACGGGTTCGGCTAGTGCGTTGTCGAGGGTGATGCGGACTTCGACGATGTCGCGCAGTCCGCGGTGGTCGTCTCCGGGGTTGAGCAGGCCTCTGAAGACGAGGGACTCGACCATGGGGCGCATGGAGACCCTGCCGACGAACATGCCGTGTCCGTGGCGGACTTCGACGATGTCGAGGGCGACCAGGGTGCGTACGGCCTCGCGCACGGAGGAGCGGGACACGCCCAGATCGGTGCACAGCTGCGACTCGGTCGGCAAAGCATCCCCCACCTGAAGGCCGGTTCCCAGGATGAAGTCCTTGATCGCGGTAATCGTGGCCTCCGCCTGGGTGACCGGGGAAGCCGTCAGTGTCGAGTAGGTGCCGTGCGGAATCACGACCTCATTCACGCTTGTTGTGATGCTCGTCTCGTTTCTGGGTGGAGTCCCTGCTGCCCTCGATGCGGGTGATCTGCTCACGGTGCTGCTCTTCTCGGTGTCGGCCACGGTTCTTGCCCTGTCAATCATTGTGATCACTGCGGTGTGAATCTGCTCGTTGGACGCCATCGCCCTCTGGTTGAACTTCGATAGTCGAGCGTCCTGACCTGCGAGGTTGTGAGTGGTCTGGACGTCCCGACCTCTGCTACAGTCATCCTACCAACGTCAGACATAAGACGTCAGACTTCAGGAGAGAATCAATGGCGATCACAACTCCGGCCGGCTCTAGCCGCCGGGATTTCATCAGGCTGACCGGTACCCTCGGAATGGCTGCCGGTCTGGCTGTCAGCCTGGCGGCCTGCGGTGGTAAGGCCAAGACTGCGGGTGGTGCGAAGGGCAGTGCCATGGCCACCGATCAGGAGGTCACCCACAAGGACGGTGTCATCACCGCGGGCATTTCCTATGAGCTGGGCACCAATGGCTACGACCCGATGACGACGTCGTCGGCTCTTACGGTCGCCGCCAACTGGCACACTCTGGAGGGACTCACCGAGCTTCACCCGGCAACCCGAGAGGTTTATGCGGCACTGGCCGCAGAGATGCCCAAGAAGGTAGACGACACCACCTATGAGGTCATGCTGCGCAAGGATGCGAAGTTCTCCGATGGCTCGGCCGTGACTGCGGACGACGTCGTCTTCTCCTTCACGCGCGTGCTCGATCCGGCTAACAAGTCGCTGTACTCCCAGTTCCTGCCCTTCGTCGACAAAGTCGAGGCCAAGGATGCGAGCACGGTGACGATCAAGCTCAAGTACGCCTTCTCGCTCGTGGCCGAGCGCCTGAGCGTCGTTAAGATCGTTCCCAAGGCGATCGTCGAGGCCGATGCCAAGGCCTTCGACATGAACCCCACCGGGTCCGGCCCCTTCAAGATGACCGACAATGGCGCAGCCAGCCAGAAGGTCGTCTTCGAGCGCAATGACAACTACAACGGTCCCCGCCCGGCGCTGGCCAAGTCCATGACCTGGCAGGTTCTGCCCGACGACACCACCCGTACCAACGCGATGAGCTCCAGCTCCGTGCAGGCCATCGACGCCGTTCCAGCCGCGAACCTTACGACGCTCAAGGATCCGGTCAAGGTGGCGGCTCAGCAGGGCTTCGGCCTGCTCTTCGCCATGTTCAACAACACGACCTTCTCCAACGTCAAGGCGCGCCAGGCCGTGCTCTACGCGCTGGACTACGCCAAGATCTGCGACACCAGCATGGCCGGGCTGGCAACGCCGGCGACCTGCTTCGTCCAGGAGAACCACCCCGCCTACAAGAAGGCCAAGACGGTCTACTCCATGGACGCGGCCAAGGCGAAGTCGCTCTTGGCGGAGGCCGGCATCACGGCCATCAACGTTCTGTGTACGGACCATGGCTGGTTCTCGGCAGTGCGGCCCGTTATCCGTGAGAACCTCGAGGCCCTGGGGGTGACGGTCAACTACGACGAGAAGAAGTCCGCCGACGCCTACTCCTTCATCGACTCCGCTCAGGGTGCGTGGGACGTCCTCATTGCGCCCGGCGACCCCTCGGTCTTCGGCAACGATGCGGACCTGCTCATGCGCTGGTGGTACGGCGGTGACGTGTGGACCGAGACCCGCATGCACTGGAAGGGCTCGGAGAGCCATGTCGCGATCCAGGCCCTGCTCGATGAGGCGGTCAAGCTGGAGGGTGACAAGCAGGTTGCCAAGTGGCAGGAGACCTTCGACAAGATCTCCGAGGAAGTCCCGCTGTACCCGATCTTCCACCGCAAGACCCCGACGGCCTACGACTCCGCGACGCTGGAGAACTTCAAGCCGATCTCCCTGACTGGTCTGTCCTTCGTGGGGACGGGATCATCCAAGTCCTGAGATCTGTGCGCGGGCGGTGCGGCAAGCCGATGACGGTTGGCCGTTCCGCCCGCGCCATTTCCAAGTCTTCCTAGCCGCCGGAGCTTCTGCGGAGCAGACGTCGCGGACTTGCCATCTGACGTCAGACATCAGACAATTGGAGTGGCAGCTGGCATCGCAGCTGCCGAGCCACCCAGCCGCCCGCCTCGGCGGCAGGACGCTAACGCAAAGGAGCATTTCAGTGTCCAACCTCATCCGCCTGATCGGACGGCGCCTGGTCGCGCTACCGGTCATGGTGCTGGGCGTGACGCTGCTCGTCTTCATCGTCATGTCGTTCTCCTCGGCAGACCCGGCGCGTCTGGCGCTGGGCGAGTCGGCAACGGCAGACGCCCTCGAGCAGTACCGAGTCGCCCATCACCTCAACGATCCCCTCCTCAAGCGGTTCTGGGACTACCTCCTGGGCCTGGCCCACGGCGACCTCGGCACCTCCTTCACCGGAGTCAAGATCTCCGACATGGTGGCCGCGGCCTTCCCGATCACGCTCCAGCTGACCTTCATCGGAATCTTCGTGGCCGTCATCTTCGCCACGATCCTGGGCATCGTGGCCGCCCTATACCGAGACAAGTGGCAGGACCAGGTCATCCGCGTCGTCTCCATCGCCTGCCTGGCCACGCCTTCCTTCTGGCTCGCCCTGCTGCTCATCCAGTGGTTCTCCGATATTCCAGGCGGAACGGGGGCCTTCCCGGCTCTGGTGTCCGAGTGGGTGCCTTTCAGCGAGGACCCCGCAACCTACCTCAATCAGATCTTCCTGCCGGCGCTGGCCATCGCGGTTCCCAATGCCGGATCGCTGACCCGCGTGGTGCGTACCGCCATGGTCGAGGAGCTCGATCGCGACTACGTTCGTACCGCCATCGGTGGTGGTATCCCCAAGAACATCGTGGTGGCCCGCAACGTGCTGCGCAACGCGCTCATCACTCCGCTGACCGTGCTGGGACTGCGCATCGGCTACGCCATGGGGGGCGCCGTCGTCATCGAGATGATCTTCAACATCAAGGGGATGGGACAGCTCATCTTCCAAGGCATCACCCGTAACGACGTCAACATCGTCCAGGGAGTGTCCATCACGGTTGCACTGGCCTTCATCCTCATCAACATCGTTGTCGACCTGCTCTACGTCCTCGTCAACCCACGAATCAGGAGCATCTGATGCTGCACCGTTCCACACTGGATAAGGCCTCGCGGCCCGGGCTGCGCTTCCAGGGCTGGAAGGCTCTGCCCCTCGGATCCAAGATCGCCATCGTCGTGCTCGGCCTCATTGCCCTGATCGCCATCCTGGCCCCCGTCGTCGCCCCGTACTCGCCCGGCGCCACTGGCCTTGCGGAGACCAAGACGACCTCCTACATCGAGGGCGTCGGCGAGGTCACCGCCAGCGACCCCGTGGTGGCTCCCTCGATGTCGCACCTGTTCGGTACCGACGGTACCGGACGCGACATTTTCTCCCGCGCCGTGTACGGCGCCAGGGTCTCCCTGGTCGTGGGGCTGACCGCTACCGGACTGGCGCTCCTGGTGGCCTCCGTCCTCGGAGCCGTGGCGGCCACTTCCCGCAAGTGGGTGGCGGAGACCCTCATGCGTGTGCTCGACGTCGTCATGTCCTTTCCCGGGATCGCTTTGGCCGCCGTACTCGTTTCGGCGATGTCGACCCGTCTGCCGATGCTGCCGGTCATCATCATCTCGATCGCCATCCTCTATATTCCCCAACTCACCCGCGTGGTGCGCGCCAATATCCTCTCCCAGTTTGGAGAGGACTACGTGGCCGCCTCCAAGGTGATGGGGGCTCCGGTGCCGTGGATCCTCCTCAAGCACGTGGCCCGCAACTGCATCGCCCCGATCATGGTGTTCGCGACTGTCCTGGTGGCCGACGCGATCGTCTTCGAGGCCTCGCTGTCCTTCATCGGTGCGGGCATCAAGTCCGTTAACACGCCGACCTGGGGCAACATGCTCTCCGAGGGCAAGGAGCTGCTCCTGTCGGGTCACTGGTGGCCGACCTTCTTCCCCGGCCTGCTCATCCTTATCACCACCCTGTGCCTCAACGTGCTGTCCGAGGGACTGACCGATGCGATGGCCTCTCCCCGCATCAAGGCCAAACCCGATGTCCAGGCCGACGAAGAGGCCATGGAGGCCCAGGACACCCTGGACGCCTGGGACGACGCCGCCGAGGCGGTGACCGCCAACGCCACCGTCGCCAAGGAGGGCGACACCACGAACGTGAGCTCCCTGACCGGTGTTGTTGCTCCGGCCGCCGAGGACGTTCCTCTGGCCGACCGGCTCAGCTCCCTGCGGACGGCCGAGCTGGCCCGTCGCGACCGCCTGGTCTACGAGGACACTGGTGAGGACCCTGTCCTGGAGGTCAAGAACCTCTCGATCGCCTTCCCCGAACAGCACGGCGATGTCAACATCGTCGACGGCGTGTCCTTCTCCGTGCGTCCCGGCGAGACCATGGGTCTGGTCGGGGAGTCCGGATGCGGCAAGTCCATCAGCTCGATGGCTGTCATGGGGCTGCTGCCCCCATCGGCACGACTCTCCGGCGAGATTCTGTTCAAGGGACGCAACATCCTCGAGATGACGCCGACCGAGCACAACGCCCTGCGCGGCCACGAGATGAGTATGGTCTACCAGGACGCCCTGTCCTCGCTGAACCCCTCCATGCTCATCCGCACCCAGATGGCTCAGCTGACCTCTCGCGGGGGTACCCGCAGCGCGGAGGAGCTCCTCGAGCTGGTGGGGCTCGACCCCAAGCGCACGCTGCGCAGCTACCCGCACGAGCTCTCCGGCGGTCAGCGCCAGCGTGTCCTCATCGCCATGGCCCTGACGCGCGACCCCTCACTGGTCCTTGCTGACGAGCCGACGACGGCGCTGGATGTGACCGTTCAGAAGCAGGTCATCGACCTGCTCAACGAGTTGCGCGAGAAACTGGGCTTCGCGATGGTCTTCGTCTCACACGACCTGGCACTGGTGGCCAAGCTGGCTCACCGCATCACCGTCATGTATGCGGGTCAGGTGGTCGAGCAGGCCCCCACCAGTGAGCTGCTGTCCAACCCCATCCACGAGTACACCCGAGGACTTCTGGGAGCCGTGCTCTCTATCGAAGCCGGTTCCAAGCGGCTCCACCAGGTACGCGGCGTGGTCCCCTCGCCCAGCGAGTTCGTCAAGGGCGACCGCTTCGCGCCTCGATCGGCTCACCCGACGGTCGGCCTGGACACCCGTCCCGTGCTCAAGCCCGTACCTGGCACGACCGAGCACAGCTACGCCATCACCCCTGAGCTCGAGGCTCTGCTCGCGAAGGAGAAGCACTGATGCCGTCCAACACCTCTGCATCGACCTCTTGGAGCCAGGACCAGCCGGTCGTTGAGCTCAAGGACGTCAATGTCATCCACAAGTCCCGCACCGGCGGCCTGTTCAACCCGGATACGGTCCACGCGGTCAACAACGTCTCGTTGTCGGTCAAGCGCGGGGAGACGCTGGGGCTGGTAGGAGAGTCCGGTTGTGGCAAGTCCACCACCGCCAGGGTCATGGTGGGGCTGCAGCCGGTCACCTCCGGCGAAGTCGTCTTCAAGGGACGCCCGCTGGGGCACTCCGCTTCGGACCGTCGCGAGCTGGGCCGCAGTATCTCGGTGGTCTTCCAGGACCCGGCGACCGCTCTCAACCCGCGCATGATCGTGCACGATACGCTCATCGACCCGCTCAACGTTCACGGAATCGGAACGCCCAAGGAACGCGAGGCGCGCGTGCGCGACCTGCTCCACCTGGTGGGGCTGCCTCCCAGCGCCCTCAATGTGCTGCCCCGGCAGATCTCCGGCGGTCAACGCCAGCGCGTCGCCATCGCCCGAGCGCTGGCGCTGGACCCGGACATCATCGTGGCCGATGAGCCGACCTCCGCTCTGGACGTCTCCGTGCGAGCCCAGGTGCTCAACCTCCTCCAGGACCTCAAAGCATCCCTGGGACTGGGACTGGTGTTCATCAGCCACGACATCAATACGGTGCGCTACGTCTCCGACCGGATCGCCGTTATGTACTTCGGCAAGATCCTCGAGCTCAACACCACCGAGGAGATCTTCAACAACCCCCAGGAGGAGTACACACGCACCCTCCTGGCGGCGGTGCCCTCGCTGCTCGACGTGTGAGTAGCCATCGCTCGAGTGCCTCTTGATGCATTGGCCTCTTCGTGAGGGGCGGACCCGATTGGGTCCGCCCCTCACGTGTGCGATAGGCACTCATATGGTGGACAGGGAATATGGGAATTGGTGACTATGAGAAAAACAGATCGTCATGATGGTGTGAATTCGGCACCCTCGGGGATTGACTTCCAGGTCACATGTCGAGTAGATTACTTATATCGGTTCAGTGAGGAGCCGGTCGTGCCGGTACGGCCGTCAACAAAGATGTTGCATGTGAAGGAGGGTCCTATGTATGTCGCAGCGCCATGGCGTGTGACCACGTCTGCACGTCGTCAGTCCGTCGTGCGCGAGGGGCGGGGGCCCTCTTTAATTCGCTCTTGATGGCCGGTTGAAGCCGGTGCCCGCCTGAAAGATGGAAGGAACCGCTGCCTGCGGCCCGCCTCATTGTTGTCCATGAGGTGATGTGCGCCCCGATATGTGCTCGATCATGAAAGATCGATATGTTTTGTCGGGTGCATTCTCGATGTATCCATCCGGCTCATTACGGTGTTGGCCGGCGGATCTTTCGAGCAGATCGATGAGTGATGGGGACCTCTGTGTCTTATTTAGAGTAAAAGGTGAAGTGTCATGGGATCGGTGTGTGCCGAGATGCGGCTTGATGAAGAAATTCTCGAGGCTGAGAGGGGGAGCATTTCCTTTGAGTTCAGGTCGAGGTCCGACGGGAACCTGTTCTTACTGCGCGGGGCCGATGCGCACTCTCTCGAAATGCGCATCGTCGGGTCGTCGCTCGTGTACGAGGCGGCGGTTCCGGGCAAGTGGAATAAGCTGGAGGCCGAGGATATACGCTCACTCGACGACGGACGCTGGCACAGTGCCGTCGTGACCGTCGACTCCGCCGGGACTCGGCTCTACGTCGATGGCTACCAGGCCTTCTGCGGTACCACCACGGCCTTCCTCAAGGACCTCCCCGGATTGACGCAGGCGATACTGGGCCAGGGCGACAGTCCAGAGATCACCGCGTTCAGGGTGCGCCCAGAGGTGCTGACCTCGCGGGAGGTCCTGGCCCTGTCACGGCGCGTGCAGCCACTGGTCGAGTTCGCCGCCAACCGTCTGAGCCCCTACGACGTCACCCGCTTCTGCCACGCCCGGCACGGCTCGGTCTGGTTGCGCTTCCGGGTGCGTGGTCGCATGCAGCAAGGAGCCCTACTCGCGGCCAGTGGGCTCGGGCGAGAGCAGCTCTCCGTGACGGTGGGGCCGGAGGGGATCACTTACACCTGCGTGAGCGCGACGGGTGAACGCAGGGAGGTCCAAGCCAACGGCGCGTGGAGTGATGGCGACTGGCACGAGGTCGTGGTCACCGTGGGGCACGGTGCCGTCGACCTCTACGTCGATGGATTCCGCGAGAAGCACGCTCCCGGCGAGTTCTTCCTCGGCGAGGTCGAAGGGCTCGACGAGATCCTCGTCGGCCAGGACTGCGATGGCGTGCGCCTGTCCGGAGAGGTGCAGCGTGCGGGTCTCTACGACTACGCCCTCAGCGACGCCCAGATCAAGCGTCTGTGCGAGATCGAGCCGATCGAGACCGATGCGCTCTTCGACCGGGGCTACCGCGGCTCTGCGTCCTACCGGATCCCGTCCCTCCTGACTCTGACCTCAGGCACCATCCTGGCCGGGGCGGACCAGCGCGTCTCCAGCGCCAACGACTCTCCCAACGACATCAACTTCGTCGTGCGCCGATCCCTCGACGGAGGGCGGAGCTGGGAACCGGCGCGCACCGTGATCGACTGCCCGGGAAGCGGAGAGGACGCCTCGTCGGTGATCGACTCCTGCATGGTTCAGGATCCGCACACGGGGAGGATCCACGTTCTCATCGATCACTTCCCCGGCGGGATAGGGCAGCCCAACTGCTGGGCATCGACCGGATTCGATGAGCAGGGGCGAAGGCTCCTGCGGGACCTTGACGACGGACGCTACGTCGTTGAGGCGGACGGGAAGGTGACGACGATCGACGGGCAGGCCACCGAGTTCCGGATCGAGGATGACGGAACCGTGCTCCGTGACGGCCACCCGGCCGGGAACTTCGAGCTGGCCCCCGGTGCGGACCCGGCCGAGAGCCTCCTGGCCATCCCCACCAGCTACCTGCAGATCGCCCATTCCGACGATGACGGTGCCACATGGAGCAAACCGCGGGATCTCAACCCCCAGCTGAAGCAGCCGTGGATGAGATTCCTGGGCACCTGCCCGGGTAACGGCATCGCCCTACGCCACGGTCCCCGTCCCGGACGCCTCGTAATACCCCTCTACTTCAACAATGACGGCAACTGGTTGGCGATGTGCGCCACCGTGGCCTACTCCGACGACCACGGCGAGACCTGGAACCTGGGACACGGCCCCAACGACGGCAGGCGGACTCCCGATGGAGCGCTCGACCCGCGGACCTTCGTTGATGAGACCTGGTCCCTGCACGAGGCCGCAGTCGTGGAGCGTCGGGACGGAACGCTCGTGCTGTACATGCGCAACCAGCATCCGTGCGGCCGTGTCGCCGTCTCCGAGTCCCATGACGCGGGGCAGACCTGGGGGCCGATCGACTTCGATGAGGATCTTCCCGAGATCTGGTGCCAACCCAACGCCATCTGCCTGCCCTCGGCCGAGGGGGAGGACCGCATCGTCTTCGCCAACGCCTCGCTCATGCTCCCGTTTCGAGGATGCGGTGTCATTCGACTCAGCCTTGACGGAGGACGTACCTGGAGGCGCTCACGGACCTTCAACCCCGGTCACTACGTCTACCAGTGCATGTGCGCGCTGCCCGACGGAAGAATCGGGATCCTCTGGGAGAACGAGTGCCAGGGCCTCTACTTCTCGCGCATTCCCCTGAGCTGGTTCGACGCCGATGTCGAATCCATCGAGCCGCACACCACCGCGGATCAGGACGGGCGCTTATGAAGCCAACGCCTCGATCCGTCTCACACCGCTCAACCATCCCCATTCCATCGCCCGTTCAAAGGAGAACCGTCATGACCCCGTCCACCCCCGTCCCGTCCCACCCATCGCCAGCCTTCAACCGTCGCAGCTTCATGATCCTTGGAGGCGTCGGAATCTGCGGGGCGCTCGCCGCATGCGGTGGCCAGAGCTCCTCGGAGGATGAGGAGACCGGACCGCTGCGCGGAACGGTCACCATGTGGTCGTCCTTCACCCAGGGACCGCGTGCCGACTGGATGAAGAAGATGGCCGAGGAGTTCCACACCAAGAACCCGGACGTCACCGTCAAGATCGAGCAGTTCTCCTGGTCCGAGTTCAACACCAAGTGGACCACCGGACTGACCGCCGGACAGGTGCCGGACATCTCCACCGCGCTGCCCAACAACGTCGTGGAGATGATCAACTCCGAGGCCCTGGTTCCGCTCGACAAGGTCATCGACTCCATCGGCCGCGACCGCTTCCCCAAGCCGGCGCTCGCCGAGGGGCAGTCGGACGGAAAGTCCTACTCGGTACCCATCTACTCCCACGCTCAGGTCATGTGGTACCGCACGGATGTCCTGCAGTCCAAGGGGCTGTCGGTTCCGACGACCTGGGATGAGCTGGCCACTGCGGCCAAGGCGATCGGAAAATCTGATGACCTCTACGGGCTCTCCGTGCCCCTGGGAACGGGAGACATGCTGGGGGCCCGCTACCTCAACTTCTACGTCCGTTCCGCGGGCCAGAGACTGCTCAAGGACGACGGTACGGCGAACCTGACCTCCGAGCCGGCTTTGAACGGCATCAAGTACTGGACGGACCTGTACAAGTCGGTATCCCCGGAGGGGTCGCTCGACTACGCGGTCCTCGATCAGGCGACGCTCTTCTACCAGGGCAAGACCGCCTTCGACTTCAACTCCGGATTCCACATCTCCGGAGTGGCCACCAACCGCCCCGATCTGGTCGACTCCATCGCCGCGGCGCCGCTTCCCAGGATGAAGGCCACCGACCCGGTCAACTACCCGGCCGAGGTGTCGAACGTGCCCCTGGTGGTGTGGGAGGCATCCAAGGTCAAGCGGGAGGCCAAGGCCTTCCTGGAGTTCCTATTCACCAAGGACAAGTACATCGAGTTCCTCCACTCGGTTCCCGGCGGGATGCTGCCCGTTCTCAGCGATATCTCGCAGGACTCCACTTACCTGGGTAATGAGACTATCCAGAAGTACTCGGACTCGATCAAAGTGATCCAGGATCAGGTCGACGTCGGCAGCGCGATCGGGATGGAGAAGGGGCCGCTCGTCCAGGCCGGTGTACTCACCGGCCAGGGCCTCATCGAGAAGATGTACCACTCGATCATCATCGACGGGAGCGACGTCGAGACCGCCGCCAAGGACTGCGAGAAGAAGCTCAATGAGGCGTTCAAGGCCGCAGGAGCCAGCATCAAGTGAGTCGGTGCAGTGGCGGGGCCGGGATCTCGTCCCCGCCACCCAGTCCGAAAGGTGAACTCATGACACGCATCAAACGAATGAATTGGACGGGCGTCTGCTTCGTAGCACCGTCGATGATCGTCGTTCTTGCCCTGCTGATATACCCGGTCCTCTCAAGCATCTGGTATTCCTTCACGGACAAGAACCTCTTACGCACCAGCTACCATGTGGTGGGACTCTCCAACTACACCGACCTGCTCGGATCCTCCAGCTTCTGGAACGCATTCGGAGTGTCGATTAAATGGACCGCCGCCTCGATCGTCGGTCAGCTCGCAGTGGGCATGGTACTGGCTCTAGCGCTGGACCGGGTCCCACGTGGATCAGGGCTGTTCCGAACGCTCCTCATTGTCCCCTGGGCGTTTCCGGCCATTATCACTGCATTCGCCTGGAAGTGGATCCTCAATGACGTCTATGGATTCCTTCCCAATCTCCTGACGTCTCTCGGTCTGACCGATAAGAACACGGCATTGCTGGGCAACCCCACGACGACCTTCTGGATCGCACTGTTCATCAACATCTGGTTCGGCGCGCCGATGTTCATGGTGAATATTCTCTCCGCGCTCAAGACCATTCCCCAGGAGCAGTATGAGGCCGCGATGGTGGACGGCGCCTCCGGATGGCAGAGATTCAGATTCATCACGCTGACACATATTCGCGAGGTCATCGGGCTGCTGGTCATCCTGCGCACCATCTGGATCTTCAACAACTTCGACATGCTCTTCCTCTTGACGGGAGGAGGCCCGGGGGAAAGGACCACGACACTGCCGATCTTCGCCTACCAGGAGGGCTGGAACCTGCGCCAGCTCGGTGTCGCCTCCACGGTGACGATCCTGCTGCTCATCTTCCTGCTGGTTCTGGCCTTCGCCGCCTTCAGGATGCTCAACCGCTGGGAAAAGGAAAGGGGCTGAATCATGCGACGCGCTGGTCGTAGTCCGTGGGGTACGGTATGCGTGTACCTCCTCCTCATCGTCGCTGCCTTTATTGCGGTGTTCCCACTCGTGTGGGTCATCTCCTCATCTTTCAAGACCTCTCATGAGCTCGCGCAGAACCCGCTGCAGCTGTTCTCGAGCTCGCCGACGCTCGAGCACTACCGCAAGGTGATTCAGGAGATCGGGTTCCTGACGAATCTGAAGAACTCGCTGTTGATCGCGGGCTGCTCGACAGTCATCGCTGTCGTGGTCTCCATGCTTGGCGCTTACGGGATCGTGAGATTCTTCCCGCGCGTCGGCAGGCAGCTGACCAAGATCCTCATTGGAACCTATATGTTCCCGCCGATCCTGCTCGCCATCCCATACACCATCACCATGGTCAAGCTCGGGCTCATGAACAGTTATATCGGTCTGATCATCGCCTATCTCTCGTTCTCGATCCCCTATGCGATCTGGATGCTCATCGGGTTCTTCCAGACGGTTCCCATCGGGGTGGAGGAGGCGGCCGCCGTTGATGGGGCAAGCCGCTTCAGGGTGTTCTGGCAGATCTCGGTGCCCATCATCCTCCCAGGGATCGTGGCAACTGCTGTGTACACCTTCATCAATACCTTCAACGAGTTCCTCTATGCGCTCCTGTTCATCACCGAGTCGGACAGGATGCCCGTCGCAGTCGGCCTCTACTCTCTCCAGGGGTCGGAGGTTCTCGACTGGGGAGCCATGATGGCTGCTTCCGTGATCGTGATCGTCCCCTCGGTCGTTTTCTTCATGATCATTCAGAGGCGCATCTCGGGCGGACTCTCGGAAGGCTCTGTCAAGTAGCCCCTCCTGCGGCCCGCCCCCCAGTCCCGCCTCTTGCCGCCCCGATGCCTACGACGCAGGTGATCGTGCGTCGTACGCACCGGGGTGGCGCGGAGCGGGGACATCTGCAACAATATCCATCGACGTCAGATGTCAGACGTCCGATAACCTTTCAATGAAGAGAGACACCACATGGACAACCGTTTCACCGGCGTCATCCCGCCGGTTGTCACCCCTTTCACCGCCGAGGGCGAGGTCGATCTCGACAGCCTGGACAAGGTCGTTGAGCACCTCATCGTCGGGGGTGTCGATGGCCTGTTCGCCCTGGGGTCCTCAGGAGAGGTCGCCTACCTCACCGATTCCCAGCGTGACGCCGTCATCGAGCGCGTCGTCAAGAAGGCCGCGGGCCGGGTGCCGGTGCTCGCAGGGGCCATTGACACCACCGCCCACCGCGTCATCGACCAGGCACGGCGCGCCGTTGCGCTCGGGGCCCAAGCCATCGTGGCCACCTGCCCCTTCTACGCGCTCAACGACGCCGAAGAGATCAAGGCCCACTTCCGCGCCATCGCCGCGGCCATCGACGTCCCCGTCTTCGCATACGACGTGCCCGTGCGTCTGGGCGGCGCCAAGCTCGGCCGGGACCTGCTTGTCGAACTGGGCAAGGAGGGCGTCATCGCCGGTGTCAAGGACTCCTCCGGCAACGACGTCGCCTTCCGCAGGCTCGTCGCAGCCAACGAGGCGGCAGGGCACCCGCTGGCGCTCCTGACCGGCCACGAGTGCGTCGTCGACGGCATGCTCCTCCTGGGTGCTGACGGACTCGTCCCCGGCTACGGCAATGTGGACCCGGTCCGCTACGCCGAGATGTGGAGGGCCTCTCGCGAAGGCGCGTGGGAGAAGGTGCGTCGTATCCAGGACGAGATCTGCGCGGGCTTCGAGATCGTCTTCGTGCCCCAGGGACGCTCCGCCGACGCCACCGGCATTGGCGCCTTCAAGACCGCGATGGAGGCGATCGGAATCATCGCCACCAACGAGATGGCGTTCCCGGTCAAGGCGCTCGAGGGCGGGACCAAGGACGCGGTCCTTGAGATCGTCAGGGCACAGGGTCTGATCTGAAATCCCGGCCCTGGAGCCCCGGCGGATACGTGCCCGCCGCCCCTCGCCACGACGAGGGGCGGCGCACAGCCGCCGGTTGCCACGGCCGGCATGCGGCCGGGCGCGCTCCGGCGGCCTCGAGCAGCATTCGCCCCGCGGACCATCGGTCCCCTTCCTTAAGAATCAGTGCACCCGTGCCGCACACCATTTTGGAGAGCCCCATGAGCCAGGATGTCCTCTCGTTCACCCCCCTTGAACCCCGCGCCCCCCGATGCGGTTCCGCTCGTGGTCGGGCTCGATCTCGGCGGCACCAAGATGGCCGCGGCCCTGGTGGGCGCCGATGGGGCTCTGCAAGGGCAGGTGGCTTCCTGCCCGACCCCGGCCCACGACGGCCCGGCCGCCATGCTCGACTCCATCAGCGTCCTCGTGCAGGAGGTCGTCGCGGCGGGTGCCCGCCGGGCTCCAGCCAGAGCCGTGCCGATCACGGCGGTCGGCATCGGCACCGCCGGCGTCGTCGACGTCGAGCGCGGAACGATCCTGTCCGCCACCGACGCCATCACCGGTTGGGCCGGAACGAGCGTCGCCGCAGGTGTGCGGGAAAGGCTTGCCGCCGCGGGTCTGGGAGAGCTGCCGGTCCACGTCGAGAACGACGTCGATGCCTACGCCGCCGGAGAGGCGTGGCTCGGCGCCGGCGCCGGGGCCGAGGTCGTCCTCATGGTTGCGGTGGGCACCGGCGTCGGCGGGGCCCTCGTCATCGAGGGGCGAACCCGCAGAGGCGCCCACCACGTCGCCGGCGAGATCGGTCACGTGCCCGTTCCTGGTGCGCAGGGCGAGCCCTGCACCTGCGGCAGGCCGGGACATCTCGAGGGCGTCGCCGCCGGCCCGCAGATCCACCGCCGATATCTGGCCAAGGGGGGAGACCCGGATGTCCCCGACGCCCGCGAGGTGGAGAGGCGCGCAGCCGCGGGAGACCGCATCGCCCAGGGGGTCTACCGCGACTCGGCGGCCTGCCTGGGCAGGGCTCTGGCGGGCCTGGTCACCGTCATCGACCCCGACGTCGTGGTCGTCTCCGGCGGTCTGGCCCGAGCTGGCGACCTGTGGTGGGGGCCCCTGAGACGGACTTTCGCCGCAGAGATCATCGACCCCCTGGCGTCCATCAAGATCATTCCCGCCACCCTGGGGACCACCGCGCCGATCGTCGGCGCGGCCCGCGGGGCCCTCGCCCTGGCCGAGAACTAACGACAACCATCGCCCTAAGGCGACATCAGACAGGACAGACCAATGACCGATCAGTCACCATCGCACTCGTTCACCGACGAGCAGGCCGCTTCCGCGGGCCTCCATCCCGTTCTGGAGCGCCTGCGGGGAGGACTTATCGCCTCCGCCCAGGCCTATCCGGGGGAGCCGATGCGCGACCCCCGCACCATGGACGAAGTGGCCCAGGCCTGCGTGGCAGGCGGCGCCGTCGGCATCCGCGCACAGGGACTGGCGGATCTGGCCCTCATCTGCCAGCACGTCGACGTGCCCGTTATCGGCTTGTGGAAGGAGGGGCACGAAGGAGTCTTCATCACCCCCACCCTCACCCACGCCGTCGCCGTGGCCGCCACTGGGAGCCAGATCGTGGCGCTGGACGGCACTCGGCGACCCCGTCCCGACGGACTGAGCCTCGCCCAGACCGTCGAGGGCCTCCGACAGGCCCGCCCCGAGGTCCTCATCATGGCCGACTGCGGGTCCCTGGACGATGCCAAGGCCGCACAGGACGCAGGGGTCGACGTCCTGGGGACCACCCTGGCGGGCTACACCGGGGAGCGACCCAAGACCGAGGGCCCCGACCTCGAGCTCGTCGACCAGGTCGCCGGTATTGCGGAGATTCCGCTCGTCGTCGAAGGGCGGGTCCACACCCCCGCGCAGGCGGCGGCCGCCATGGAGCATGGTGCCTTCGCCGTCGTCGTCGGTACCGCGATCACTCACCCGACCACTATCACGTCGTGGTTCGCAGGTGCCCTGCCCGGCGCTCTGAGGAAGGGGTGACCGGAAGGGCCCGCAGAACGGCGTCGTTCCGCGGCTTGCTCCGTATGTGACGGATGTGACTGATGGGGTGCGAATGTGCGAATTGTTACTCGCTATCCAGCGCGACACTCCGGTCTGACCTGACAAACCCAAGGTTTTATGCGTAGCGTTGCCAGAAGTGGCACCACACAAGGGTGTCCGTCCACGATCGAGAGGGAAGACATGTCCGTCAACCGCACCGAGCTCATCGCCGCCATCGCCGAGAAGGCCGGCCTGACCAAGACCGACGCCGACGCCTTCCTGGGAGCCTTCCAGGATGTCCTCGTTGAGAACGTCGCCAAGGGTGAGGCCGTGAAGATCACCGGCCTCATGGGTATCGAGCGCGTCGAGCGTGCCGCACGCACCGGCCGTAACCCCCGCACCGGTGAGGAGATCCAGATCCCCGCCGGCTACGGTGTCAAGGTCACCGTCGGCTCCTCGCTGAAGAAGGCTGTCGCCGAGTGATACGTGGGGCCGTGCCCCTGATGTCCTGATTCCGGTCCGTCGCTGCCCAGACGCGCAGTGGCGGACCGGAATCGTTCTAAGTGCTTCTGATGATGCCCTGGTGCTCGATCCTCGCGCAGGATGCCATGGCCGGTATGTCACTGATGATGCTCAGGGGACGGTGCCGCGGGAGGAGGCGGGAATCTCCGATCTCCTCCTGTCGATGGAGGCCTGAACAAGCGGACGTTCTTACAGTGGAAACATGTCTGCTTTCACGTCCGCAGAGAATCAGCCCGACGGCTCTCCCACAGTCGGCGCGCTGGCCGGGGCCCCGCCCAGTCCTGCCTCCGTACCGGCGCTCCAGCTGGTGGAACTGGTCAAGACCTTCGATCGCAAAGTCGCGGTGGATCGGCTGAGCCTCGATATCCCCGTCTCCAGCTTTTACGGCATCGTCGGCCCCAATGGGGCCGGGAAGACAACCAGCCTGTCGATGGCCACCGGCCTGCTGCGTCCCGATGCCGGTCGGGCACTGGTCCACGGCGTCGACGTATGGGCCGAACCGCTACGGGCCAAGGCTCTTCTGGGAGTTCTGCCCGACGGCCTGCGAACCTTCGACCGTCTCAACGGTCTTGAGCTCGTCACCTACTCCGGCCTCCTGCGCGGGCTCGAGCGCGACGTCGTCGTGCCCCGGGCAACCGAGCTGGTCAAGGTTCTGGGGCTGTGGGAGGCCGGCACCACACTGGTGGCCGATTACTCGGCGGGTATGCGAAAGAAGGTTCACCTGGCCTGCGCCATGGTGCACTCGCCCTCCATCCTGGTCCTGGATGAGCCCTTCGAGGCTGTTGACCCGATTTCGGCGCAGACGATTCAGGCGATTCTGCGGGACTACGCCGCTGCCGGAGGAACCGTGGTCATCTCCAGCCACGTCATGGCCACTGTGCAGCGCCTGTGCGACCACGTGGCCATTATCAACGCCGGCCGAGTCGTCGTTGCGGGGACGACGGAGCAGGTCGCCGCCGGGGCCGACCTCGAGCAGCGCTTCACCGAACTGGTGGGGGCCCAGGTGCGAACGGAGGGGCTGTCATGGTTGCGACCCTCATCAAGCTGAAATGGCGTCTGACCCTCAACGCCTTGACCAAGAACGTCTGGGCCATCGTCGGAACCGTGTTGGGAGTCCTGTACGGGCTGGGAGCCCTCGCCATGGTGCTGGCCGGCGCCGTCGGGCTGGGGCTGAGCGCCGATCCCCGTGTGGCTGCGCTGGTGCTCGGCTCCCTCGGGGCGCTGCTGGTGGTCGGCTGGGCGCTGGTGCCGCTGCTCGTCACCGGGGTCGACTCAACCCTGGATCCCCGAGCCATGGCCGCCTGGACCGCTCCGTCCCGAGGGCTGGCCGCCGGGCTGCTGGCCGCAGGAATCCTCGGCATCCCCGGCTGCCTGACGGCAGTCGTCTGTCTCGTCCCGGTTCTCACCTGGCTGGTGGCGGGCCGGTTCTTAGCGGCGCTTCTGGCGCTGCTGTGCGCTCCGGCTGCTCTGGCCACCTGCGTCATCGTCTCCCGCATCGTAGTGACGGCCGCGGGTATCTCCTCCTCCCGTCGCGGACGAGAGACGACGGCGATCATCGCCTTCCTGACCTTCCTGGCGGCCACGCAGCTTCCCAACCTCATTCCCAGGCTCATCGGGGACGACATCGCCGGCTCCCTCGAGCGGCTCCAAGCCGTTGCCCGAGCACTGGGACTGACCCCCTTCGGCTGGGCCTTCACCGCTCCCGGGCTCATGGCCAGCGGTTCGGTGCTGCCTGCTCTGGCTCTGACGGTCGGGTCCTGGATCATTCCCGCGGCCCTGCTTCCCCTGTGGCAACGCGTGGTGGGCAGGGTGATGACCTCTCCGGGGACATCGCAGACTCGCACGCGCGCCTACTCCTCGCACAGCGCAGACGGGCACTGTGATCCGCAGGCCGAAGACCAGATCGACGTCCTCCCCTGGGCCCGTAGACTCGGCTCCCTGATACCGCGGCCCGCAGCCGCCGTGGCGGCCCGTAGTCTGCGCTACTGGCGCACCGATCCCAGGTATCTGGTCCAGTTCCTGGCCGTCCTACTCATGCCGGTGGTCCTCGTCCTGGTTCCCGCTCTCAACTCCAGTCGGCTCGTCTTCACCATCGACGGGCATCGGATGGAGACCGGCTTCGCCATCGGCCACGCCCCGGCCATGCTGCTGTTCATGGCGCCGTCTCTGGCCGTGTTCGTGGGCTGGGCGATCCATGACGACCTGGGTATGGACTCCACCGCGCTGTGGAGTCATATCAGCGCCGGGATCAGTGGAGCGCACGACCGCCTGGGACGGGTTGTCGGAGCGGCTCTGTGGCAGGTCCCCATGCTGCTCGCCGTCGAGGTGCTCATGAGTCTGTGGACCGGCCGCTGGGAGACGCTTCCGGCCGTCACCGGCGCCTGTCTGGCCCTCTACGGTTGTGCGCTGGCGTGGTCCTGCCTCACCAGCGTCCTCGTGCCCTACGAGACGGTGGCTCCCGGAGACAGCCCCATGCGCTCGCGGACTTCGGGAACGGCTTTTCTCGCTGCGATCATCCAGATGGTGGCGATCCTGGTTCTCCTGGCCGTCTGCTCACCCGTCCTGGGGGCGGCGATTTACGGCGTCGTCTGGGACTCGCAGTGGTGGGGGTGGGGCGCGTTCGGCCTGGGGATCGTCTGGTGCGCTCTGACGCTCTGGGGAGGCATTGTCTTCGGGGGGCGGCTGCTGGACCGGCGCGGTCCCCAGGTTCTTGCAGTGATCCACACGTGGTCGGGGCACGCTCAGCCGGTGTGATCATGGCGGTCACACCGTCATAGGCTGATCGATTCTGACAAATCGGGATAGGATTGCTGTAAAGTCGCTCAAGAATGCAGCGGCTCACAGAGGTCAGTAGACTCAGAACATCCAGTCGTTATGTCAGAGAGGACATCACCGTGCAGCTTGTCATTCTGGACTCCGCTCAGGCGCTCGCACTGCGGGCGGCCGACGAGATCGAGGCGCTGCTGACGGACAAACCGGCAGCCGTACTGGGGACCGCCACCGGGTCCTCACCCCTGCCCCTGTACGATGAGCTCGCCGCTCGCTGCGCCGCCGGACGCATCA
This sequence comes from Actinomyces sp. oral taxon 849 str. F0330, assembly GCF_000239715.1. Classification (NCBI taxonomy): domain Bacteria; kingdom Bacillati; phylum Actinomycetota; class Actinomycetes; order Actinomycetales; family Actinomycetaceae; genus Actinomyces; species Actinomyces sp. oral taxon 849. The sequence goes on along the minus strand of NZ_JH470352.1, from coordinate 219,135 downwards.
GCTTCGCCGAGGTCACAGGCTTCATGCTCGACGAGTACGTCGGCCTGCCCGCCGGGCACCCGGAGCGCTACGCCACCTTCATGGAGACCAACCTGCGCTCCCGCGTCGACATGCGTCCCGGTGCCCTGCACGGACCGGACGCGCTGAGTGAGGATCTTGAGGCGGCCTGCCGGGACTACGAGGCGCAGATGGCGGCCGCCGGCTACTGCGACTTGCAGATCCTCGGCATCGGCTCCGACGGGCACATCGGATTCAACGAGCCCGGTGGCGCCCTCGACTCGCGCACGCACGTCGGTGAGCTCCACGAGCAGACCCGCCGAGACAACGCCCGCTTCTTCGACGGCGACGTCGACGCGGTCCCCACCCACTGCATCACCCAGGGGCTGGCCACCATCATGGAGGCCCGCAAGCTCGTCCTCATCGCCACCGGAGAGGGCAAGGCCGAGGCCATTGCCCAGCTCGTGGAGGGCGAGGTGAGCCCCGAGTGGCCGGCCACCGTCATGCAGCGCCACGACGACGCCCTGGTGCTGGTCGACCCCGCGGCCGCCAGCAGGCTCACGTCCAAGCACTGACAGAGTCGTCGAGCATCTCAGGGAGAGCCTCCCCACAGACTCAGAATGGGGTGGGCGACTGCCGTTGTACCCCGTCCGACCTACACTGGGCGGCATGACAGACGTCCTCGCCAGTGCTGATCCAGGATCGCCCGGAGCTCCGACCGACCCGGCCTCCGAGCCCACGCAGGGCGTCGGTACGGCCGTCCTGGAGCGCGAGGAGCTCCAGTCGACCGACGACGGCGATGCGGACCGCTTCGCCCACTACGTCCGCAAGGACAAGATCGCTGCGGCCGCCGTCACCGGGCGTCCCGTCGTCGCCCTGTGCGGCAAGGTGTGGACGCCCGGGCGCGACCCGTCGAAGTACCCGGTGTGTCCCACCTGCAAGTCCATCTACGAGGAGATGCGCAGTGGGGGCGACTCCGACGGTGGCAAGGGCCCCCGTTTCCCCGCTTCCCGTTCGGGCGAGGCGGTCGGTGAACGCCGCCCGCGGCGGCCAGGCGACCCACCCCGCCCCGACGCGAGTCTCGACGTCGGCGGCCCAGAACCTCCCTCCGGCCTACCCGCGTCGCGCCGCCTGGGGAACGGCCGGGTCGCTGCGCGCTTGGCAGGCCGCGGCCCTGGGACAGTACCTGGAGGCGATGCCCCAGGACTTCCTGGCCGTGGCCACGCCCGGAGCGGGAAAGACGACCTTCGCGCTGCGGGTGGCCACCGAGCTGCTCAGCTCCGGTGACGTTCACAAGGTGACGATCGTCTGCCCCACCGAGCACCTCAAGTACCAGTGGGCCGAGGCGGCCGCCCGTGTCGGTATCCACATCGACCCCTCCTACTCCAACTCCCAGGGGGCGCTCGGATCGCGCTTCGACGGCGTCGCCCTGACCTACGCGCAGGTGGCCGCCAACGCCAACCTGCACCGCGCCCGCACCGACCAGGCCCGTACCCTCGTCGTGCTCGACGAGATCCACCACGGCGGGGACGCCCTGAGCTGGGGGGACGCGATCCGCGAGGCCTTCACCCCGGCGCGTCGGCGGCTCGCCCTGACTGGGACGCCCTTCCGCTCCGATACCTCCCCGATTCCATTCGTGCGCTACCAGGAGGACGCCTCCGGTTCGAAGCGCTCCCAGGCCGACTACTCCTACGGCTACTCCGACGCGCTGCGAGACGGCGTCGTGCGCCCGGTGATGTTCATGTCCTACTCGGGCCAGATGCGGTGGCGCACCAAGGCGGGCGATGAGGTCGCGGCCCGTCTGGGCGAGCCCCTCACCAAGGACATGGAGGCTCAGGCCTGGCGCACCGCGCTCGACCCGGCGGGGGAGTGGATCCCCGCGGTCCTGGCCGCCGCCGACCAGCGCCTGACCGAGATGCGTCGCCAGGTACCCGATGCCGGAGCCCTCGTCATCGCCTCCGACCAGGCCAAAGCCCGGGCCTATGCCAAGCAACTGCGCGCCATCACCGGCCAGGCCCCCACCGTGGTCCTCTCCGACGACAACGGCGCCTCCAGCCGTATCGAGGCCTTCTCCGCCTCCACCGACCGCTGGCTGGTGGCCGTGCGCATGGTCTCCGAAGGAGTGGACGTCCCCCGGCTCGCCGTGGGCGTCTACGCCACCTCAACCTCCACCCCGCTGTTCTTCGCCCAGGCTGTCGGGCGCTTCGTGCGCTCGCGGGCCCGCGGCGAGACCGCCTCGGTCTTCCTCCCCTCGGTCACGCCCCTGCTGGCTCTGGCCGGTGAGATGGAGGTGGCCCGCGACCACATCCTGCGCCGTCCCGACTCGGCGGCGCAGGACGATGCCCTGTTCAGCCCCGAGGACAAGCTGCTCGCCGAGGCCAACAAGACTGAGAGCGCCTCGGCCGAGCTGCTGCCCGGCTTCGAGGCCATGGACAGTCAGGCCGAGTTCGACCGTGTCCTCTTCGACGGCGGCGAGTTCGGGACCGGCGCCATGGTCGGCAGCATCGAGGAGCAGGAGTACCTGGGGCTGCCGGGGCTGCTGGAGCCCGAGCAGGTGACCGCTCTGCTGCGCCAGCGCCAGGACAAGCAGATCGCTTCCCAGAAGAAGCAGGATGCCGCTGCGGCTCAGAGACGGAAGAACTCGGGTGTCGACGACGCCAGGCGCCGGGCGGCGGCCCGTAAGGAGCTCTCCCAGCTGGTGGCCGCCTGGGCCCGCCGCTCGAGCCAGCCGCACGGCGTCGTCCACAACGAGCTTCGGCGCGTGTGCGGGGGACCCGAAGTGGCGGCCGCCTCCACCGAGGAGATCGAGAAGCGCATCCAGACTCTGCGGCGCTGGTTCGTCGGCAAGCGCTGACCCACCTGAGGTGGCCAGGTGCGGATGTGGATCCGCCCTGGTGTCCTCTCGGACGGCTCAGCGCCGGGTAGCGCCTCGCCCGTTGAGGTCGACGTGGCGGGTCGACAGCGCCGACTCGCCGTCGCTCAGTCGCCAGGCGTCATAGGGCAGTTCAGCACGGGACGCTCTGTGCCGCTCCGCCGCCGCGTTCAGAGCCTCCTTGCCGCGATGCTCTTCAATGATCCTGCCCTCATCAACCAGGAGCACCTGGAGCGGCCTGGCTCCGGCCTCATCCAGCGCCGCCAGTCCCTGCTCGCGCGAGCTGCTGGAGACCACCAGCTCCTCGGCCGCTGTGCCCCCAGCGGCGAGGACGCGACCGGCCCACTTACGGCCTCCTACAGTGGACTTGCCGCCCGAGGAGAACTTGGCGACCTCCTCCATGGTGCCGTCGGCACCCTCGCGCTCCACCAACTTGTAGACGAGCGCGGCAGTCGGACGCCCCGATCCGGTGACGAGTTTGGTGCCCACGCCGTAGGAGTCCACGGGGGCCGCTCCCAGCGCGGCGATGGCGTGCTCGTCCAAGTCATTGGTCACGGTGATCTTCGTCCTCGTCGCGCCCAGGGAATCGAGCTGAGCGCGCACCTTGAAGGCCTCGGCCACCAGGTCTCCGGAGTCCAACCGCACCGCCCCGAGCTCTCCGCCTGCCGCCCTGGCCGCCTTGACGGCCCGCTCCACGCCGGTGGCGATGTCGTAGGTGTCCACCAGGATCGTGGTGCCCGGGCCGAGACTGGCCACCTGCGCGGCGAAGGCCTCCTCCTCTGTATCGTGCAGAAGGGTGAAAGAGTGCGCCGAGGTTCCTACCGTGGGGATTCCGTAGAGCAGCCCCGCCTCCAGGTTGCTCGTTCCCACGAAGCCGCCGACCACCGAGGCCCGGGCCGCGGCGACGGCCGCCAGTTCGTGGGCGCGGCGGGCGCCGAAATCCACGCAAGGGCGCCCGTGGGCGGCGATCGTCATACGGGATGCGGCTGCGGCGACGGCGCAGTCGTAGTTGTAGATCGACAGGGCCAGGGTCTCCAGGATGCATGCCTCGGCGAAGGTACCCTCGACGGTCAGCAGCGGGGAACCGGCGAAGTAGCACTCGCCCTCGGCGTAGCCTCGGATTGTACCGGTGAAGCGGTAGTTGCGCAGGAAGTCCAGAGTCTCGTCATTGACGACCCCAGTGCGGTGCAGGAAATCGATCTGGTCGGGAGTGAAGGTGAAGGCCTCGATGGCGTCCAGCAACCGACCGGTGCCGGCAACGACTCCGAAACGTCGTGATGCGGGAAGCCTGCGGCCGAAGAGCTCGAAGACGCTGCGTCTCAGGGCAGTGCCGGACTCCAGTGCTCCCTGAAGCATGGTGAGCTCATACATATCGGTCAGCAACGATGTCGAGGCTGCGGAAGCCGCGGACACGTCGACAGGGGCTGTAGAAGCAACAGTGGATTCGGCAGCGGGCGCGTAGTCGTTCACGGGAACAACCTATCGCGGCACGGAGCGGAGGCCACCTGTCGTCGGTCCCCCGTTGGTCAATCATCGGTGGTTTTTGGGAAGGTGACTGGCGGATCACCGACCTCATACTGCCGGGACGCCGTTACCCTGGTGGCATGAGCGCCTCGCTGCCCGTCGCCGAACCGGAGATCCTGGAGGAGTCCCGTGCCCGCGCTCAGCGCCTGTGGTGCACCGTGGTTCATGACGATCCGGTCAACACGATGAGTTATGTGACTTGGGTCTTCCACTCCTACTTCGGCTTCTCCCTGCCCGTGGCTGAGGCTCGCATGATGCAGGTGCACACCACCGGCCGCGCCGTCGTCTCCCGGGGCGCCCGCGAGCGCATGGAGATCGACGTGACCGCGATGCACGGCTATGGTCTGCGCGCCACGATCGAGCCTTTAGGCGACGACGGCGAGGGCTCCGCGAGCGATGCTGCAGGAGGACAGTGATGCGAGCCTTCCGTCGGGTCTCCCAGGGACTGGCCTGCGGCCTCGATGACTGGGAACGAGAGATCCTGGCCCGGTTAGCTCTTGAGGTCAGGGCCCTCCTCCAAGCGGATGACTCCGCTCACGAGAACGCGGACGACTCGGTCGCCGCTTCGCCGTCGTCCCATGCCGATCCGGGGCGCCCGGGGGAGAGCGAGCGGGATCGCGAGGTCCTGGCGGCTCTCGACTTCGACGTTGATCCGCCCGCCAATCACGTTCACGCCGGCCGGCCGACTACAGATCCCGTCGTCGGCGTCCTGCTGCCGGAGGCATCCGAGGATCCCATCACCGCGATGGAGGTGAGCAGTCTGACCCGCGCACGGCTGCGGGGCGACAAGGTCGCCCGCCTGGTGCGGCTGGTTGCCGAGCTGCGGGTGCCATCGGGCCCCGAGGCGACGGTGCTGGTGCCACTGGGACAGGAGGCGGACTGGCTCGGTGCGATCAACGACATCCGCCTTGTGCTGGCTCAGCGTCTGGGAATCGAGTCGGCGCGGGACGCCGGGCACGTCCACGACATCGCCTTCCAGGAGGCCCCTGAGAGCGAGACTTCTCACGAGCAGTGGTACCGCGGTACGGCACTCGTCTACGACATGGTCACCTGGTGGCAGGAATCACTGGTATCCGCGCTGTTCGGGGGCACAGGGCCCGCATAGTCTCGCTGTGTGAATGATGCTCCGATCGGGATGTTCGACTCTGGGGTCGGTGGCCTCACCGTCGCCCGTTCCGTCCTCGACCAGCTGCCCCACGAGCAGGTGCTCTACATCGGGGACACCGCCAACGGCCCCTACGGCCCCCGAGACATCGCCGAGGTCCGCTCCCTGGCCCTGAGCATCATGGACGAGCTCGTGGACCGCGGGGTCAAGCTGCTCGTCATCGCCTGCAACACCGCTTCCGCAGCCGTCCTGCACGATGCTCGCGAGCGCTACACCCTGGGTCGGGGCGTCCCGGTCATCGAGGTGATCCACCCTGCCGCGCGCACGGCTGCCCGGGTGACCCGCAACGGCAGGGTTGGTTTGATCGCCACCCGGGGGACGGTCGACTCGCGCGCCTATGACGATGCGCTTCAAGCCGTCCCCGGCGTCGAGCTCTTCTCCCAGGCCTGCCCGCGTTTCGTCGAGCTCGCCGAGCGGGGCGTGACCACCGGCGCCGAGGTTCTCGACGTCGCCGAGGAGTACCTCGCCCCCATCAAGGCGGCCGGTGTCGACACGCTCATCCTGGGATGCACCCACTACCCTCTGCTGGTGGGGCCGATCTCCTACGTGATGGGGGAGGACGTGCCCTTGGTGACCTCCTCCGATGAGACCGCCAAGGATGTCTACCGGGCACTGGCCCGCAAGAACCTCCTTCGCGGATCAGACGCTCCCGAACCGCGTCATGACTTCCGCTCCACCGGTGACCCGGAGGCCTTCTCGGTGCTGGCCCGGCGCTTCCTCGGGCCCGAGGTCGCCGCCGTCGAGCGCATCGCCTTCGCCTCTTCCGAATCGGGCGTCCGCGTCGTGCCGTCCGACGTTTCCCCCCTTCCCGCCACCCTCCAAGGATCTGCATGAGACTCACGATTATCGGATGCTCCGGCTCCATGTCGGGTCCTCAGTCCCCGGCGTCCTGCTACCTGGTACAGGCCGACGGGGTCGATGCCGACGGCGCGCTGCGCACCTACTCGATCGTGCTGGACCTCGGGCCGGGATCGATGGGGCAGCTGCTGCGGCACCTCGATCCCGCCGAGCTCGACGCCATCGCGATCTCCCACTGCCACGCCGATCACATGGTGGACCTGGTGGGAATGCACGTCTACCGGCGCTGGTTGCCGACCGGGGCGCTGGGGCCGGTTGCCTGCCTGGGGCCCTCAGAGCTGCTGGAGCGTCTTCAGGGTGTTGACGGCGTGCCGCCGACCGAGCGCTACGCCACCGAGTTCGGTTTCGTCACCGCCGTGCCCGGCAGGTCCTACAGCGTGGGGCCCATGGTGATCTCGCCCTTCGAGGCGCTCCATCCGGTGGAGGCCTACGGTTACCGGGTCGAGGGGCCGAGTGAGGAGGATCCCTCACGGCGGGTCGACCTGGCCTTCACCGGCGACACCGACTCGTGCCAGAGCATGAGCGACATGGCCCGGGGTGTGGACCTCCTCCTGGCTGAGGCGGCCTTCGTCGAGGGCCGTGACACGGTGGGCGGAATGCACATGACCGGTCGTCGCGCCGGGGAACTGGCCGCCCAGGCCGGTGCGGGCCACCTGGTCCTCACCCACATCCAGCCTTGGACCGATCCAGCCGTGCCCCTCAAGGAAGCCGCATCCGTCTACTCGGGCCCGTTGGAGGCGGCGACGGCGGACGCCGTCTGGGAGCTGTGAGCTCCGGCGGGCAGGACCGCCCCCCAAAGCAGCGGACGATCTCCTTCACCCCGGCTCTGCCCGACGGGACGGACTGTCCTTGGATCCGGGACCGGCGGACTCGCTGGTGGCTGGTGATTCCTGCGGATTTTGTGGCCGTGGCGCTCGTGGCCCTGTTCAGCGCCGCCTCGACGCACACGATGGGGCAGGTCGTCACCGCGCTGTGGCAGGTGGCTGTGGCGGTGGTCATCGCCTGGGGCGCTACCTGGTTCCTCCGACGTCGTCACCCCGATCATCTGGAGATGGCGCTACCCGAGGGGCTCATCGTCGTGGGACTCGTCTGGGTGACCTGGACCGCGCTGCGCTACCTGACAGCAGCGTTCGACGACGGCGCGGCCGTGGTTTCCTGGGCGGTGATGACAGGGACTTTCCTCCTGGTGTTCCTGGGAGGATGGCGATGGCTCTACGGCTACGTGCGCGCCCACGATTCCCTGATCCCCAAATCGCTGGAACGGCGCCTCGCCGAGCAGGAGCAGGACGGGCGTTAGTCTCTGCCAAGGGTAGCCCCTCGACTCCTTCCGACTCCGGGGCGCTCTCTTTACGGGGTGGCAACCCGGCCGTTCATACCTTGACGCCATGCACCACTCCTCCAAGCAGCGTCGATCACATCGGTGGATCGGCGCTCTGGTTGCCGTCGCCCTCATCATGGGAGGAGTGGGCGGATTCCTCACTTATGCGCACCGGCACGAGGGGCGGGCTCCACGAGGCACCATGCTCATGGGACAGGACGTGTCCGGAATGGACCGGCAGACCCTGATCGCGCTCGTCTCCCAGAGGGCCGCATCAGCCTCACTGACGCTGAACGTCAAAGGAACCTCCACCACCGTTCCGATCTCCCAGATCGCCCGGGTCGACGCCCAGGCGACCGCGGAGGCCGCCGTGTCCGGAGCCGGATCGCCGATGGCCCACCTACGCGGCATCGTCAGGAAGCGGGAGGTGACGGTGCGGTACACGATCGACGAGGAAGCCCGTGCCGCGCTGGTATCCCAGCTGAGCAGCACGCTGCACGATCACGCGGTTGAGCCGACAGTGGCTTGGGATGAAGACGGCGGTGGTTTCACCGCCTCACCCGGAAGATCAGGTGACGGCATCGACCCCGATGACCTGGACTCGGCCCTCGATGCCGCCGTGCGCAAGCTCTCCGATCACACGGCGCCGCTGTCGATCCGCCGGACCGAGCCCACGGTGAGCGCCGAGGAGGCGAGCGAGGTGGCACGATCGGCAACCGCACTGCTGGACGCCGAGCTCTCGGTAACGGTCGACGCCGCCGCGCACACGGCTACCAGGGCTCAGAAGGCCTCTTGGATCGATTTCCCCATCAAGGAGGATCGCATTGTGCCCATGGTCTCGCAGGACAGAGTCAAGGCCTGGGTTTCCTCACTGACCGCGGAGGCGGAGCGCAGTCCGGTCAACGCCATCAACGACGTCGACTCATCCGGGACAGTGCTCCAGCTCGCCCGCCCTGGCAAGGCCGGAAGACGGGCGGGCAATATCGAGGAGGTGACGGCGGCGCTCGCCCAGGGGCTCGGTCAGGGCAGGAGCCTTGGCCAGGAGATCAGTTGGAACGAGGTTCCCCACTCCACCGAGAACCGGGTGGTGCCCAGCGGGCCGGAGCGCTTCGCCTACCAGGCCAAGGAGGGGGAGAAGTGGATCGACGTCAACCTGACCGACTCAACGCTGACCGCCTACGAGGGGCAGAAGGTCGTCTACGGGCCGATCCTCATCAACCACGGTGGCGTTGGGCACGAGACCGTGACCGGCACCTACAAGATCTACCTGCGCCACCGGGCGCAGGACATGGGATGCACTCCCGAATGGCCCTACTGCGAACGAGGCGTTCCCTGGGTGAGCTACTGGCACAAGAGCTACGCCCTCCACGGTGCTCCCTGGGTCAAGGAGTTCGGCATCGGCACGGACGAGTCCTCACACGGATGCATCAACATCCCGGTGGCGGACGCTCAGGCGATCTGGCAGTGGTCCGAGATCGGCACCACTGTGGTGACGCACTACTGACAGGACGTCCGAACTCACCGGCTCAGGATCTCCGCCAGGATCGGGGCAAGGTCGCGGAATGCCTGGCCCCGGTGGGAGATGGCGTGCTTCTCCTCAGGCGCCATTTGGGCGGTGGTGCGGCCCCGACCCGCCGGCCCGTCCTCCTGGACGGGCACGAAGATCGGGTCGTATCCGAAGCCCCCATCGCCCCGGGGGGAACGCGCGAGCCGTCCCTCCATGGAACCCTCGATCGCGGTGACCTGCTCCGATAGCCCGTCGGAGCCGGGCTGGACCAGGACCGCGGCGCACGTGAACCGCGCCGTCCGATGCGGATCGACAACATCGGCGAGCTGATCCAGAAGCAGGCGGAGGTTGGCCGCATCGTCACCGTGCCGCCCGCTCCAGCGGGCCGAGAAGATCCCCGGCGCTCCACCCAGCACATCCACACACAGCCCCGAGTCATCGGCGACCGCCGGCAGTCCGGTGGCCAGGGCAAGTGCCCGGGCCTTGACAAGAGCATTGTCGGTGAAGGACAGCCCGTCCTCCACTGGTTCTGGAACCTTGAGCGAGGCTGCCGAGATGACGGCGCCGGGATCCAGGCCCGGTACGAGCGGTTCAAGGATCTGCCTCAGCTCGGCCAGTTTTCCGGCGTTATGGGTTGCCAGGACGAGCCGGGCCCCGATGGGTACCCCGCCTTCGTCCATAACCGGGAGGGCATCGGCGGAAGAAAATGCGTTCATGGAGCATGCCCCCGTGATCAGTGAGGTTCGGGGGCGTTCGGGTCCGTGGAGAACTCCGAGGAGGACACGGTGAAGGGCTCCCCACTGGGGCCGGCCAGAGCTCGACGCTGGAGCACGGAGAGCTGGGCGTTGCCGGAGGCGGCCAGGTCGAGCAGTGCTCCCAGTTCGGAGCGGTCGAAGGGGGCGTGCTCGGCGGTGCCCTGGACCTCGATGAACCGGCCGTCCCCGGTCTGGACGACGTTCATGTCGGTCTCGGCGCGGACGTCCTCCTCATAGGGCAGGTCGAGGCAGGGCACGCCGTCAACGATCCCCACCGAGATGGCGGACAGGGAGTCGGACAGCACCGGTCTACCGGAGCGGGTCTTGATGAGCCCCCGCTCGGTGCCCCAGGCGACGGCGTCGGCCAGGGCCACATAGGCGCCGGTGATGGCTGCGGTGCGGGTGCCGCCGTCGGCCTGCAGGACATCGCAGTCCAACGCGATCGTGTTCTCGCCCAGTGCGGACACGTCGATGATGCCGCGCAGGCTGCGGCCGATGAGACGGGAGATCTCATGGGTGCGGCCGCCGACCTTGCCGCGCACGGACTCACGGCCCGAGCGCTCAGATCCGGCCCGGGGCAGCATCGCGTACTCGGCGGTCACCCAACCCTCACCACTGCCTTTGCGCCAGCGCGGAACGCCCTCGGTGAAGGATGCGGCGCACAGGACGCGGGTGCGTCCGAATGTCACCAGAACCGATCCCTCAGCGTGGTCCAGCCAGTGGCGGGTCATGGTCACGGGGCGAAGCTCGTCGACGGCGCGGCCGTCCTTGCGGGTCAACGGGGCGGTTGTCATGGGGCCAGGCTACCCGGCCGTGTCTCGGTTCCGGAGCGGCCTCTGCGTCTTGGGGTACCGGCGGCCATGGTGCGAGGCGGCGGTTGGCCGGTAGCGTTCGTTGCACCATCTGTTCCAGCACGGAGCCGAGTTGAAGAACGAGGAGAACACCATGACCTATGTCAACATCACTGCGCTGACCTTCCCCGAGGGCGCCCAGGAGGAGATCGAGAGGCGTTTCGCCGCGCGCAAGCGCGGTGTTGATGCCTCGCAGGGCTTCCAGAGCTTCGAGCTGCTGCGCCCAGTCGTTGGCGAGGGCCGCTACTTCGTGGTGACCAGGTGGCGGACGCGAGAGGACTACGAGTGCTGGCAGGCGGCGCGGCCTACCGGTGGGCACGAGGACGACAAGCGCCGGGGCATGAGCGTGGAGGTCCTCGGCTTCGAGGTCGTCCAGCACGAGCAGTAGATCTTTCGACAGACCGACGCCTCTTGAAATCATCGTTCTTGATCGGAAGAAGCTGAGCATGGTGACAAACATCTTCGTCAGGGAAAGTGTCGATCACTACGAACCGCCCCAGCGGGCCACAGTCCACTTGGATGTGAGGGGCACAGGGCTGAACCGCGAACATGTGCGCGCTCAAGTGTCTGACGTGCTGCACCAGGTGCGGGCGCAGATAGAGTCATTGCATGATAAGCAAGAAGGCCCTGTCACATGGTTCGCCGTATCGAAAGCCCGCACGTGGTCATGGAAGGATGATGACGGCGTCAAATTCTCCGAAGAGGTCGGTGTGAAGGTGAAGTTCTGCGATTTCTCCCGCATGGGGGCGTGGATGAATTCCGTGCTGGCGTTTAAAGGGGTGCGTGTTTGGACGATAGAGTGGTCGGTGACTGAGCGTCGCAAGAAGGAACTCGAGACCTGGTTGCGTCAAAAGGCGGTGCGCTCAGCAAAAGACAAGGCGGAACAGTATGCTTCTGCTCTCGGCCTGCACGTCAGTTCCGTCAAGACTGTTGCGGATGAGGGTTTTCTGGAGAAAAATACTGCTGGTGGAATGTCAAGTGTTGTGGCCAGTCGGGGCGGCGGAGGGGCGGGATACGGGAAGGCCTCTTCTGACGCCTACCAGTTCACGCCGGAGGATGTTCGCATGAGTGCATCGATCGAAGCGGAGTTCCTGGCTGAGTAACCTATTCAACCTCTTTGTAGATTCTGTAGAGTCTGTCAGGTCCGGAATGGGTGTAGAAGGATTTAAGCCTCCTTGTTCGATGTGGCCTTTTGCTTCTAGCGGCATCGCGGTGTCGATAGGGCTGGAGAGTTGTTTCCTTGTGCCCGGACGCGTGCTCATCGTAGGGTGAGTTGAATGTAGATGATCTCGCGTCACAGGAGGTGTGGACGAGTCATGGGTATCGATGCTGATCGAGTAAGTCGACAGACCGAGCAGCTGCGTAGTACCGACGTGCTGGTAGTTCCAGAGTCTCCCTCCCGTCAGTGGGGAATGCTCCTGGGATGTGTCGTCTTCACCGTGCTGAGCGTCGGTTTGCTCACACTCGCCAACCAGTCGGACTCCTCGCTTCAATTCATGGTGGGCGGGATTGCGGGTGTCGTCTTCTTCGGTGTCGTCGGAATCCCCGTCGTGGTGAGGAAGATCCTCCGTCGCAGCCGGCTGGTCGTCACTCCCGGAGGGCTGCGTCTGGAACGGCGCTCCGGCCAGTCCTATGTTGTCAACGAGTCCGCGCGTTGGACGGACATCGCCGAGTTCTTCGGGGAGCAGATCAGTTCCGGAGGCGGCCCCAGGGCGTAGTGCTCCAACAGGCGTACCGGTACTACGGCGGTAGTCGGGCAAGCGACGGCTGGAACGGACCGGGGCGATAGTCCCGCAACCATCAGGGCCTTGTGTGCCGCGACGACGGCATAACGACGTCGGGTCCATATATTTGTGCGCGAGAAGGGATTCGAACCCTCACGCCCGAAGGCACCAGGACCTAAACCTGGGGCGTCTACCAATTCCGCCACTCGCGCTGCAACGCATCCACTCTACCGACTCCAGCGCGAACTTCCGAATACGGCGGCCGCCGCGCCCGTACTGAAGGGAGCCGAGTTCAGCGTCTCCGGGGCCACGGGGCCTGCCGGGTGACCGGCTCTTCAATCAACGCCGAGCGCAGCCCGTAGACGCTTGACATGCCCTGTCGCCCGGACGTTGTACTGGGCCAGCGTCACGGTTCCGTCGGGCGCCACCACCACGGTCGAACGGATGACGCCCGTGTAGACCTTGCCGTAGTTCTTCTTCTCGCCCCATACGCCCCAGGCTTCCATCACGACGTGGTCGGCGTCCGACAGCAGGGGGAAGGGCAGGTCGTGGCGGCTGGCGAACTTGGCCTGAGCGCTCACCGGGTCAGGGGAGATGCCGACGACGGCGTAGCCGGCCGCCTTGAGCCCCTCCATGGAGTCCCTGAAGTCGCAGGCCTCCTTGGTGCAGCCCGGAGTACTGGCCTTGGGGTAGAAATAGACGATGACGCCCTTGTCCGTGCCGGCGAGAAGGTCGTTGAGGGCCACGGAGCGGCCGTCCTGGTCGAGCAGGGAGAATTCCGGGGCGTGGTCACCGACGGCGAGCTGGGTCATAGGTCCTCCTTGGGAGCCTGGGCGGATGCTCTCATCCTCGCATCGTTCCCGGTGCCTTCGGCAGTGGATTCGGTGAGTTAGTTTCGTGATCTGGCGAACGTTGTTCTCAGTTCCATCGCATTGTCCGGAACCTTTGGCAGCCCGGTTCGGCATCATCGCGAGGACGGTGGCGGCGAACCGAATGATGAGGTCGGGGCGCGCCGCAGCGAGCCCCGACCTCATCGAATCAACTATCTTGTGCGCCGCGCCCCGATCAGGCGGCCCGGGAGAGCGACTGCTGGGATGCCCTCTGAGCTGCGTCCAGACGTTCCAGCGCACGCTCAAGCCGGGACGGTGAGGCGGTTGCTCCCAGCGAGGCGAGCTCGACGCGCGCGGCGAAGAGCTCGCGGTCGGCACCATCATGGGCCTCGGGGGCACCGGCCGCTGGCTCGGCGGTCAGTGCGGTAGTGGTGTGAATGCTGTGTGTCATACGTATTCCCTCGACTTCCTTCGACGTCGTCGGCCCATGAGGGCCTGGCCGCAGCGGGCGGTGCGATCAGGCATACCTGTACACCGATGTTCTGCGGGCAAAGACTTCTGGCGGCGCGGCCGATTCGGACGGCCGCACTGTGTTCGCGAGGGGAGCGGGAGTCGACGAGACAGCGGATTTCGAGCGTATCTCAGACCCATGCCGCAGGCGGGCGCGGACTGATCGCCTGCGTGCTTGTGCTGTAGCGCCTCGGAACCATCCCGAGTACGCAGTCGCCCCTCGTGGTACACCGCCAGGGACTTGAACCCTGAACCCGCTGATTAAGAGTCAGCTGCTCTGCCAATTGAGCTAGCGGTGCTCGGCCTGTGACGGCCGATGCTTCCCGTCCTGATGAGGCGGAAGAGCCGTACACCGCCAGGGACTTGAACCCTGAACCCGCTGATTAAGAGTCAGCTGCTCTGCCAATTGAGCTAGCGGTGCTTCACCACAACGATGTCATTTGACGTGCATTCGCCGGGCGACGGAGGAATACTTTACGGATGGAGGAGGGACTCGTCCAGCCGGAATCCACGAAACCAGCCTATTGTGTGGCAAGTCTCAGGGGCTCTCGGGCGGGTGCAGTTAGCTTCGAGTCTTCCGGGGGGCTGCCTCGTTCAGCTCGGCGGGCGGTTCTCTCGATCCTGCCGGCGACGGCGGACATCGGCGGCGCGGATGCGGTCCCGTTTCGACGCCGTGGATTGCGGGCGCGTCTTCGGCGGCGCCTTGGCCGACCGGCTTCGGCCTGCTTTCCTGGCTCGCCCGTCCTTGCCGCTCATAGAGCTCCCGTTCGCCGTCGTATCCTCGATACGGCCGGTACGCGACCACTGTCGGTACTGGTTCAAGGTGACCGTCTGTTCCTCATCGAGGCGGCGCCACAGGGGCAGATCGAGTTTCTTGCGATCGCGCACGCGAGTGCCGAGGGTCCAGCCCGCCAGCATCACCAGGGCGACCACTATCCCGCCCCAAACGCTGCTGCGACCCGCACGAGCGCCGGTGAGCAGGGAGACCGTCCCCGCGAGCAGGCCCGCGACGATGATGGTCACGACGACGATGGAGGCCATCGACGCCCAGTAGCGCTGATTGGCAGTTCTGAGTGGTTTGCGGGGGGCGGCGGTCATCCCAACATTGTGGCACCCGCTCGTGTGCGTTCCCCCGATCGGCCCGATCAGGGGCTCTGCTTCGTGTGGGCACGGGTGCGGTTGGGCGTCACATGCCGGCGGCTCTCGCCGAGCCGCCTTGCGCGGTAGCGTGGGCCACATGAGCGACCCGATCGTGACGCTGGCGACTTGCGCCGACTTCCCAGAGCTTGACGACGACGACCGCGGCCTGCCCGATGCTCTGCGTGCGCGCGGCATCGAGCCGAGGATCGCCGTATGGAACGATCCCGACGTCGACTGGGGCCAGTCCGGCACGGTCGTGCTGCGCAGCGTCCGCGACTACGCCGCCAAGGGCAACTACTCCAACTTCCTCCAGTGGGCTCGCTCGGTGCCCAGGCTGACCAACCATCCCGACGTCGTCGCCTGGAACTCGGACAAGCACTACCTCACTCGCCTGGGCGAGTGGGAGGTGCCCATGATTCCGACGGCCTGGCTGGAGCCGGAGGCGGGCTACTCCAAGCACCAGGTCCACACGCGCTTCCCCGCTCACGGCGACTTCGTCGTCAAGCCGGCCATCTCCTCGGGCGGGCGCGGAACGGGACGCTACACCGCCACCGACGCCTCCTCCCGGTCCGCCGCGATCAACGATGCCATGCACCACCTGCGCCGCGGACGGACCGTTATGGTCCAGCGGTACCTGGAGGAGGTGGACCGCAAGGGCGAGGTCTCCCTGGTCTACTTCAACGGGGTGCTCTCCCATGCGGTGGAGAAGGCTCCGATGCTCCACCCGTCCTTTAAATCGACTGATGAGATCCATGAGGAGATCGTCACCGCGCGGGAGCCCAGCGAGCAGGAGTGGCTCTGGGGCGAGCGGGTGCGCAAGGCCATCCATGCGCTTATCAAGGAGGTCTCCGGGCGCGACATACAGTTGCTGTTCAACCGCGTCGACGTCGTCGGAGACGGTCGGGGCGGCTTCTACCTCATGGAGGTCTCACTGATCGACGCGGGCCTCTATTTGGGGGCTGCCCCGGAGGCGCTGGACAACTTCGCCGATGCCATCGCCCAGCGCGTCCTGTGGTGAGCCGCCCGGCGCCATGCTCGCCAGGTCCGGGTATCCTTCTGGCGGGTCGCCGCCCCGGCGACCGGGAACGGTGAAGGGAGCCGGTTCATGCGCACACTGCTCAACATCATCTGGGTCGTCTTCGGCGGGTTCTGGCTCTTCCTCAGCTACCTCCTCTTCGGCCTGATCGCCTGCCTGCTCATCGTCACGATCCCCGCGGGCGTCGCCTCCTTCCGCATCGCCTCCTACGTGCTGTGGCCCTTCGGGCGCGAGGTGGTGCCCGCGCCCGGGGCAGGTGCTATGAGCGGGATCAGCAACGTCATCTGGTTCCTTGTCGCCGGGCTCTGGCTGGCCATCGGCCACGTCACCACCGCAGCCGCACAGGCCATCACTATCGTCGGGATACCGCTAGCCGTGGCCAACATCAAGCTCATCCCGGTCACTTGTTTCCCCTTCGGCAAGCAGATCGTCGAGTCCAGCTAAGGCCTTCCAGAACGGCGGCGCATCCGGCAGCCCGCTTTCAAAGGCCGATCCGACGGTTGGCCCCCCAGTAACCGACGTAGCAGACCACCAGGAATGCGGCGGTGATTCCCAGGGCCGGCCGCTGTTCGGAGTCGAAGACGATGAGAAGGCAGGATGCCGCCGACAGCGTGAGCGCCGCGATCGACACCCAGGGGTACCCGGGAGCCCGGTAGGCCAGGTCGTCAAGGCTGCGGCCCCCGGCGACCCAGCGCCGTCGGAAGGACAGGTGGCAGGCGGCGATGACCACCCACACCAGGACGACGGCGAGCCCCGAGACGGACACCAGGACCAGGTAGACCGTGGATGCCGCGTAAGTCGAGGTCAGCAGGGCTGCGAGCCCGCCGACCATGGACAGGCCCATCGCCAGTGCCGGCACCCCGAAGCGGTTGGTACGGGCCAGGACCTTGGGCAGAGTGCCCTCGTTGGCCAGCGACCACAGCATGCGGGTCGAGGCGTAGAGGCCCGAGTTCGCCGCGGACAGGATGGCGGCCAGGATGACGACGTTCATGAGGTCCCCGGCGTAGGGCACGCCGATCCTGGACAGGACCGTCACGAAGGGACTCTCCTCGACTCCGGCCTCCTTCCAGGGGATCAACGCCGCGATGATGACGATCGAGCCGATGAAGAAGATGACCAGGCGGGCGAGCGTCGCACGGATCGCCCGGGGGATGGTGGTTCCCGGGTCCTCCACCTCTCCCGCCGTGATGCCGATAAGCTCGGTCCCGGAGAAGGCGAAGTTGACCGCCAGGATCGTGGTGAAAACGGCGCCGAAGCTGTTGGGGAAGAGCCCGTCCCTGTACAGATTCGTCAGTCCCAGCGCCGCGCGATGGCCCTCGTAGGGCAGCAGGCCGATGATCGCGGCCGTGCCCAGAACGATGAACAGGATGATCGCAACCACCTTAATCCCCGACAGCAGGGTCTCCGCCTCGGCGAAGACCTTGACAGAGACCATGTTGAGCACCAGGACCAGGGTGATGAAGGCGGCAGCCCACACCCACACGGGAACGCCCGGGAACCAGCCGTACATGATCATGGCGGCGCCGGTGAACTCGCTTCCCAAGGCCACCGTCCACGTGAGCCAGTACAGCACGGCGGTCACGAACCCGGTGGCGGGCCCCAGATACTGACGGGCATAGACGTGAAAGGCTCCGGTGAAGGGCATCGCCACGCTCAATTCCCCCAGGCACATCATGACCAGGTAAACGATGACGGCGCCGATGGAGTAGGCCAGCACAGTTCCCAGCGGACCGGCCTGATTGATCGTGTAACCGGTGGACAGGAACAGCCCCGTACCGATGACTCCACCAAAACTGATCATCATGAGATGACGCCGATTCATGCGGCGCTCCAACGCCGTGATATGGCCTTGTCTGTCGGGGGCGCCGGCTGGCGAGGCGGCCGACGTGCTGGCCGCCTCACGAGATTCTTCTACGGGAGCCATGATCGGGACGCTACCGGTACCTCCGGGAACCATCCGATACCGTGTCGCAATGCGAACGTCCTCGGCATCCACCACGTCCTTGGAGCGCAATCCGGTCCGGCTGTCCGATCTTCTGTCTCGCGGCCCAGTCGTCCTGGATGGGGCGATGGGCACAGAGCTGGACTCCCGCGGCGTCGACACCCATGACCCACTGTGGTCGGCCCTCGCCCTCACCACTGCCCCCGAGGCCGTGCGCCAGGTTCATACCGATTACCTGAAGGCCGGTGCCCGCGTCATCACCACCAACACCTACCAGGCAACGCTTCCGGCCCTGCTGCGGGCGGGGCATGACGCTCACCGCGCCCGGGAGGTCATCGCGGCCGGGGCCCGTCTCGCCGGGGAAGCCGCTCGTCGCTTCGAGGCGGAGCACCCCGAGGCGCAGTTGCTCATCGCCGGGGGACTCGGGCCCTACGGCGCCTACCTGGCCGACGGCAGCGAGTACACCGGCGTCTACGATGTCGGAGCCCTTGACGCCCCGGTATTCCGGGACGTGCACCTGCCCCGTATCGAGATGCTGGCGGGGGAGGGGATCGACCTGTTCGCCTTGGAGACCCTGCCGCGCCTGGACGAGGCGCAGGCGCTGGTCGGCGCGGTCGAGGATCTCGCTGCCGAATCCGAATGCTGGGTTTCCTTCCAGGTTCGGCCCGATGGCGCCCACCTGGCCGACGGCACCCCGCTCGCAGAGGCGGCGGCCTGGGCCGCCGATCAGGAGACGGTCGTCGCTGTCGGCGTCAACTGCGTGGCCCCCGACGTCGTTGCCCGGGCGCTGCCGGTTCTGCGCGAGGCCACTACCAAACCGCTGGTGGCCTATCCGAACTCAGGCGATCTCTACGACCCGGCGACCAAGACGTGGAAGGCCGGGGAAGAAGGGGACGGGCTCGCGGCCCTGGCGCCCTCCTGGGGCGCCTCCGGGGTTCGACTCATCGGCGGCTGCTGCCGTACCCGCCCGGCACAGATCCGCGAGCTGGCCCACGCCTTAAGCGCGTAGGGCAGCCGCCTTAGGCTCGAGCGACCCCCTGAGATGCGGGAGGATCGGTTTGCCCACCGTTACTCTAGTGCTAGAGTAAGAGTATGACCTCCGACGCCGACATCGTTGTTCTCTCGCTTCTTGCCGAGCAGCCGCGCCACGGCTACGACCTCGATCGGACCATCGAGCAGCGCGGCTACCGCCAGTGGACCTCCCTGGCCTTCTCCTCCGTCTACTACGTTCTGAAACGACTGGCAGAACGAGGGCTCGTCGAACCCGACGACGGTTCCACAGGACGCCGCACCGTCTTTCGCATCACCGACGCCGGCTGGCGTGAGCTGAGCGAGGCCTCCAGTGAACGAGTCCTCACTCCGGCCCCGCCCACCGCGGGCGTGCTCCCGGCGATCTGCGCCTATCCCCGGCTCAGCGCCCCCGAGCTCATGGCCTCGCTGTCACAACGCGCCGAGGCGCTCCAGGAGAGGCTCGACCAGCTGCGCGGGCTGCGCGCGCAAGTTGATCAGGAGCACGCCCTGGCCATCTTCGACTACGAGATCCTGCGCCAGGAAGCGGATCTCACCTGGACCCGCACCCTTCTAAAGAAAGCAGACAGTGATGAGGACTGACATCAAGAAAGACCGCAAGGACCTGTATCAGCCGGCAGCGGCCGACTTCACGGAGGTGGACGTACCGGCCATGACCTACCTGGCCATCGACGGCCACGGCGACCCCAACACCTCGCCCGCCTACGCCGCCGCGATCCAGGCACTGTACGCGGGCGCCTACGCGATCCGCTCCGCCCTGAAAAAGCGCACTGGTGACGACTTCGTCGTCGGGCCCCTCGAGGGGTTGTGGACGAGCGCCGACAACTCCGCTTTCATCGCCCGCGACAAGGGAGAATGGGACTGGACCATGATGATCCCGCTGCCTGACGCGGTCTCGTCGCAGGACGTCGACGAGGGCCTTTATCAGGCCTTGCGTAAGAAGCCCGAATTGCCGATCGGTGAGCTCCGAGAACTCCGGTTTGCCGAGGGCAGGTCGCTGCAGATCCTCCACGTGGGCACCTACGACGATGAGGCCCCCACTCTGGCGCGTCTGCACGACGAGGTCATGCCGAGACTCGGGCTCACCTGGAACGGCCCGCACCACGAGATCTACCTCAGCGACCCCAGGCGCGTGGCGCCGGAGAAGATGAAGACCGTCCTGCGTCAGCCGGTCAGGTCCGAAACCGCCGCCGAGGAGACGGGCTAGCCCTGCTGCGGCCCCACGGACAGCAGGTGGACGACCGCGCGCTCGTCCCGGTCGCACTCGGCCAGGTCCACCAGGGCCGTCAGGCGCCAGTCGTGGTCGCCATCGGGATCCTCCAAAACCTGCGTGGCCAGCCACACCTGCCGCCCGGAGGCCTCCAGGGCGTCGCGCAGGCGCTCACTGACCCCGGCAGCGGCCAGTGCCGTCTCATCGGGGGCCTCATCGAGCGGCGCCAGCGAGATCGCCCGGGCCGAGGTGTCCGTGCCGATCCAGTCGTATTCGTCCCAGTAGCGGCCTAGTACCTCGTCCCAGCGGTCCTCGCCCCAGCCGGAGGAGGCGTCCAGGCGCCCCAGGGCCTCGACGTCGTCACGCGCCATGAGCTCGACGCGCCGGAACATCTCCCGGCGCACCGCGACCCGGAAGGCGTGACGGTTGCGGGTGAAGGCCACCGTCCCGTCCTCGCCTGCGCCGAAGGCCCGCTCCACCCCGGATGAGTCGTCCGCGCCGGGACGGTCGCCATCGAGCAGGCCGGCGACTTCGCCCGCCTTGCCCGCCTGGACCTGGCCGAGCGCCTCCCACTCATCGAGCAGGGAGGAGTCGACGGCGCGCACGAGGGCACCCAGCCAATCGATGAGCTCAGTGACCTCGGGCGTGCGGTGCTCCTCGGGCACGACCTGGCGCAGCGCGCGGTAGGCGTCGGTGAGGTAGCGCAGCACCACGCCCTCGCTGCGCCCCAGATCGTAGCGGGAGATGAGGTCGGAGAAGGTCATCGCGTTCTCCACCATCTCGCGCACCACCGACTTCGGCGCCAGCTCGTGCTCGGCGATCCATGGGTTGGCCTGCTTATACATCTCCAGGGCGGGAGTGAGCAGCTCGGCCAGGGGCTGGGGCCAAGTCACTTCCTCCAGAGCGGCCATGCGCTCCTCGTAGTCCATCCCCTCGGCCTTCATCGCGGCGATCGCCTCCCCGCGGGCGGCGCGCTGCTGGGCGTAGAGCAGCGGGCGCGGGTCGTCCAGGGTCGCCTCGACGATGCTGACGACATCGACCGTGTGCTCCGGGGCATCCACGTTCAGCAGATCCATGGCTGCCAGCGCGAAGGGCGCCAGAGGCTGGTTGAGGGCGAAGTCAGCCGGCAGATCCACGGCCAGACGAAGCCGGGGACGCCCGTCGGCGGCGGCCTGGGCGCTGGAGACGTGCGTGACAACGCCCGCCGTGCGCAGGGACAGGTAGATCTCCAGAGCGCGGCGCACGTGCCGGCGCCGCTGGCCCTCGGGCTCGTGCGCGCGCTCCAGGAGGCCCGCCATCGCCGCCACCGGGTCGCCGACGCGCTCCATGAGGTTCAGCACCATCGTGGTGGTGACCTGGAACTGGCTGGTCAGTGTCTCCGGGGCCGCGTCGCGCAGCCGCTCGAAGGTCTTGTCCGTCCAGTTGACGCGCCCCTCGGGGGCCTTCTTACGCACGATCTTGCGGCGCTTGCGCTCGTCGTCGCCGGCCTTGGCCAGTGCCTTGGCGTTCTCGATGACGTGCTCGGGGGCCTGGACGATGACGTAGCCGCGGGTGTCGAAACCGGCACGCCCCGCCCGCCCTGCGATCTGGTGGAACTCACGAGCGGTGAGGTGACGCTCCTTGGAACCGTCGAACTTCACCAACGAGGTCATGACCACCGAGCGGATCGGCACATTGATCCCCACCCCGAGCGTGTCCGTGCCGCAGATGACGGACAGCAGGCCCTCGTGGGCCAGGCGCTCCACCAGCCGCCGGTAGCGCGGCAGCATGCCCGCGTGGTGCACGCCGATACCGGCGCGCAGCAGCCGAGAGAGCGTGGCTCCGAAACCGCCGCCGAAGCGGAAGTCACCCAGAGCCCGAGCCACATCCGCCTTGCGGGACTTAGGCACCAGGTCCACGCTCAGCAGGGAGGTGGCGCGCTCGATCGCCTCCTTCTGGGAGAAGTGGACGACGTAGACCGGAGCCTTGTCCTGACCCACCAGGCGCTGAAGGAGCTCGCCGATCGGCTCGACGACGTACTCCATCTCCAGGGGAACCGGCCTCACGGCGTCGTCGACGACGGCCACCTCGCGACCCGTGCGCTCGCGCAGGTCCCGCACGAAGAAGGAGACGTCGCCCAGCGTGGCCGACAGCAGCACCATCTGCGCCTGGGGCAGCTCCAGGAGGGGCACCTGCCAGGCCCAGCCGCGCTGAGGGTCGGCGTAGTAGTGGAACTCGTCCATGACGACGCAGTCCACATCCATGTCCTCGCCCTCGCGCAGGGACTGGTTGGCCAGGATCTCCGCGGTGCAGCAGATGATCGGGGCGGCGGCGTTGATGGAGGTGTCCCCGGTGACCATACCGACGTTATCCGCCCCGAACAGGCGCACCAGCTCGAAGAACTTCTCACTGACCAGGGCCTTGAGAGGGGCCGTGTAGTAGGAGCGGCCCCCGCGGGCCAGAGATGCGGTATGGGCGGCCAGCGCGATCATCGACTTGCCCGAACCGGTCGGGGTGGCGGCAATGACGTGGCGGTCCTGAAGGATCTCTGACAGCGCCTCATCCTGGTGCGGGTAGAGGGGACGGCCGGTCGTCTCCGCCCACTGGGAGAAGGCCAGGTAGACCTCCTCGGGCTCGGGGACGCGCTCGGGATCGTCAGCCGGGATGAGGGCGTCGAGCATCGCGTTCAGTGCGGGGGCCGTCATGGCGACATGGTCTCACGGAGGCGCTGCGGCGGCGGGTCGAGAACCAGGAGGCAGGCCTACAGTGTGAGTGCCCGTACCTGCCGACCGTCGCCGCGCTGGCGTTCACGGACACGTCGACAAATGACATCCGGCTGCTCCCAGGAGGAGACCATGACAAGAACCGAGCGCACCTACCAGCGGACCTACCCCGTCTCACCGGACGGGAACCCGTTCGTCCACAACAATCTCGGCCTCTACACCCAGAACCACCCCGTGCCGCCGGCCGATATCGCCGAACGCAGGGCCTACCTCGTGGGTTCGGGCATCGGCGCCCTGCTGGCCGCGGCCTTCCTCATCCGCGATGGGCGTATGCCGGGGTGCAACATCACCGTCCTGGAACAGCTCGCCGTCCCCGGCGGCTCATTTGACGGCGCCGGGGACACCGACAAGGGCTTCATTGCTCGTGGGGGCAGGGAGATGGGCCAGCACTTCGAGTGCTTCTGGGACATCATGCGTGAGATCCCGGCGCTGGAGATGCCCGAGCCCTACACCGTCCTTGACGAGTTCCGCACTGTTAACGAGAACGATCCCAACATCGATCCCTGCCGGGTGATCCACCACCGTGGGCATTGTCGGGACACCTACAAGATGGGGCTGAACAAGAAAGGGAAGCACGCAGTCATCAAGCTTCTGATGGCCAAGGAGGAAGTGACCTACGGCAAAACCATCGAGGACTGGTTCGACGCCGATTTCCTCGCCTCGAACTTCTACACGCTGTTCAAGACGATGTTCGCCTTCCAGCAGTATGAGTCCCTCACCGAGATGAAGCGGTACATGCACCGCTTCCTTCAGTACTTCCCCGGGTTCTCCGATCTGTCCTGTTTGCGCTTCTCCCGCTACAACCAGTTCGAGTCCTTCATCTTGCCGTTGACCCGTTGGCTGAAGGACAAGGGCGTGGTCTTTCAGTACGACACCTGTGTCGACGACCTGAAGATGATCATCACCTCCGGGCGCAAGGTGGTAACCGATATTCGTTTCCATCGTGCTGATGGACAGGAGGGAACTATCGACGTCGCCGAAAAGGACCTTGTCCTGGCCACCATCGGTTCGTGTACCGAGTCCACCGGCTACGGCGACATGGACACCGTCCCTCCCTTCCTCACTGACCAGCCCGGAGGCGCCTGGACACTGTGGCGCAACCTTGCGAAGAAGTCAGCGGTCTTCGGCCGCCCTGACGTGTTCTGCTCCGATCCCCACAAGACCGTATGGGAATCCGCCTCCTTCAGCTTCATCGGGGCCGACCATCCCTTCTTGAAGAAGATCTATGAGCTCACCGGCAATGACCCTCTGTCGGGCCGCACGGTTACCGGCGGTATCATCACCGCGGAGGACTCAGGCTGGTGCCTGTCACTGACCATGAATCGTCAGCCCCAGTTCCGGGCTCAGCCGAAGGACTGGGGTGTGGCCTGGGCCTATGGTCTCTATCCACACGCCCTGGGGAACTGTGTGCGCAAGCCGATGATCGAGTGCACTGGTGAGGAGGTCCTGAAGGAATACTGCTACCACTTCGGCCTTATCGGTCAGTTCGAGGAGATCAAAAAGCGCACCAAGGTTCGCCTGGCGACGATGCCCTACATCACCTCCTTCTTCATGCCTCGACGCGCCGGGGACAGGCCTGAGGTGATTCCGGATGGCTGCGTCAATCTCGGCCTTCTCGGGCAGTTTGTTGAGACGCCCGATGACTGCGTCTTCACAACCGAGGGATCGGCGCGCACGGCGATGATGGCCGTCTACGGGCTGCTCGACCTCGACCGAGACGTTCCCCCGATCTGGCCTGCCCAGTACGACGTCCGTGCACTGCTGGCGGCTGCGAAAACGATGAACGATGGCAAGCTCCCCGGCGAGAAGGTTCTGAACCGCTTCCTGCGAGGCACGTACTACGAGGATATCCTTCCCTGACCGGGCCGGGCAGAGGGCGGCTCGGCAAGACGACGGTCGAGGGATTCGCTATGACGAAGGGGATGATTCGTGAGAGCATGCGGGCCGTCCCCTCCTGCTGCGACACCGTGAAAGGCCGAATCTCCCATGGAAGCCCTCGCCGCTCAGCTTGAGGCGGTCTCGGACTGGATCACGCTCCACATCACCATGTGGGTGCTTGTCGGTACCGGGATCCTGCTGACCATCCGTACCGGCGCCGTCCAGCTGCGCCGTCTGCCGGACATGCTCCACCAGGTGGCCGGATCGCGTTCCGGTGCACAGGGAGGCATCTCCTCCTTCCAGGCCTTCACGATCTCCTTGGCCGCTCGCGTGGGTATCGGCAACGTCTTCGGCGTGGCTGCGGCCCTCATCTTGGGCGGCCCTGGTGCGATCTTCTGGATGTGGATCGTGGCCCTGGTTGGCATGGCCACCGCCTTCTTCGAGGCGACCCTGGCCCAGATGTTCAAGGTCCGCCACACCGACGGCTCCTTCCGCGGCGGCCCCGCCTACTACATGGCCAGGGGGATGCGCAGCCGGGCCCTGGGCGTCGTCTTCGCGGGGCTGACGATCTTCACCTGCGGCTTCTCCATCATCATGGTCCAGTCCAACGCTGTCGCCGGTGTCATCGGCCCGGGTTCTCCGCTCAACCTGCCCCCGAGCGTCGCCGCCGCGGTCCTGGTGGGGCTGGCCGCCCTCGTCATCCTCGGAGGGGTGCGCCGGGTCGCCCGCGTCACCGAGTGGATGGCGCCGATCATGGCCCTGGTCTACGTGGTCATGGCCATCATCATCGTCGGCCTCCACATCAGCCGGCTCCCGGGCATCCTGGCCACCATTGTGGGCTCGGCCTTCGGCCCCTACCCCTTCGCCGGAGGGGTGACCGGAGGCATTATCGCCGCCCTGACCAACGGAACCCGCCGTGGCCTGTTCTCCAATGAGGCCGGACAGGGCACCGCGCCCTTCGCGGCCGCCACCGCGACCGTCGCTCACCCGGTCCAGCAGGGGCTCATTCAGTCCCTCGGCGTGTTCGTCGACACCATCATCGTGTGCACCGCAACCGCCTTCATCATCCTGGTCTCCGGCGTCTACAGCCCCGCCCTCGTCGAGGCCGGCACTCTGACACCCGACGCCGCGGGAACCTTGACCTCCGACGCCGTCGCCGCCACCCTCGGCGGCTGGACCGCCGTGCCCATGACCATCGTCATCTTCGTCCTGGCCTTCTCCTCCATCATCGCAGCGGCCACCTATTCCGAGGTCTCCATGACCTTCATCTCCGAGCGGCCCGCATGGCGATGGCTGCCCCGACTGGTCTCGGTGGCCTCCACCGGCCTGGGCGCGCTGGCCACCCTGACCGTCGTGTGGAACACCGTCGACATCACCATGGCCGTCATGACACTGACCAACCTGGTGGCCCTCATCTGGCTCGCCCGCTGGGGCGTGGGAGCCCTCAGGGACTGGGACGCCCAGCGCGCGGCGGGACGAACCGCCCCCCTGTTCAACGGCATCGGCAACCCGCACCTTCCCGGGGACCTGCCCGGCGACGTCTGGACCGGTGAGAGAGCCAGCCTGGCTGAGGCGGACGGAACCGCCGCCGACGTTCCCGCAGCCACCCCGGCCAGCAGTCAGCCGGCCGCCTCGACAGGAGCCGACGCATGAACCTCACCAACATCGAGAACCTGCTCAACTCCGTTGACGACTTCTTCTACACCTACCTCCTCGCCGCTCTTCTCATCCTGGCCGGCATCTACCTGACAATGCGCACCTTCGGGGTGCAGCTGCGCCACTTCGGCACCATGGTCAACTCACTATCCGGGTCGCGCTCGGGTGCGCACGGAGGCATCTCCTCCTTCCAGGCCTTCGCCGTGGGGCTGGCCGCCCGAGTCGGCATCGGTAACATCGCCGGAGTCGCCCTGGCCGTCGTGGCCGGTGGCCCCGGCGCCCTGTTCTGGATGTGGGTCGTCGCCCTCATCGGCATGGCCACCAGCTTCGTGGAGTCCACGCTCGCACAGATCTTCAAAGAGCGAGGACG
The DNA here is from genome assembly GCF_000239715.1 of Actinomyces sp. oral taxon 849 str. F0330. Classification (NCBI taxonomy): domain Bacteria; kingdom Bacillati; phylum Actinomycetota; class Actinomycetes; order Actinomycetales; family Actinomycetaceae; genus Actinomyces; species Actinomyces sp. oral taxon 849. The sequence continues at coordinate 192,201 of NZ_JH470352.1, read as the reverse complement.
AGACTTCACCTTCCGCGGAGGCCCCGCCTACTACATCAAGAACGGTCTGGGATCGGCCCTGTGGGGCAAGGTCTTCGCCGCCCTGTGCATTGTCTCGGTGGGTGTCACCGTGGTCATGGTGCAGACGAACTCACTGGCCCAAGTCATGACGGCCACCGTCCCCAGCCTCTCGGGCTGGATGGTCGGAGTCTTCCTCGTCCTGCTGACCGCCCCCGTGGTCCTGGGCGGAGTGCGCCTCGTGGCCCGTGTCGCGGAGTGGTTGGCCCCAATCATGGCACTGGCCTACGTGCTCATGGCGGTGGTGGTCATCCTCCTCAACGTGAGCCGGCTCTACGATGTCTTCTGCAGCATCCTCATTGGGGCCTTCGGTCTCGATCAGGCCTTCTTCGGCACCGCCGGAGGAGTCCTCGCGGCGCTGCTCAACGGCGTGCGCCGCGGCCTGTTCTCCAACGAGGCCGGTCTTGGAACCGTCCCCAACGCCGCCGGTACCGCCACCGTCGCCCATCCTGTGCGCCAGGGACTCATCCAGTCCTTCGGCGTGTTCGTCGACACGATCCTCGTGTGCACAGCCACCGGCCTGCTCATCCTGTTGACCACCGACACCTACCGTCCCGGGGACGATTCCTTGGAGGGAGCGATCCTCACCCAGCAGGCCGTCGTCGAGCATCTGGGGTCCTGGACCACCTGGCCCATGGTGGTGCTCATCTTCGTCCTGGTCTTCTCCACGGTTCTAGGCTGCTACTCCTACGCGCAGGTCAACGTCAACTTCCTGGGCGGAGAGCGCCGGGCCGAGCAGGTCTTCGGGATCCTCCTGACCGCTGCGGCCTTCGGTGGCACCGTCCTGACCCTGCCCGTCGTGTGGGCCCTGTCCGACATCGCCCTGGGGCTCCTGGGCGTGCTCAACCTCGTCGTCATCATCCGTCTGGCACCCTGGGTCAACGGGGCGCTGCGGGACTTCGAGAACCAGCGCGCCCAGGGCCTTACCGAGCCGACCTTCGTCGGTCACGGCAACTCCCTCCTGCCCGGAGACGTGGTTCCCGGGGTCTGGGAGCCCGACGACGTGGCGAAGCGGGGTTGATCACGATGACTGCATTGGCGCACGCCTCGTGGCTGGACCAGCTCGACTCCGCTCTGGCCACCGTCTCCGACCTGCTCTACTCCTGGGTTCTCATGTGGCTGCTGGTGGGAGCCGGCATCTTCTTCACCATCAGAACCCGGGGCGTCCAGCTGCGGCACACCGGAGCCATTGCGGCCTCGGTGGCGGGCTCCCGCGACGGGCGCCACGGTGGGATCACCTCCTTCCAGGCCTTCGCCGTCGGACTTGCCTGCCGGGTGGGAACCGGCAATATCGTCGGAGTCGCCCTGGCGCTCATCATGGGCGGGCCCGGTGCCGTGCTGTGGATGTGGCTCGTGGCGATCCTGGGGACCGCTACCGCCTTCAGCGAGGCGACGCTCGCCCAGCTGTTCAAGGTGCGCCGTTCGGACGACACCTTCCGCGGCGGTCCCGCCTACTACATCTCCCGCGGACTGCGGCTGCCGATTCTGGGCGCGGTGTTTGCCGTCCTCTTCCTCATCGCCAACGGCCTGGTCATGCCCATGGTGCAGGCCAACGCCATCACCGCCTCTCTGCAGGGCGCCGGCGGCCTGTCGCCGAGTCTGGGGGCCGTCCTCGTCGTGGCCCTCACCGCTCCGGTTCTCCTCGGAGGCCTGCGCGCCATGGCCCGGGTGGCCGAGTACCTGGCCCCGCTCATGGCGCTGGCCTACCTGGTGCTGGTCCTGGCCATCCTTGTCACCCACCCGGTTCAAGCCTGGGAGGCGCTGCGCTCCATCATCGAGGGCGCCTTCGGCATGCGCCAGGGATTGGGCGGCTTGGCCGGGGGAGTGACGGCGGCGCTGCTCAACGGCGTGCGCCGCGGCCTGTTCTCCAATGAGGCGGGGTTGGGAGGCGCCGCCTGCGCCGCGGGCTCGGCCACCGTGAGGCACCCGGTCCAGCAGGGATTCATCCAGGCCTTCGGGGTCGTGGTGGACACTCTGTTCGTGTGCACGGCGACGGCGCTGGCGATCCTGGTCGCCGGAGCCGGCGTCTTCCGGCCCGGGACGACGGCCAAGGAGACCGCGGGCACCCTCACCCAGGACGCCATCGCTCACCTCGTGGGGGAGTGGAGCCGTTGGCCCATGGCCCTGCTCGTCGTGGTGCTGGCCTACACCACCATCATCGGGGCCTTTTCTTACGCCCAGGTCTGCCTGGATTACCTCACCGACCGCCCCTGGGTATCCCGAGCCCTCCAGATCGGCGCCGTCGTCTGCGCCGGGGTGGGAAGCGTGCAACAGCTGACCACCGTGTGGACCTTGGCGGATGTGCTCTTGGGCGCCGGCGCCATTATCAACCTCATCGCACTCGTGGCGTTGAGTCGATGGGTCGCTGGCGCTCTGAGAGATTGGGAGGCGCTGCGAGGCTCCTCGACGCCGAATGAGGAACGGGCCGTCTTCCGGGGAGACTCCGAGCACCTGCCGGCCGCCTTGCCGGCAGGAGCATGGGAGAGTCCGGTCAGTCGGTAGACCAAAGGCGTCACCGAATCGAAACACTGTGTCCGTAGCCTTCGGGACTACGGTGCACCATCCGTCCCCTCACAAGAGGGGCTGATCGGGCAATGAAGCGCGTCGCCGCACTGACTGCGCCTATCGCCCGCCTTACCTGCATCGTCATCCCACTCCATGGAGGTTCTCACGTGCAACCGGTTCTGGCTCCCCTGAACAGTGCCGCATCCAGCGGAGGCAACGGCTGGATCGACTCTCTGGAGTCCTTCTTCACCGCTGGTGCGGACATTCTGGACAAGGCCTCCGGCTACTTGTTCCTCTACCTGCTCGCCTGGCTCCTTGTTCTGGGAGGCCTCTACTTCACGGTACGAACTGGTGCGGTGCAGTTCCGTCTTTTCCCCCACATGGTGCGGGCCATCACCTCCTCCCGGGGCGGCAACGAGGGAGGCATCTCCTCCTTCCAGGCCTTCGCCGTCGGCCTGGCCTCCCGGGTCGGTACCGGCAACATCGTGGGCGTGGCCATCGCCATCACCATGGGCGGCCCCGGCGCGATCTTCTGGATGTGGATCGTGGCCCTGGTGGGCATGGCGACCGGATTCATCGAGGCCACTTTGGCCCAGATGTACAAGGTCACCCATCCCGACGGCTCCTTCCGCGGAGGCCCCGCCTACTACATCCAGCGCGGCCTGGGATCCAAGACGGCCGCTCGGGTCTTCGCCGTGGTCATCACCTTCGTCTTCGGCTTCGCCTACGAGGCGACTCAGGCCAACACCATCGCGGCCACCATGAAGAACACCTTCCATATCGAGCCGTGGATGACCGCCGTCGGCCTGGTCGTCATCACCACGCCGATCATCTTCAAGGGCATCAAGTCGGTGGCCGCCGTCTCCGAGTGGCTCGTACCGATCATGACAGTGGTCTACGCCCTCATCGCCCTGACCATCCTGGTGCTGCATGTCGGCGCGATCCCGAGAGCCATCGTCTCCATCTTCGAGGGGGCCTTCGGACTCAATCAGGCCTTCGCCGGAACCGCCGGCGGACTCTTCGCCGCCGCGCTCAACGGGGTCAAGCGAGGCCTGTTCTCCAACGAGGCCGGTGAGGGATCGGTCCCCAACATCGCCGCCACGGCGACCGTCCCCCACCCCGTGCAGCAGGGATTCGTGCAGTCCCTGGGCGTCTTCGTCGACACGATCGTGGTGTGCACCGTCACCGCCCTCATCGTCCTGCTCTCCGGGGTCTACGATCCGATGGCCGCCAAAGCCGATCCGGGCACCGCGAACGCTGCCGCCAACACCCTGACCTCCGCCTCCGTCACCCACGTGCTCGGCGGCTGGGCGCAGTACCTCATGGCCATCATCATCTTCGTCTTCGCCTACTCCTCGCTCCTGGGCAACTACACCTACGCCCAGGTCAACATGGACTTCCTCCAGGGCAGGCAGCACAAGCACTACGCCCTGCGGGCCATGATCATCGTGGCCACCGCCGTCGGCTCCCTGTCCACCCTCACCTTCGTGTGGAACCTCTCCGATCTGGTCATGGGCGCGATGACCGTCATCAACATGGTCTCCATCCTCGCGCTGGGAGGCTGGGCCTTCGGAGCCCTGCGCGACTGGGAGGCGCAGCGCCGAGCCGTCCAGGCCGGGCAGAAGGAGGAGATCCGCTTCATCGCCACTGACAACCCCTACCTGCCCGGCGATCTCCCTGGGGAGATCTGGGCCGTCGACGGTCCCGCCCACGCCGCCATCCTGGAGCGTCGCGCCGCGCTGGAGGAGGCATCGGGCGACTGATCTCGACGGGCTAGGCTGGCCCCCATGAAGATCGCACGATTCTCCACCGGCGACGAGCCCCGCTACGGAATCGTCCAGGGCCTGCCTGACGACGAGGTCGCCTCGGGCGAGTCCGAGGGGCACCTTCTGGTCCTCAGGGGCGACCCCCTCTATTCCCTGCCCGAGGCCACCGGAGAGGTCGTCGAGCTGCGCGACGCCCGCCTCCTGTCTCCGGTCATCCCCCGCTCCAAGGTCGTGGGCATCGGGAAGAACTACGCGGACCACATCGCCGAGATGGGGGAGGTCGAGCCGCCTCGGGCCCCGGTCGTCTTCCTCAAACCCAACACCTCCGTCATCGGTCCGGACGCCCCGATCGTCCTTCCTGCCTGGAGCGACGAGGTCCACTACGAGGCCGAACTGGCCGTTGTCATCAAGACCCTCGCCAAGGACGTCCCCGCCGACCACGTCGACGACGTCATCCTGGGTTACACGGTCGCCAACGATGTCTCGGCCCGCGACCGCCAGCGCGCCGAGCCGCAGTGGGTGCGGGCCAAGGCCTTCGACACCTCCTGCCCCCTGGGGCCCTGGATCGAGGTTCCCGAGCCCGGCCGCGCACCCGTCTTCTCTCCCGACGATGCCGTAGTACGTGCTCGGGTCGACGGTCGTCTCGTCCAGGAGGGGCGCACGGCGGACATGATCCGCGCGGTCCCCGAGCTGGTCTCCTACATCTCGACGATCTTCACCCTCCTGCCCGGTGACGTCATCCTCACCGGCACGCCGGCGGGGGTCGGCGAGATCCGGGCCGGTCAGCGCGTCGAGGTCGAGGTCGAGGGAATCGGCTCGTTCTCCAACCCGGTAGTGCGCCGCTGAGCCGACAGCGTCGGCTGCGAAGGGGAATCCTCGGGATCAGGAGGGGACGGTACGCGGCAGGCGGCGGACCGCGTCGCTGATGCGGTGCATCGCCTCTTGCGCGATGTGCCGGCCGGTGGCCAGGTTGAGTCGGCAGAACCCCGACCACGCCTTCCCGAAGGTCGCGCCCTCGCTCATCGCGACTCCGGCCTCCTTGCGGAAGAAGCGCGCTGGCTGCTCCAGGCCCAAGCCCCGGCAGTCCAGCCAGGACAAATAGGTCGCCTGTGGGAGGGTCAGCTCCATCCCCTCGATGCCGGCCAGGGCCTCGCCCGCCATGTCGCGGTTGGCGCGGATGTAGTCGCATACCTCGCCCAACCAGTCCCGCCCGTCGCGCAGCGCCGCAACGGTGGCCAGAGCGCCGACAACGGAGGCCTTGGCCTCGAGATGGGCAGTGCGCGCATCGGTCTGCCATTGCATGCGGGCCCGGCCGGAGGCGATGAGCTGCGCGCACTTCAGGCCCGGGATGTTCCACCCCTTGGACGCGGCCGTCGCCGTGAACGTCAGATCCGGGTCTGCGCCCGGACGGGAGGCGTAGGGAACATGAACCAGTCCGTCGTCGAGCACCAGGGGAGCGTGGATCTCGTCGGCGAAGACCGCAACCCCGTAGGACGATGACAATGCTGCGACGGCGTCGAGCTGGGTGGCGCTGAGCACCTGCCCCACCGGGTTCCACGGGTTGCACAGGACGAGCAGCCCGGCCCCCGCGGCCATGGCGGACTCGATGCCGTCAAGGTCCAGTTCCCAGTGAGGAGAACCGTTCTGGGACTGCCGCCTCGGAGAGGGAACCTCGATGCAGGTGCGGCCGTTGTGGCTGGGAATCTCGAGGAAGGGCATGTAGGCCGGGGTGGGGACGATGACAGGCGAGTCCTCACGAGTGTGAGAGGCGATGACCGCGCTCAGTGACGAGAGCACATCGGGCAGCAGACTCACCTGCTCGGCCTCCACCTGCCAGCCGAAGGTCTCATGCTGGTAGCGGGCCGTTTCCTCGCGGACCGCCTGGGAGACCGAGGGAGGCATGTAACCCAGCAGGCCGTCGCGCACCGCCCCGAAAATGGCCCTCTCGACCGCGGGAGCTGTCCCTAGGTCCATCTCAGCGACCCACGCCCCGATGACATCGCCGGGATACTGGGACCATTTAAGCGATCCCCGCTCGCGCATCTGCTGCGGAGTCAGGGAGTCGAAGACCCGGGTCAGAGAGTCGGGACCGTCGGCCGAGGAGATAACCATGGGCGGGATTCTACGGGAGCCGCTCGGCACGGTCCGCTGTGGGTGGCAGCCCCGGCGTACAGCTGAGGGCCGGTGCCGCGGTCGCTCTTCGAGTCGCCCGAAGAACCGGCCTCATCCATGTCCGCGGGTCCTGGGACGGTGACAGTCGTGTCCTTCAGGAGATCGTCGAGAACTACGGTGGAGTACTTATCGCTGGGACAGATGAGTGCGGCAATGAGTAAGGTCAGCTTCTTGATGGTTGTGAACGCCCTCAGGTGCTCCGTGGCCCGATAGTCCTCGCCGTCCTTACCGGTACAGGTCCATTCCGGTCTCTTGGTCCCAATGGGATTGTCGGGGAAGTCCTTGACGGAGACCGAGTCAACCTGCGCGGGTTTGAAGTTCACACTGGTGGCGCTTTGAGAGAACTTCTGCAGCTCGTTGTGTGCTTGCAGGTCGGTTTCCCCTTGGTCGCCGGAGGCACTGGACCGGGACGTGGGTGATGCGCGCGTCCTCCTGATGCGCGGTAGCGCCGGGACGGACAGGGCAACGCTGAGCCCCATCATGAGGGGAGCCCGAGCGCCCAGTGGCGGCGAGAAATGGACCGTGACGCGGAACGTCGGGCTTGGGAGATGGATGAGCCTCCAAAACGAGTGGGGAGTCAGACGATCCGGTCGAGTGGGGAACCGCCCGTCGTATCCAGGGAAGGCCTCCATGACGATGAGATAACGGTCTTGCGGAACACGCGGTAACCGCCACCACGCTGTGCAGCCATGGGAAGAATGATCCGTCGCGATACGCTGTCCTCCATCATGGCTGAACTCAGTGATCACTCATCGTCCCCCCGCCTCGAGACCGCCGTGCCGGCGCCGGGCTCGTCGTCCGTGCGAGTGCGCTTCTGCCCCTCGCCCACGGGAACTCCTCACGTAGGTATGGTGCGCACCTGCCTGTTCAACTGGGCCTACGCCCGTCACACCGGTGGCACCTTCGTCTTCCGCATCGAGGACACCGACGCCGCCCGCGACTCCGAGGAGTCCTTCGAGGCCATCATCGACTCCCTGACGTGGCTGGGCCTGGACTGGGACGAGGGCGTGGGCAGGGGCGGCCCCCACGAGCCCTACCGCCAGTCCCAGCGCATGGACCTGTACAAGCAGGTGGCGGCCGAGCTGCTGGAGGCCGGCTACCTGTACGAGTCCTACTCCACCCCCGAGGAGATCGAGGCCCGTCACCGTGCGCGCGGCGAGGACCCCAAGCTCGGCTACGACGGATTCGACCGCAACCTGACCCAGGCCCAGAAGGACGCCTTCCGGGCCGAGGGGCGCCTGCCCGTCCTGCGGATGCGGATGCCGGACGAGGACATCACCTTCACCGACATGGTCCGCGGTCCCATCACCTTCAAGGCCGGCAGCGTTCCGGACTACGTCGTCATGCGCGCGGGCGGGGATCCTCTTTACACCCTGGTCAACCCCGTTGATGACGCCGCCATGGGCATCACTCACGTCCTGCGCGGTGAGGACCTGCTGTCCTCCACCCCACGGCAGGTGGCGCTCTACCGGGCACTCATGGAGATCGGCCGGGCCCAGGTCATGCCCGAGTTCGGTCACCTGCCCTACGTCATGGGGGAGGGCAACCGGAAGTTGTCCAAGCGCGATCCTCAGTCGAACCTTCTCATCCACCGTTACCGCGGCATGATCCCCGAGGGACTGCTCAACTACCTGGCCCTGCTGGGCTGGTCGCTGAGCGCCGACCGTGACGTCTTCTCCGCCGCAGAGATGATCGAGGCCTTCGACGTCCATGACGTCAACCCCAACCCGGCCCGCTTCGATCCCAAGAAGTGCGAGGCCATCAACGCTGAGCAGGTGCGAGCGCTGGGGGAGGAGGACTTCCGCGACCGTCTGGTGCCCTACCTCGCCGACATCTACCCCGACCCGACCGGCGATGCCGTGCAGGCACCGTTGGTCTCGGCGGCCTCCTTCGATGAGCTCTCAGCGCGCGAGCAGGAGATCCTGACTGCAGCGGCGCCCCTCATCCAGACCCGGATTCAGCTGCTGCGGGAGTGCCGCGACATGCTCGGTTTCCTCTTCGTATCCGACGGCGATCTCGTTATCGATGACAGGGCCAGGACCAAGCTCAAAGCCTCTGCGGGCGACGTCCTGGACGCAGGCGTTCACGCCCTGGAGGGGATCGCCGCTGAGCAATGGAGCAGGGATCATCTGGAGGAGGCCCTGAAGGACGCCATCGTCGAGGGCCGGGGTATGCCCGACGGCGAGGGGATCAAACCGCGTCTCGCCTATGGCCCTTTGCGCGTTGCGGTCACCGGTCGGCAGGTCTCCCCACCTCTGTTCGAGTCCATGGAGATCCTGGGAGCCGACTCGACCCTCGCCAGGTTGCGGGCCCTGAGGGGCCAGCTCGGGTGACTACTTGCCGATTGAGCTCACTGGTGGGGCCGGGAACATCGTGTTCCCGGCCCCACTGATTGTTGCCCTGATTGCCATGTGGAGATTCCCGCGAGTCGCCCGAGGACATCCCCGAATGCCCTGCACGTTCACATGGCGCCTGCGTCGAAACCAGCGACTCGCGTGCCGCTCAGCAGGTTGTGCCATGTCTGAAGGTCGGGGAGATTGCCCGGAGTGCACATCAGCAAGATATCGAGAGTGGCCCCCTGCTCCCCGAGCTGTCTGGAGAATCGGTATCCGGTGATTTCGCTGTCGCCCGAGTTGGTGAAGGTGACTGTGCCGGTGTATGAGACCTCGTAACCCGCGAAAGTGCCGCTGTCATCGGGAATGGTGTCCACCACGGTCGGCCCTGATGTGATTGTGTAGGCGGGGTAATTCGAGGGCTGTTCCTGCACCAGGGAAGATGAAGCGCTACTGTCGCTCGTGTTTTTTCCGTTTTCGTGTATGTCGCGGGAGGACTTGTAGCGGAGGACCCCCTGGCAGGTCTTGTCATTGAAGAGGTATGCCCGGTTGATGAGGAACGAGGTCTCCATTGGTACGGAGAGGAGACTGTCGTCCTGCTGCCAGATATCGGTCCTCTCGTTGCTGATCGTGACGCTGGGCATCGTCCATGCCGTTGCGGACGGGGTGGCCGACGCCGATGGTGTCGGCTTGGAGGACTTGGAGGACTTGGAGGGCGACGGCTTGGCGGAGGGGCTCTCCGAGTTGTCCGTGGAGGGACTGGCGGGCTCGACGGTGAGCTTGCCGCTGTGGGCCGGGCCGCAGGCGCTCAGCGCCAGACCGGCGGTCAGGCACAGCCCTAGAGCAAGACAACGGGTCCTGCGAGTGCTGCGACCGACATGGTTGCGACGCGGTGGATGGGTGCGCATACGGCCTCCCGGAGGGTAATGGGGCGAACAGGAACTCACGAGAGTCTAAGGGATGTCTTCGTTGACGCGCTCGGTTGCGGGGCGACAGGAGGAGGTAGCGGTTCGTGCTCCATAGATCGTTCAAGGCTGATCGACGGCCTGTTTTCGGGGCATGACGGAGTAGGGCGATACCATGCGAACCGGCATGTGTCTGTAGTCACGCCACAATGATTTGGTGGGGCTGGAGCGGGCGTGTAGATTACTGCCCGCTGCCTCGGCCGTGGGACGTTCGAGGTGGAGCCCAATTGGGGTATGGTGTAATTGGCAACACGACTGATTCTGGTTCAGTTATTCTAGGTTCGAGTCCTGGTACCCCAGCGGATCTTCATGTCACATGCTGATCTACTGCCCCCATCGTTTAGTGGCCTAGGACACCGCCCTCTCACGGCGGCGGCGCCGGTTCGAATCCGGCTGGGGGTACGAATCGGCGGGGCCCACCGGTCCAAGCGGTTCACAACTACATACATGGCCCCCATCGTTTAGTGGCCTAGGACACCGCCCTCTCACGGCGGCGGCGCCGGTTCGAATCCGGCTGGGGGTACCAGGCATGAGGTCCGCATCGCCACCGGGTGATGCGGACCTTCTTGGCTCTTCTTGCGAAAGAAGATCATGCCGGTTGTTTTGAGGCGGAAGCGAGCAAGTCGCTGCCCGTGGTGACGGTGAGTCCTTGCTCCTGCAGGGAGTGTACGGCGCCCTCCAGTGCGGAGAACAGAGCCTGCGAAGGCTGCGCGCGGCCATCGTGGCACAGCACCACGGATCCGGCGCCGGCCACATCCTTGACGGCGGCGGCCGCGGAGGTGGAAGGGGAGTGAACGCTCCACAGCAGCACGTCCAGTTCCTGCTGGGCGGCGACCATCAGAGCCGGTGCGTCCACCCGGCCATAGGGGGGCCGCCACAGGCGCGGAGGCGGAGCTCCCGCCGCCATGATCGCCTCGCTCGTCCTGCGCACCGAGCTGGTCAGCTCCGGGAAATCCGCGCCATAGACATCGGTGTGCACCCAGTTGTGCACGGCTACCTCATGCCCCTCGTCGATCTCCCGCGCGATCAGCTCGGGGTGGGCCTGTGCCGCGGAACCGAGAACGAAGAAGGTGGCTCGCACCTGTAGTCTCGCCAGCATATCGAGCACGAGCGGAGTCCAGCGCGGATCGGGGCCATCGTCGAAGGTCAGGGCCAGCTTGCCCGTCTCCCCTCCGGTCTGGAAAACCACCCGTGCGTCGAGCGCTCTGCCGGGGCCCGAGGGGCGAGGGGCGGTCCGTGAGGTGGGGGACAGATGGGTATCGCGCCATCGAGTGGCTCCTGCTCCAGCACCTGCACCGAGAAGACCTGCGGTCGTCACCAGGGCCGTCATCCCGAGGAGGCGCCTTCGGCCTCCCGCGGTACTGGATGAGGTCCGGGGCTCGTCTGACGGGGGATGCTCGATGTCCTCAGCCGCATGTCCCGTATCTCGCCGGCTCTCGATCGTCACCGGTACATCGTAGAACGACTCCGAAAAGGTCCTAGACGTTATGGCGGAGTGATGCCGGACAGAGACGGATCCGGAAAGGATCGGGCCGCATCAATCGATAATCGGGGCATCCTCGGTAGGATGCCCGCGTGACGAACTTTCCTGCGCTGACGACTCCCGGTCCCCTCGCCGACGGTGCCATGCGCATCATTCCCCTGGGAGGTCTGGGCGAGGTCGGCCGGAACATGACTGTCTTCGAGCTCGACGGCAAGCTGCTCATCGTCGACTGCGGCGTGCTCTTCCCGGAGGAGGACCAGCCCGGTGTCGATCTCATCCTCCCCGACTTCTCCTCGATCGAGGACCGCATCGACGACGTCGTCGCCCTCGTATTGACTCACGGGCACGAGGACCACATCGGAGGCGTGCCCTACCTGCTGCGCCTGCGCGAGGACATCCCTCTGGTGGGTAGCGAGCTCACCCTGGCCTTCGTGGAGGCCAAGCTCAAGGAGCACCGCATTCACCCGGCCCTGCGTCAGGTCGTCGAGCACGAGGAGGTCTCCTACGGCCCCTTCGACCTGGAGTTCGTGGCCGTCAACCACTCCATCCCCGACGCCATGGCCGTCATGATCCGCACCGATGCCGGCAACGTTCTCGTCACCGGCGACTTCAAGATGGACTCCCTGCCCATCGACGGGCGCATCACGGACCTGCGCTCCTTCGCGCGCTTCGGCGAGGAGGGCGTGGACCTGTTCTGCGTGGACTCCACCAACGCCGAGGTCCCCGGTATGGTCGGCCACGAGGGCGAGATCGGCCAGGTGCTGGACAATGTCTTCGCAGACTCCGACGGCCAGATTGTCGTGGCCTCCTTCGCCAGTCACGTCCACCGGGTCCAGCAGGTTCTCGACGCCGCCGCCCTCCACGGCAGACGGGTGGCCCTCGTGGGGCGCTCCATGGTGCGCAACATGGGAATCGCCGCTGAGCGCGGCTACCTCAAGGTCCCCGGCGGTGTTCTCATCGATGCTCGCGATGTCATCTCGCTGCCCCCGCATGAGAGGGTCCTCATGGTGACCGGTTCGCAGGGCGAGCCGATGGCGGCCCTGTCCCGGATGGCGCACTCCGAGCACCGCAGTGTCACCATCGAGCCCGGAGACACCGTCATCTTCGCCTCCTCGCTCATTCCGGGCAATGAGAACTCCGTTTTCCGGGTCATCAACCAGCTTATGCGGCTGGGGGCGCGCGTGGTCCATCAGGGCAATGCCAAGGTCCACGTCTCCGGGCACGCGTCCTCCGAGGAGCTGCTCCACGTCTACAACATCGTCCAGCCCCGCAATGTCATGCCCATCCACGGCGAGATCCGCCACCTGGTGGCCAACGGTGGGCTTGCCGTCAAGACGGGGGTCGCTCCCGAGCGGGTCATGCTGTGCGAGGACGGGGTTGCCGTCGACTTGGACGGGGGAGTCGCCCGCATCTCCGGCCAAGTCCCTTGCGGCTATATCTACGTCGACGGCTCCTCAGTGGGGGAGATCGACGAGGCCGAGCTCAAGGACCGGCGCATCTTGGCGGAGGAGGGCTTCGTATCGGTCTACGCCGTGGTGGAGACCATGACCGGCACCATCCTGGCTGGCCCGCACATCCAGGCCCGGGGCGTGGCTGAGGACGACTCAGTCTTCGAAGAGATTCTCCCCGATGTCACCGAGGCGCTGTCCGCCGCGCTGGAGACGGGGAAGGCGGACGCCTACTCCCTCCAGCAGGTCATGCGCCGCACCCTGGGGCGGTGGATCGGGCGCCGCCTCAAGCGCCGGCCCATGATCGTCCCGGTCGTCATCGAGGCTTAGGGGGATGCTCACTGCATGACTCTGTTCCGGCCTGCGTGCTTCATATCCACCGGATCCATCCTTATTGACATCCCCCTTCACGTCAGCCGGGTGCCGACTCCGGGAGGGGCGATCACCGGGGCGTCGTCGGGCCCGGTTGTGGGTGGCGGGTACACGGTGGTCTCAGCCGCTGCCCGGCAGGGGGTTCCCGCTGCTTTAGCGGCCACTTTGGGGACGGGCCCCAATTCGGCCCGGGTGCGCGAGTCGATGCGCCTGGACCAGGTCGAGCTCCTCGTCGAGGAGCTCGTCGGCGACATCGGCACCTGCACCACGCTCATCGAGCCCTCGGGCAGGCGAACCTTCATCACCACCGCGGGCGTCGAAGGCGAGCCCCAACGCGAGGATCTCGAAAGCCTCGATCTGAGGGAGGGCGACTGGGTCTATGCCACCGGTTACGATCTGGCCCACTATACAAGCAGGGGCATTCTGGCCGACTGGCTCCTGTCGGTCCCTGACGGCGTCGGACTGGTCATCGACCTGGGCCCGGTCCAGCCCGACATCCCCGATCAGGTGCTCTTGCCGCTGCTGTCCCGGGCGACGATGCTGACCGGAAACGACCTAGAGATGAGCAAGCTCGAAGAACGGCTGGGGGGCTCGAGTGCCATCCGCCGGGCCTGCCCGCGCGCGCTGATCGTCCGACGTACCGGTGTTGACGGGTGCGTTCTTCATCCGGTCGGCTCCGAGCCGATCGAGGTCCCCGGTTTCGTGCGCGACGTCGTGGACACGACGGGGGCGGGAGACACCCACACCGGTGTCCTGGTCGCCGGCCTCCTCGACGGACTCGATGTCGTCGAGGCCGCCAGACGGGCCAACGCGGCCGCCGCCCACGCCGTGGCCTGCATAGGGCCGGCACGGGCCCCGCGCCGCGAGGAGATCGACGGGTTCCTCCGGGACGCCCCTGAGGGATCGTGGCCCTCCGACGACGACTCTCAGCGCAGCAGCGGCCGGCCCGGATGGGGTTCGCGGTGAGAAGGTGATGTGTCTCCGGCCGTCCCAGGCGGCGTGGCAGGGCCGCCGAAGCTGAGAATCCGATAGTTTCTAAGACATCATGGCCAATCGTCGCACCACGAGAACCGCTACGTCTCCGTCCGGAACCGGCAGAGGGCGTAATCGGGGGGCACCCCCTCGAGGGACCGCCCCTGTCAACGCTCCTGCTCAGCCCTCCGGCGGACGTTACCGCCGCACCGGGTGGGCATTCCTCATCCTGGCTCTTGCGGCGGTCTTGGCGCTGCGCGAGTGGTTCGGCATCTCCGGGGCCGCGGGGAGCTTCCTGCACCATATCGCTGCCGGTCCCGTCGGCGTTCTCGGCCTGTTGGTGCCCCTGCTCCTGGCGGCGCTGGGGGTCGCCATGCTCCGGGTCCACAGTCTGGGCGCGGTTCACGCCCGGGTCTCGGTGGGTTGCCTCGGTCTGCTGACTGCCCTGACGGGAATGATCCAGGTGGGCAGTGGCAACCCGGTGCTCAGGGACAACATCGGCGGTTTGGAGAGTGCTGGCGGACTGCTGGGATGGCTGGTGGGTTACCCTCTGGCGGCGCTGTTCTCCTCAGTGGGGGCCTTCATCCTGTTCATTTTCCTGGCCGCCTTCTCCGCTCTGGTCCTGTCCGGAAAGACCATCGCCGAGATCCGGGACCTACTGGCGCAGCGTCGGTCCTTGGGCGCCGATGGAACCGGCGCCCCGTCCGATACGGCAGGCTCCGGAGACTCCCTAGCCCGGCGTCTGCTGGGACGGGTTCGTGGAGGTCTCGGGGGATCGGGAGCTGCCGGCGATGACTCGGAGCAGACCGCGCTCCTGGACTCCTACGACGGTGACGAGCCCTTCCGCTCTGCGCTCGAGGTGGAGGAGTCGACTCCGCGCAAGCGCGGCAGCGGTCGGCGCAAGCGCTCCGCCGAGCGGGAGGCCCGACAGACCTCGATCACTGAGCTCATCGAACCGGGCGGAGACAGCGACGACGGCACCTTCGTCGTCCCGGAGACGGGCGGCGAGAATGACGCCGTCGCGGCGTCGGCCCCTTCGGTCGCCTCCCCGTCCAAGGGTAGGGCGCCCGGTTCCGCCGCCGGCCCCGGGACGGCCGGATCGCCGGCTGGAGCGCAGCGCAGGCCCTCTGCGGCGAAGCGTTCCGCTGCGCCGGCCGCATCCAACTTCGACGCTGTCACCGAGGAGACCCCAGAGGTGCTCCTCGAGGAGCCCGATCTTGCCGATCAACTCGCCATGAGCGACATGAGCATCATGGCACTGCCCGACGGCTCCACCTACTCGCTTCCCGAGGACGCACTGCTCGGCCCCGGGCCGGGACACGCCACCCGCACCCCCGCCAATGACGCCATCGTTGAGGCGCTACAGAACGTCTTCGCAGAGTTCAACGTGGACGCCACCGTCACCGGCTACACGCGCGGCCCCCAGGTCACCCGCTACGAGGTACACCGCGGCCGAGGAGTCAACGTCTCGCGCATCACCGGACTGGAGAAGAACATCGCCTACGCGGTGGCCTCAGACGAGATCCGTCTGCTCACACCGATCCCAGGCAAGAGCGCCATCGGCATCGAGATCCCCAACACCGACCGCGAGATGGTCAAACTCGGCGACGTCCTGCGCTCCCAGGCCGCCCGCAAGCAGCCGCACCCGCTGGTCGTGGGACTGGGCAAGAACGTCGAGGGCGACTACGTCGTCACCAACCTCGCCAAGACCCCGCACCTGCTGGTGGCCGGTCAGACCGGTTCGGGCAAGTCCTCCTTCGTCAACTCCATGATCACCTCGATCATGATGCGCGCCACGCCCGAGGAGGTGCGCATGGTGCTGGTCGACCCCAAGCGGGTCGAGCTGACCATCTACGAGGGCATCCCCCACCTCATCACCCCGATCATCACCTCACCGAAGAAGGCGGCCGAGGCCCTGGAGTGGGTGGTCCGAGAGATGGACACCCGCTATGACGACCTGGCCTCCTTCGGCTTCAAGCACATCGACGACTTCAACAAGGCGGTGCGCGCCGGAGAGGTCCAGCCCCTTCCCGGCTCTCAGCGCGAGCTGAGTCCCTACCCCTACCTCCTGGTCGTCGTCGATGAGCTCGCCGATCTCATGATGACGGCGCCCAAGGACGTCGAGGCCTCCATTCAGCGCATCACCCAGCTGGCCCGTGCCGCCGGGATCCACCTGGTCCTGGCCACCCAGAGGCCCGTCGCCCAGGTGGTCACCGGCCTCATCAAGTCCAACGTCCCCTCTCGTCTGGCCTTCGCCACCGCCTCGCAGCTCGACTCCCGCGTCATCCTCGATCAGAACGGGGCCGAGACTCTCACTGGCCAGGGTGATGCCCTCTACCTCGGCCCCGGGGCCTCCACTCCGGTGCGCATCCAGGGCTCCTGGGTCACCGAGTCCGAGATCCGCTCCGTCGTCGAGCACGTCAAGGCCCAACTGACCCCCGAGTACCGCGAGGATGTCGTCGTCCCGGAGGTCAAGAAGCAGATCGATGAGGAGATCGGCGACGACATGGATCTGCTCCTGCAGGCCGCCGAGCTCATCATCTCCAGTCAGTTCGGCTCGACCTCCATGCTCCAGCGCAAGCTGCGCGTCGGCTTCGCCAAGGCCGGGCGCCTCATGGACCTGCTCGAGTCCCGAGAGGTTGTCGGCCCCTCAGAGGGGTCCAAGGCCCGTGACGTCCTCGTCCAGCCCGAACAACTCGAGGAGACCCTGGCCTGGATCAAGGGGGAGGGCGGCGCTCCCGGAGGCGCTGAGGCTCCCGCCGGCCCTGAAGGATCCCAGGACGAGCCCATCACGGGGGACTCGCCGGCCCCCGCCACGGGTGAGTCCCGCACGGCGGCTCTTCCGTCGAACCGCTATCGCACGGATCCGCTGGAGGCCGACCCGAACCTGCCGGAATCGGAGCCCTGGGAGGACTCCTCAGCCGAGGAGAACTCCCAGGACGCCTGGTCGCTCACCGGTCGCGGCTCATCGTGGTGACGTGCGTCTTTACATGTCTTCAGCCCTTGTCAGCCTTCTCCATCCTCCATCGTCCCCTCGGGCTCGTCTGATTCCGCTTTCGGCTGTGCCGTTTCCGCGGCCGACGGTGTGGGATTCAGCGACTTCGACGATGCCCCATCCGACGAGGTGGGCGACGTCCGATTCGGTTCCCGGTTCGATCGGGGCGTGGAGCCGGCGGAAGACGGGGCCGATGGCCCGTCCGAGGGGGCCGGATGCGCCCCCGCTCGTTTGATGACCTCCTCGCGACTCAGGATCGTTGGAGTCGGACCGGTGGGTGCCGGAGGCTTCGTGGCCATCGTCGAGGCATCCTTGACGTCTGAGGTGAGCATGCTCCAGCGCCTGTCGATCTCCTGCTCGCTCAGAGTCAGGTCTGCGGGGCGCTCTCCGTTGTGCAGTGCCGCCAGATCCCTGACCTTGTAGCCACCCGCCTGATCCACCGTGAACGGGTGCCAGTTCAGCGACTCCACACTCACTGAGCCGTCGGCGTGGGAGGTGACGTCGGCCCAGACCAGCTGACCGACGTCGGACAACGGACCGCAGTACGACTCGTTCTGGCTGGAGATGTAGTTGCCGGCGGAGTACGACGCCCACATCCCCTTGCCCTTGACACCCCCGGAGAGCTTCTCTGCGGGCTGGGGCACATGGGGGTGGGCGCCGAAGAAGATGTCGACCTGCCCACTGTTGGCGAGAGCCTGAGCGTAGGAGACCTGCTCTTCATCGGGGGTGGTCTCGTACTCCTGGCCGAGCTGGGAATGGACAACGACAAGGTCGGCGCCCGCCGCGCGGGCCGACTTTGCTGCCTTCGTGATGGCGCCAATGTCGTTGAGCGACACCGAGTATCCGGTGGGATCATCGAGGCCGTTGAGCCCCATGGTCGTGGAGATCTGGGCCACGGTCACTGTGCGCCCTTGGCGCTTGAGCTCATAGAGCGCGAAGGGTGCGGAGGCGTCCTCCCTGCTCCGGTAGGTGCCCGCGTGCCCCAACCCATGAGCATCCAGGGCGTCTAAGGTGGCGACGACTCCCGCCTCCCCCCGGTCCGCGGAGTGATTGGATGCGGTCGCGC
Organism: Actinomyces sp. oral taxon 849 str. F0330; assembly: GCF_000239715.1. NCBI lineage: Bacteria > Bacillati > Actinomycetota > Actinomycetes > Actinomycetales > Actinomycetaceae > Actinomyces > Actinomyces sp. oral taxon 849. The sequence goes on along the minus strand of NZ_JH470352.1, from coordinate 174,067 downwards.
AGCCGTCCCACCCGGATCTCGCCAAGGCTCCGACGACCTCGGAGGAGGTGCCGAAGGTAGGGAAGCCCGAGTAGACCCCGTCTGGTGCGACGGGAACCTCCATCCCGCACAGGGCCAGATCCAGGCCCTCGACCCAAGGCGTCTCGGCGGCGACGTTGTCGGTGATGTCCCCAGAAGCCCCTGGAGTGGAACTCAGAACCGGCATGTGCATGAGGACGTCCCCGGCGTAACCCACGGTGAAGCGCACGTCTTGAGAGCCGTCGGCTCCGGCGGAGGCCGATGCGCCGGGGGCGGTCGCGTCCCGTCCCTGCTGCTCGTGGGTGCTGCCCGTCCCGGTGGGGCCGGTCCCACTCGCCTGTGAGTGGCCGGTGCCCGTGCCGCAACCGGCGACTGCGATGACCGCGGCGAGAGCGGTGGTCATGAGCTTCCCCGGCCCCCGCGACCGGTGGGGAACGCTCATGGTGCTCGTGCCCCGCCGATCGTCCGGCTGCCCGTCTGGGCGCCCAGCGGCGTCATTGTCGGTATCAAACAGATGAAGCGGTGAAAGAATGTAGGAAAACATGTATAGGAACGTAGGAACCGAACCTTAAGGGATTGTGCGCACCTCGCGTCCTTTCGGCAGGAGTCGGGTAGAAAGGCTGAGATTCCAAGGAAAACTCCCGATGGGGATAGATCCCCGATAGCGTGTTGCGCGCGGAAGGATGTGGTGGCCGGGGGCGGTTAGGCGCCTATGACGTTCCGTGCACATGCTTCGAGGTTTCTCCGGCGGTGTGAGGGCGTGCACTACTAGGCTGGTCCCGATGAACGCCTCGACCGCCCCGGACGCCGCACAGCCAGAGCAGGCGCCGCTGCTCAACATCGCCAACGCCTTGACGGTGTTGCGACTGCTGCTCGTCCCCGTCTTCATCTGGCTCTCGCTGTTGCCGGGGGATCGGGCAGGACTTGCGGCCGTCGTGGTCTTCGTCGTGGCCGCCTTCACCGACCGTCTCGATGGTCAGTTGGCCCGCTCTTGGGGGCTGGTGACCTCCTTCGGCAAGATCGCGGACCCGATTGCGGACAAGGCGCTGACCTTGTCAGCCTTCGCGCTGCTGAGCATCAATGGCAGGCTGTGGTGGTGGGTCACGATCCTCATCGTCGTGCGCGAGCTCGGCATCACGGTCATGCGCTTCTTCATGCTGCGCCGTGCCGTTATGGCCGCGTCGCGGGGCGGCAAGATCAAAACGACTCTCCAGATGGTGGGGCTGGTGGGGCTGCTCACACCATGGTCCGCCCTCTTCCTATCCGCGGGCGCGGCCGATTTCATGCTCAGGGCGGCTTACGTCGTCGTGGCTGCCGCCCTCATTGTCACTGTGGTGACCGGCCTGGACTATGTGCGCCAAGCCGTGCAGCTGAGTCAACGGGGCGGGCATGCAGGCCGGTGAGCGCCCTGCGGCGACGGGACCGGTCGGAGATCAAAGGTTCGGCGAGGATCACTGCGAGCGCTCGGCGTCCGATCTCCTGCGAGTCGCTGAGGGTCACGCAGTGACCTTGGCGATCGCCGAGTCGCTGACGGGCGGGCAGGTCTCCTCCACCCTGGTCGGGGTTCCCGGTGCGTCGCGCGTGCTCCTCGGGGCGGTGGTCGCCTACGCCACTCGTATTAAGGCGCAGGTGCTCGGTGTGGATGCCGCTCACCTGGAGCGGACTGGACCGGTGGATCGTGACGTTGCCCTTCAAATGGCGCGGGGTGTGCGTCGCCTCCTCGGTGCCGATCTAGGGCTGGCGACCACGGGCGTGGCGGGACCGGGGCCGGCCGATGGTCATCCGGCGGGAACGGTCCACATCGCCGTCGTCGCCCCCTGGGGCGAGGTTCACCGCGAGCTGCGTCTGAGCGGTGACCGCTCGCAGATCCGGTGCGGAACCGTGCTGAATGTGATCGAGCTGGCGGTGGGGCTTCTGAGCAAGGAGGCCGACGACGTGAATCTGGTCGCTCCTCAATACTTGCAGACCGCAGACTAAGACGGATTTCAGGTTTCTCTCAGGAATGCCGGTAGAGTTGGGCGCAACGCCACCGGAGCCGGAAGAACTGGTCCCGCGTGACGGGAATGAATCCACGATGTGAATGGTTGTGCTAGATGATGAACAACACGACTCACCCCCGCACCACTCGCCCGATCAACAACCGGATGCCGATGCGCCAGGGACCCGGGGCAGGGTACGGTGTGTCCGTGGACACTCCGAAGCATGAGAATGTCGTCCTGCGCCGCGAGATCGGAGAGGTTCTGCGCGGCGTCCGACAGCACCAGGGTCGCACGCTGCGCGAAGTCTCTTCGCAGGCCCGCGTCTCCTTGGGATACCTCTCTGAGGTCGAGCGAGGTCAGAAGGAAGCCTCCTCCGAGCTGCTGGCCTCTATCTGCCAGGCCCTCGACGCCCCCCTGTCCATGGTGCTGCGCGAGGTCTCCGACCGCATCGCCCTAACCGAGGGCGTCATGATTCCGGACACAGTTCCTGATGAGCTTGTGCGTCAGCAGGGGATCGCCCTGCGGTGATCGTCCGCTGACGCCCCTACCGCGGCGCCCATGCGGCGCTCGTGACTGCAACCGATGAGTTGACCGCTCCCGGCGGCGGGACCACGACGAGTGGGCTCGCCGCCGGGGTGTTTGTCGAGGACGGGGGAACTGTGAAGCACTCGGAGTTCTGGAGCGCCGTCGAGGAGGTCTTCGGCTCGGCCTATGGCCGGTCGCTGGCCCAGGATCTGGTCCTGCCCGCGCTGGGCGTCACCTGCGTGCAGGCGCTCGACGACGGCGTGGCGCCGGAACGAGTCTGGGCTGTTCTGTGCGACGAGACGGAGCGCTCTGATGCCGAGCGGTGGATCTTCCGTTCCGACCCTCGACGCTGAGACGGGTTCAGTTGGGGTGGGTTCAAGGGGTGGAGGGCGAGTCGGTCGACACGCGCGACGATGGTGTCGCTATCGAACAGGTGTTCGGGTACTGTTCTCCACGAACGACGGCGACGCGCCTTGAGTCCACAGGACAGGTGAGGGGCGGAGATAGATGTCAGTGGTCAGGCATACCGTCGTTGGTGAGCCCCGGAGAGGGGACCTCGCCGAAGTTGACCAGCCATGCCCACGGCGGCTGCGAGCCGCCCCGAGAACCGAGGTAGAACAATGCCTGCTGCCAGCCAGACCCAGGACCGCTCCAAGGCCCTGGCCACTGCTCTCGCCCAGATCGACAAGAACTTCGGTAAGGGCTCCGTCATGCGCCTGGGGGACGACACCCGTCCGCCGATCTCCGTCATCCCCACAGGGTCGGTCGCCCTTGACGTCGCCCTGGGGGTCGGAGGGCTTCCGCGAGGCCGCATCATCGAAGTCTACGGACCGGAGTCCTCCGGAAAGACGACCGTCGCCCTGCACGCCGTAGCCAGCGCGCAGCGGGCCGGGGGCAACGCCGCCTTCATCGATGCCGAGCACGCTCTCGATCCGGTCTACGCCAAGGCCCTAGGCGTCGACATCGACAACCTCCTGGTCTCTCAGCCGGATACCGGTGAGCAGGCCCTGGAGATCACCGACATGCTCGTGCGCTCGGGCGGTCTGGACATCATCGTCATCGACTCCGTGGCCGCTCTGGTCCCCAAGGCGGAGATCGAGGGAGAGATGGGGGACTCCCACGTCGGCCTCCAGGCACGGCTCATGAGTCAGGCGCTGCGCAAGATCACCGGGGCGCTGTCCTCCACCGGTACCACGGCCATCTTCATCAACCAGCTGCGCGAGAAGATCGGCGTGTTCTTCGGCAACCCGGAGACCACCACGGGCGGTAAGGCTCTGAAGTTCTACGCCTCGGTGCGCCTGGACGTGCGCCGCATCGGCGGGCTCAAGGATGGCGACCAGCCCGTGGGCAACCGCACCCGGGTCAAGGTCGTCAAGAATAAGATGGCGCCTCCCTTCAAGCAGGCCGAGTTCGACATCCTCTACGGCCAGGGCATCTCCAGGGAGGGCAGTCTGCTGGACCTGGGCGTGGACAACGGCGTGGTGCGCAAGTCCGGTGCCTGGTTCACCTATGGAGAGGATCAGCTCGGTCAGGGCAAGGAGAACGCGCGCAACTTCCTCAAGGACAATCCGCAGCTGGCCGCTGAGATCGAGGAGAAGATCCTCGCCGCTCTGGGCATTGGCGAGCCCGGCCGCAAGGCCCGAGAGGCCGAGGAAATCGCCGCCGCAGAGGCTGCCGTGGCCGCGGCCGCCATCCCGGTGGACAGCAATGACGCCGCGGCCACGAGCGCGGTCAAGAGCGCCCGCGGCCGCGGGAAGAGGACCACAGGCTCCGACAAAGTCTCCAAGGCCTCCAAGGCTGCTAAAGCCGCCAAGGATGCCGCGGTGGAGGAGCCGGACACCATCTTCGGTGAGGACGCCGGCGGGTTCTGATGGCCTGGCTCACTCCAGATGCCCACGCGCAGGCGGTCGAGGCGGCCCGGGACATCGTCCTGCGTCGCCTCGACCGCAGCGAGGTCCCGCGTGCGGCCCTGGCGGATCTGCTTGAGCGCAAGGAGGTGGATCCTCGCATCGCCGTCGAGGTCCTCGATCGCCTGGAGGCGGCCGGCGTGATCGACGATGCCGCCTATGCGGCGCGCCTGACGCGCACCCGTTTCGCGGAGAAGGGTGCGGCCAGACGCGCCATCGCCGAGGAGCTGCGGCGCAAGGGCCTGGGGGAACAGGACGTCGCCACGGCCCTGGGCCAGATCGACTCCGACGATGAGGACTCTGCAGCCCTGGCACTGGCCCGCAAGAAGCTGTCCGCCACGCGTCACCTGCCCTGGGAGGTGCGCCGACGTCGTACCGCGGCCCTGCTGGGCCGCAAAGGCTACAGCCGGGAAGCCACTGTGCGTGCCCTTGAGGCAGCCTTCGCCGAGGAGTCGGACTGAGAAGCGGTCCTGTTGCCAGGACCTCAAGGTCCTGAGGCTTTCTCGCCGGCCCACTAGGCTTGCCTCATGACTCAGGCGATTGCGGCCACTGACGGCCCCCAGAGCCAGGTCGACCTTGATGCGTTGGCGGCCTCGGCGGGAATCGCGGCCGAGCACGTTGTTCCCTATGGTCGCGACGTGGCCAAGATCGATCTGCGCGCCCTGATTCCTTGTGGTGAGGGGGCTGACGCACAGGATGGTCCCGGCAAAGCCCGCTACATCGTCGTCACTGCGATCACACCGACGCCTTTCGGGGAGGGCAAAACCACCACGGCCATCGGACTGGCCCAGGGGCTGACTCGTCTGGGCGAGCAGACAGTCCTCACTCTGCGCCAGTCGGCCATGGGGCCCACCTTCGGCATCAAGGGCGGAGCCGGCGGCTCCGGGGGTGCCCGCATCCTGCCGGCCGAGCGGATGAACCTGCACCTGACCGGCGACTTCCACGCCATCACCGCCGCCCACAACCTCCTGTCGGCGATGATCGACAACCACCTGTACCACGGCAATGAGCTCGACATCGACGAGCGCACCATCACCTGGCCCCGGGTTCTGGACGTCAATGATCGGGCCCTGCGCCATATTGTCACCGGCCTGGGCTCCAAGATCGACGGCGTCACCCGGCAGGCCTCCTTCGACATCACCCCGGCCAGCGAGCTCATGGTCATCATGTCGCTGGCCACGGACTTGGCCGATCTGCGCAAGCGCTTGGGGAGCATCGTCATCGGCCGAAACCGCAGCGGAGAGTGGATCAGCGCCGAGGACCTGGGGGCCGCAGGGGCCATGTGCGCCGTCCTGCGCGACGCGCTTGAACCCAACCTCTTGCGTACCGGCGAGGGCACGCCCGTCCTGGTCCACACTGGCCCCTTCGGCAACATCGCCACCGGCTGCTCCTCGGTCATCGCAGACCGTGTCGCCATGGCGGGCACGAGAAGCGGCGGGTACGTCCTCACTGAGGCCGGCTTCGGGGCGGACATGGGCCTGGAGCGCTTCGTGGACCTCAAATGCGCCGTCTCCGGCATGCACCCGCGTGTAGCTGTTGTCGTGGTGACCGTCAGGGCACTCAAAGCCCACTCCGGCCGCTACCACCTCATCAACGGTAAGAGTCTTCCCGAGGGCATGCTCCAGGAGAAGGTCGAGGACGTACGCGCCGGCGCAGCCAACCTGCTCAAGCACCTTCAGATCGTGCGGGGCTTCGGCATCACTCCGGTCGTGGCCATCAATGTCTTCCCCACCGACCATGACAGCGAGATCGAAGAGGTGACGCGCATCGCTCGCGACGCCGGAGCCCGGGTGACCGTCTGCCACCCCGTGACTCGAGGAGGTGAGGGCTGCCTCGACCTGGCGAGTGCCGTCGTCGAGGCCTGCCAGGAGGTTGGCGATGCCGTCTCCATTCGGCCCGTCTACGGGCCGGAGGACGACCTGCGCACCAAGATCGCCAAAGTGGCTGCCCTTTACGGAGCCGACGGTGTGGACTACACCCCTGCCGCGAGCAGGCTATTGGATGGCTATGAGCGCGATGGCTTCGGAGACCTGCCAGTCATCGTCGCCAAGACCCCGCTGTCCCTGTCCGCCGAGCCCGGCCTCAAGGGCGTCCCCACCGGGTGGCGTCTGCCGGTGCGTGAGGTGCGCCTGGCCGCCGGGGCGGGGTACGTCTGCGCGATCTGCGGCAGCCTGTCGACCATGCCGGGCCTGCCGAGCCGTCCCGCGGCCGAGCGCATCGACGTCGATGTCGCCACAGGGGAGATCGAGGGGCTGCGCTGAGTGCTGCGGCCACAGGTGGTGGGTGGTCGTTATCGTCTCGTCGAGAGGGACTTGAGTGAGTCGACCTCCTGGTGCAGAACACGCACGGCCTCGTCCACAGTCACCGCTCCCACCATGGCGGCCTGGGCCAGGCCATTGCTCAGGGCGATCAGACGCCCCGCCTCCTGCGCCGGCGCCCCGGCCTGTTCGAGCAGATGGGCCGCGTAATCCAGTGTTCCGCGGGATGTTTTGGTGAGGATCTCCCTGATCTGCGGATCCGCAGTGGCCCGGGCCAAGTATGCGTACCAGACCGAGATGCCCAGCCGAAGTGCCTCGGTGCGGGGGAGTGGCTGAATGAGCAGCTCAGTCAGGGCGTCGAGCGGATCCAGTGCCTCGGTGCGCTCGAAGTGGACGGACTCCGCGGTGTCCACGATGGTCTGGCAGCCGGCGCGCACCAGGTCCTGCTTGGAGGCGAAGTAGTGCTGGATCCTTCCGACAGAGATTCCAGCGGCCCGCGCCACCGCCTGGTAGGAGGCCGCATGGATGCCCTGCTCGTAGATGACCTGCCACAGGGCGTAGATGATCTCGGTTCGGCGCTGCTCGTGGTCGACGATCTTGGGCATCTCTTTACGGTACACGCATACCGTATTACCCTTACAATATGAACGTATTGCGAAAAGTAGTCTCCCGAGTCCGGCGCCTGCGTTCCCTCCGGCGGAGCCGTCCTCCGTGTTCCCGCAGGTCTGCAGCCCGGCGTGTGGCGAGGCTGCTTGTCGTCGGGCTCGCGCTGGTCGGTGTGGTGAGTATCGGTAGAACCGTGATGGGGCCCGCTGACGTCGGGCACTTCAGGACGGTTGAAGGACGCGAGGAGTACATCGGCTACTACCAGCGGGCCATGGGGTCCATGCCTGCGCCCAGTTCGGTGCAGGACATTCCCACCGACTTTGGAACCGTGCGGGTCTACATCTGGGATGCCGGCAACGCAGCAGCCGATCGCGACTCCTACCCGATTGTCCTGCTGCCCGGACGCTCATCGGGAGTGCCCATGTGGTCCGCGAACGTCTCCGCCCTGATTCACTCGCGGCAGGTGATCGCCTTCGATGCGCTCGGAGATGCGGGACTGTCCGTCCAGTCCGCTCCGCTGACCTCGATGGGGGATCAGGCCGCCTGGATCGATCAGGTGGTCACTGCCGTCGCGCCCCGGGGAGTCCACCTCGTCGGGCACTCCTTCAGCGGCGCGACCGCCACGGCCTATGCACGGCTCCATCCCCAGCGGGTCAGGTCCCTGACTCTGCTGGAACCGGTCTTCACCTTCGCCTATCCGCCTGTGGCGAAGCTCGGCTGGGTCACGATTGCCGCCTTACCGGGACTTCCCGAGAGCCTGCGGAACAAGGCGCTGGGGCGGATCGGCGGCGAGGACTCCGTCGGATCGGATCCCATGGCCCTCATGATCAAGGCCGGGTCGGAGCACTTCGACGCGAATCTGCCCACCCCCTCACCGCTGACGAAGGAGGAGGCCGAATCCTTGACTATGCCCGTCTACGTCGCGATCGCCGGGAAGGAGTCCTTGGCGGGAGGGAGGGATGCCGCCGAGCGAGCTGAGGAGCTGCTGCCGGGCGCGCGGGTGCAGACCTGGAAGGATGCCACCCACTCTCTGCCGATGCAGGAGGCGGAGCCGCTGGCGCAAGTGCTTGAGCCGTTCTGGCACCAGGTCGAATCGGCGCGATGATTGATCAGGTCAACGGGCTCGCCGGGGTGCGGATGGGCCGATGACCGGAACATGCCGGCCACCGGCCCACGGGAGCTGAGAGCACCCCCGCTGTCAGTCCTTCTCGTGCTTGGAGGTCTCGAACAGGAGATTGACCTGCTCGTTGTACTTCGTCAGTGTTGAGGCGGGTACCCGGTTCGCCCACAGGTCGTCCGTCGCCGGCTTCATGATGGCCGTCACGTCCGCGCCGAAGTAGGTCAGCGGGAAGAAGAACGTGGACCTGTCCTCCAGGTGCTGGGTGAAGGGCTTGGTGGGAAGCCCCATCTGCTCGAAGACTTGCACGGCCCTCTCGGTGGAGGAGGAGATGGCTGGGAAGACGATCCCGTAGGAGGCCACGATGTCCTGAGCCTCGGCGGTTCCCAGAAAGGCCACCCACTTGGAGGCGTTGTCGATATTGGCCGACTGCTTGGAGATTGAGTCGCTCAGCCCGTTGTACAGGGAGACGGACTTGCCGTTGGGGCCCACCGGATTGGCCGCGATCCCGACCTTGACGTCAAGCTTGGCGTAGGTGCTGAACATCCACGAGCCATTGAGGCACATGGCGATCTTGCCGCTGCCGAGCTGGACGTCGGTGCCGGTTGTGGAGGAGAAGGCTCCACGAGGAGGCATGTAGCCCTTGTCCACCAGGCCGAAATACCAGTCCATGGCGTCCTGGAAGACCTTCTCGTCGTAGCGGTAGTGATTCCCCCACGTCTCCTTGTTCGTGTAGAACCAGTCGCCGGCCGAGCCGGTGAAGGGGCTCCACTGGGTCTGGCCGTCCCCCGAGCCGCCGTCCTGGATACCCAGGCCGTAGACGGCCACCCGGTTCTTGTCGAAGCCGGGCTCGTCACCGCGCACGCCGTTCTTGTCCACGGTGAGGCGGGCGAGGATCTTCTCAAAGGTTCCGCCGTCGGTGGGGTTCCAGGACCACTCGGCCAGATCGGCCTCGGTCAGGCCCGCCTGGGTGAGCATGTCCCGGTTGTAGAAGACCGCCACGGTGTCCCAGTCCTTGGGGCAGCCGTACTGGTGGCCGTCCTCCCCCTTCCACAGGTCGATGAGCCCCTCCTGGAAGGCCGACTCGTCGACGCCCGCCCAGGCGGTCTGCTTCTCCAGCGGGACCAGGACTTCTAGATCCACGAACTGGGCGAACTTGGAGATGTGGTCGGTGAAGGCATCCGGCCCGGTCCCGGCGATGAAACCGGCCGTCAGCTTGGTCCAGTAGTCGCCCCAGGCGATCTGGGTGATATTGACCTTGATACCGGTCTTGGTCTCGAAGGCCTTGGCGCAGGCTTCATAGGCGGGCAGCTGGCTGGCGTCCCACATCCAGTACTCCACGGCGCCGGATCCCGACTTCCTGGAGCCCGAGGAGCAGGCCGCCAGGGTCAGGGCGGCCGCCCCGGAGACGAGACCGCACAGGAGGCCGCGGCGCGACAGCGACAAGTGAACAGGGCTGATCGGTTGAGTCGTCATCTGGTGCCTCACTTGATTCCGGTAAAGCCGATGGAGTTGACGATGCGCCGGGCGAAGGCCATGAACAGCAGGAGCATCGGGAGTGCGGCCACCAGGGTGGCGGCCATGAGCCCGGCCCAGTCGGGGCCGGTTTGAGGCGCCTGGGAGCGGAAGACCGCCAGGGCCACCGTGAGTACCCGCGAGGAGTCCGTGTAGGACACCAGCAGGGGCCAGAAGTAGTCATTCCAAGCCGTGATGTAGGTCAGGATCGCCAGCGTTGAGATCGGGGCCTTGGCCATGGGCAGGATGAGGGTGAAGAACACCCGCACCTTCGAGGCGCCGTCGAGCAGGGCGGCCTCCTCCAGCTCACGCGGGATATTCATGAAGAACTGTTTGAGGAAGAACACCGCGAAGGGCGTCATGAACATGGTCGGCAGCGCCACCCCCAGGAAGGTGTCGATGAGGTGGAGTTGCTTGACCAGCACGAAGTTGGGCAGGAGCGTGAAGATCGAGGGGACCATGAGGGCGCCCAGGAACACGGCGAAGACCGTGTCGCGTCCCTTCCAACGCAGGCGGGAGAAGGAGTAGGCGGCCATCGCCGAGAAGAAGACCTGTCCAACGGTGACCAGCGTGGAGATGATGACCGAGTTGCGCAGGTAGAGCCAGAAGTTGATGGCTGCGCCGCTGCCGCCGTCGGCCAGCGCCTCCTCGGTGGACTGCATGCCGAAGACGCGGGCGAAGCCGCGCAGGTTGATGTCCACCGGCAGCAGGCTGGTGGGGTGGGCCGTGATGCCCGCGTTGGAGGACAGCGCCGTACGCAGCACCCAGTAGAAGGGCAGGAGCGTGAACAGCATGATGAGGATCATCGCCGCCCAGGCCAGGGCCTTGCCAACGGTGAACCGGCGGCCGGGGGCCTCGGAAGATGCCGCAGCGGCTGCCTTGGGGGACTTTGCGGAGGACACGGATGCGGTTGTTGTTGTCATGGGTGGTCCTCCTTCAGTCCAGGTCCGTCTCGCCCGCACGGGTCATGCGGTACTGCAGGATCGTGATCGCCGCCAGGACGAGCAGCAGCCCCACCGCCATGGCAGAGGCGTATCCGAACTGGAAGCGCCCGAAGGCCATGTCGTAGATGTAGTACTGCAGCACGCGGGTGGCGTTGACGGGGCCGCCCTGGGTGGCCACCGAGACGGTGTCGAAGACCTGGAAGGAGCCGATCATCGTCATGATGAGCACAAGCGCCAGGATCGGGCGCAGCAGGGGGACCGTGATCCGCCAGAACATCCGCCACTCGCTGGCGCCGTCCATCTTGCCCGCCTCGTAGACCGTGTTCGGGATCGACTGCAGGCCCGCGAAGATGAGCAGGGCCGTGTAGCCCACGTGCCGCCACACGTTGATGATGGCGATGGTGGGGATGGCCATCGACGAGGAGAAGAAGTCCACGGCGGAGCCCGTCAGGGGCTCCAGGAGCTGGTTGGTGATGCCCAGCGTGTTGTCCAGGATCCACAGCCACAGCATGGCGGCGACCACGTTGGAGACCAGGTAGGGCGTCAGCACGATGGATCGTACGAAGGTGGACTGGGTCAGGCGTTGCATGAGGACGGCGATGAGGAGCGCCAGGATCGTCTGCAGACCGATGTTGATGATCACGTACTCCACGGTGACGACGACGGCGTTCCAGAAGGTGTCGTCCTGGACCATGCGCTTGTAGTTGTCCAGGCCCGTGAACTCCTCGGGGGTGAGGAGGTTGTACTCGGTGAAGGACAGCCAGATGCCCCGGATGAGGGGCCAGATGTAGAAGGCGACGAGGCCGATCGTCGCCGGGAGGATGAAGGCGAGGCCGAGCTTGAGGTCGGAGCGTGGCTTGCGCTGCCGACGCGATTGTCGCGCGAGCAGGGTCGAAGTTGACATCGGGTCTCCAAATCGACGGTGATGTGGGAAACGGGTCGAAGGCGGATGGGCGGGGTAGGAACGGGTGGAAGAAGGGTGAACGGATCAGCGACTCAGAGGATCACCGAGCCGTCAGTTGACGGTGCTCACGCGCAGCAGGACGAGGTGGTCGGGGTGCAGCACCGGAAGTGCCAGGCCCGTGGTGGTCAGGTAGGAACCGGGCAGGGTGACGCCCTCGGCCATCCAGCCCGCCGCGAGGCTCAGCTCGGTGTAGGTCGGCGCCGCCAGGCGCACGTGGTAGCGGCGCGAGGGGTCCAATCCGGGCAACGGTCGCGGCGCCGTGGGCCAGACCAGGAGCTGACCCAGCGAGGCGATCTCGAACAGGGCGTCGGAGCTGTCAGGGGCGACGACGCCCTCGATGCGCAGCATGTCGTCATCGGGCAGGTCGGCGTGAACCGTCACGCCCGAGTGCAGCAGGCCGCGCAGATCCTTGTGCAGCGCGATGATGGAGGCCAAGCGCTCGCGGGTTGGCTCATCGGCCTCGGTGAGATCCCACTCCACGCCCATGTGGCCCCATAGGGCGGTCCCGGCCCGGAAGTCGAGGTCGAGGTCGCGCAGGGTGGTGTGGGCCCGCCCGGAGCCGACGTGGGTGCCCACCAGCTCCGGGGGAAGCAGCAGCGTGGTGCCGCGCTGGATGTTCTGGCGGTCGTGGGCGTCGATGCAGTCCGATGCCCACACCCGCTGGGCGCGCTCCATGATCCCCAGGTCGATGCGGCCGCCGCCGCCGGCGCAGGACTCGATCTCCAGGGAAGGGAAGCGCTCGTGGAGCGCGTCCAGGAGCCGGTAGACGGCCAGGGTCTGGTCGTGGACGGCGGCTGCCCCCTGACGTCCCGCGGTGGGGTCGGCGACCTCATGACCCGCGGCCAGCAGGGGGGAGTTGTGGTCCCACTTGAGGTAGGCGATGTCCAGGCGCTCCACGAGGGCGGAAATGGCGTCGAACAGGTAGTCCCAGGCGCCTGGGGCAGTCAGGTCCAGGACCCGCTGATGGCGGTGCTCGGGCGCTCCGCCTGCGCCGTCGGAGAGGATCCACTCCGGGTGGGCGCGGGCCAGCTCGGAGTCGACGTTGATCATCTCCGGCTCGAACCACAGACCGAACTCCATTCCCAGGGAGTGGACGTGCTCCACGAGCGGCTCCAGACCGTCCGGCCAGGCCTCGGGGGAGACCTGCCAGTCGCCCAGTCCCGAGGTGTCGTCGCGGCGGGAGCCGAACCAGCCGTCGTCCAGGACGTAGCGCTCGATACCAACCTGGGCCGCGGCGTCGGCCAGGGCCTTGAGCTTGTCCAGGTCGTGGTCGAAGTAGACGGCCTCCCAGGTGTTGAGCAACACCGGGCGGGGGCGGCTGGGGTGGGCGGGGCGCGAGCGCAGCCAGGCGTGGCTGCGGTGGGCCAGGGTGTCCAAGCCCTCGCCCCAGGAGAAGACCGTCCACGGAGAGGTGTAGGTCTGACCGGGGGCCAGAGAGACCTCGCCCGGCAGGAGCAGCTCTCCGGCTCCCAGGAGCTTGCGCCCCGAGGCCGGGTTCATCGCCAGGTGACGGACGTTGCCGGACCAGGCCACGTGAACGCCGTGGACGCGCCCACTGCGCCATCCGAAGCCGGTGGGGCCGGCGGCCAGCCAAGTGACGGCGTCGTGCCCGGGGCGCCCCTCCCAGGACTCGCGCAGGCGGGTGCCCGGGGTGAAGGGGGTGCGCACGAGCCTGCGCTCCTGGACGTGGTGCCCGGTGGTGTCGAGCAGCTCGTCGGCGCTGTCGGGCAGCGGTAGCACCGGGGTGAGCTCGCCGACAACGAGGTCGGCTCCCCGCTCGCCATCGGACTCGGGGCGGTCGTCGCGGACCCAGGCGCGCAGGCGTACCAGGCCACAGGGCTCCAGACGCAGCTCCGTTCCCAGGCTGAGCCGATGGACCGGGTCGGTACCGGCGGAGCGGACTACGTGGGCGGTGCCGGCGGGGGTGTCCTCGGAACTCTCCTCGTGGCTGAAGGCGGTGGGGTGGGGGGAGAAGGCCGTGCCGTCGGTGCGCGAGAGCGCCACGGCGGGACGCGCGCTCCAACCCAGGTGGGCCAGGGGCAGGATCGGCAGGTCATTGGTGATCCAGGCGGTGTTGGTGCCCAGGGAGGTGGCCTGGGCGGGGGTCGCGTCGGCCAGGTCCTCGCCGCTGACGTCGCCGAGGTCGGGGCCCCAGTGGCGCACCACCGGGAAACGGTCGTCGGGCAGGTCGAGGACCACGGAGGTGTCGGCGCGGCGCAGATGGAGGGTCATCATCGTCCTTCCGGGGGAGGGGGCGGGAACCAGGAATGATTCCTTGTAAGATGAAAATAATTGATGGCGCCAGTTTCCGCAAGGGATTTGACCTACAGTGTCGGTACGAATCGGGCGGCGGTGGGCGTCGTCCCAGGTCATGGGCCCAATGGTCCATCTAGCAGTCGGCGACGGCGGGAGCGGGAACAGGACATGGACGGTGGAGGACGCAGCCTCGGCGCTCAGACACTGCTCTCCCTGATCTCAGTGGGTCCCATGAGCCGCGGCGAGCTCGGCGGGCGCTTGGGACTGTCTCCGGCCACGACGACGCGCACGGTGCGTCCGCTCATCGAGGCCGGCCTCATCGAGGAGCGGCCCCCGGTGGAGGCCAGTGGGCCGGGGCGGCCCACCCGCCTCCTGGCCGTCGTTGCGGGCTCCGCCACCGTCGCGGGCGTCAAGCTCACCGCCGACCGCCTCTACGCCGTCCTGACCGATCCACTGGGCGAGGTCCTGGTCGGGGAATCCCTGCCGTTGACCGAGACCGACCCCGACTCCGTGACCGCCCTGATCGCCTCCGTCGTGGCCGGCCTGGCCGAGCGCAGCGGTCGCCGGCCGGACGCGATCGGGATTTCCCTGGGGGCGGCCGTCGTCGGGAGGCGGACCGTGGTCGTGGCCAGCTTCCTGGGCTGGCGCGATGTCCCCCTGGCCGCCAGGGTCGCCGAGGCCACCGGGTTGCCCTGCGCTGTGGCCAACGACGTGCGCGCCTTCGCCTACGCCGAGGCCTGGTTCGGGGCGGGGCGCGGCAAGGATCCCTTCGCCCTGGTCACCCTCGGCGCCGGGATCGGGTGCGGCATCGTGATGGGCGGCCAGGCCATCTCTGGGGCAAGGGGGGCGGCCGGCAGCGTCGGGCACCTTCCGGTGGATCCGTCCGGACCGAGCTGCGAGATCGGGCACCCCGGGTGCGCCCGCGCCCTGGCTTCGACCGCCGGGATCGTGCGGGCGGCCGCCGAGCACCTGGGGTGTGAGGAGAAGGGGCTGGACCTCGAGCGGCTTCTGGATCCGGAGCTTCGTCGACAGGCGGGCGTCGACGGCGTCCTGCGCCGTGCTGCGCTGGCGGCCGGGAGGGTCGTGGGGACTCTCATCGCCTACGTCGATCCCGAGCTCGTCGTCGTCTCCGGCGAGGGGATCGCCGTGGTGGAGGCCTACCGCGAGACCTTCGAGAAGGAGGTGGACGCCCTGCGGCACTGGGCGGCCGCCCCGGTGCCGGTCCTGCTGCGCCCCTTCGAGTTCGACGAGTGGGCGCGCGGCGCCGCGGCCCTGGCGCTGGAGCAGTGGACGGTGGTGGCGGGCGACCGGTAGGCGATCCCCGTGACCCACAACAGCCGCCGTCATCTTCCGCCGCGACCTGGCCTCCTTCGGCTCGGTGGCGGCTCCGGGCGCCGCCTTCGCCCAGGCCTCCCGCAACGACGCCAGAATCGCCTCGCGCAAGAAGCCCTGAGGCGGGTCCTCTCCGTATGCCTCTCCGCTGCGAGCCCCGTCAGGCGTGCGTCTGGTCACGACGGTCCGTCAGGACTGGGGTGGGGCCCTGCCGCGCCCTACACTGCTCGGCGATGACCACGCTCGCCACCACCGCCCCCGCTCTCGACGCCCGCGGCGCCCTGCCGCGTACCTACCACGTGCGCACCCTCGGCTGCCAGATGAACGTCCACGACTCCGAGCACATGGCG
Source organism: Actinomyces sp. oral taxon 849 str. F0330 (assembly GCF_000239715.1). Classification (NCBI taxonomy): domain Bacteria; kingdom Bacillati; phylum Actinomycetota; class Actinomycetes; order Actinomycetales; family Actinomycetaceae; genus Actinomyces; species Actinomyces sp. oral taxon 849. The sequence goes on along the minus strand of NZ_JH470352.1, from coordinate 158,296 downwards.
GGACTGCTGGAGGGGGCCGGCTACCTGCGCGTTGAGGACGTGCCCGAAGCCGCCGCCCGCGCCACCGATGCCGGTGACGGCGGCGCCGACGTCGTCATCATCAACACCTGCTCCGTGCGCGAGAACGCCGCCACCCGGCTCTTCGGCAACCTGGGCCAGCTCGCCGCGGTCAAGCGCGAGCGCCCCGGCATGCAGATCGCCGTGGCCGGTTGCCTGGCCCAGCAGATGGGGGAGGGGATCGTGGAGCGTGCCCCCTGGGTCGACGTCGTCTTCGGCACCCACAACCTCGACGTCCTGCCCGCCCTGCTCGAGAGGGCCCGTCACAACTCGGCGGCCGCCGTCGAGCTCGAGGAATCCCTCAAGGTCTTCCCCTCCACCCTGCCCACGCGCCGGGAGTCGGCTTACGCCGCCTGGGTCTCCATCGCGGTGGGCTGCAACAACACCTGCACCTTCTGCATCGTGCCCTCCCTGCGCGGCAAGCAGCGCGACCGCCGCCCCGGCGAGGTCCTGGCGGAGGTCGAGGCCGTCGCCGCCCAGGGCGCCATCGAGGTGACCCTTCTGGGGCAGAACGTCAACTCCTACGGCGTGGGCTTCGGCGATCGCGGCGCCTTCGCCAAACTGCTGCGAGCGGCCGGCTCGGTCGAGGGCATCGAGCGCGTGCGCTTCACCAGCCCCCACCCCGCCGCCTTCACTGACGACGTCATCGAGGCCATGGCGGCCACCGAGGCCGTCATGCCCAGCCTCCACATGCCCCTGCAATCGGGATCCGACCGGGTGCTACGCGCCATGCGTCGCTCCTACCGCACCAAGCGCTTCCTGGGCATCCTGGACAAGGTCCGCGACGTCATGCCCGAGGCCGCCATCACCACCGACATCATCGTCGGCTTCCCCGGCGAAACCGAGGAGGATTTCCAGGCCACGCTCGACGTCGTCGAGCGGGCCCGCTTCGCCTCGGCCTACACCTTCGAATACTCCCCGCGCCCCGGCACCCCCGCCGCCGACCGCGACGACCAGGTTCCGCTCGAGGTCGTCAAAGACCGCTACCGGCGGCTCGACGCACTGGTACGCCGCATCGCCCGAGAGGAGAATGAGCACCAGGAGGGGCGAGTCGTCGAGGTGCTCGTCGCCGAGGGCGAGGGGCGCCGCGACTCGGCCACCGCCCGCATCTCCGGGCGCGCCGCCGACAACCGGCTGGTCCATGTGGCCCTGCCCGAGGGACTGGCCGAGGACGACTACACCGCCGGAGCGCCTCGCCCCGGCGACATGGTGAGCGTACGCGTCACCCACGGCGCACCCCACAACCTCATCGCCGACTCCGCCCGCTGCGGGCGAAAGCTGGACCCGGTAGCCGCGGCCGCCAATGAGGCGCTCAAGCCCGGTGACCGCCTCTGGCTCGACGACGGACCCGCCTTGTTCCAGGTGCGGCGCACCCGCGCCGGAGACGCCTGGGAGCGCCGTCGGGTCGAGGCCTGCGCCGCACCCGAGCCCGACACCGCCCCGGTGAGCCTGGGGCTGCCAACCTTGCGCGTGGGCGCGCCGGTCTGACTGAATCCCACGTGAGGCGACCTTCGGGGAAGGAGTGCCCTTGTGTTCTGTACCTAGAGGTATGTACAGTTGTGGCATCAGGTTCAGGAGGGAGTGGAATCGGGTGGCCGCCGTGCCTCCCGGGGATACGTCATGGTGAGGTATGTACAGTTCTGGCGTGGACTCGAGAGAGAAGCTGGTTGAGGCGATGGCTGAGCTGATGTGGGAGCGTGGCTACAGCGCCACGAGCCCGCGAGCGGTTCGCGAGCTCTCCGGCGTCGGTCAGGGGAGCATGTATCACTATTTCCCCACCAAGCGGGATCTCGGGCTGGCGGCCCTGAATCACAACTGCCAGGTCCAGCTGGATTCCTGGAAGGCCGTGCTCAAGGATCTTGAGGATCCGCTCGAGATCCTCAATGCCTACCTCACCCTTCCGCGTGATCCGCTCAAAGGCTGTCGAGTCGGTCGGATGGCCCAGGACAAGGCGGTGGTGGCCGACGACGGTCTCCGTGAGCCGGTCGCCGAGGCCTTCGCTCGGCTTCGCGAGATGCTGGTTGTCGTCATTGGCGCGGCCAGGTCGCAGGGGCGCCTACCGGCAGACCTTGAGCCGGACCATCTGGCTCGCACGATGGTCGCCGTTGTCCAAGGCGGTTACGTCCTGGCCATGGCCGAGCAGGACAGAGCCCCGTATGACGCGGCCTGTCAAGGCGCCCTCGAGCTGCTCCGTGTAGCGGCCGGGGCCGCTGGCGCGGCTCCCGGTGGCAACGGGCCCGCCTCCTCCTGATCCTGACAAGTCGGCGTCGGTGTCCTCTGATGCCACCATTCACCGAAGGAGAAGGATCATGACTATTCGTATCGGTATCAACGGCTTCGGGCGTATCGGACGCACGTACCTGCGTGCCGCGCTGGCCAGCGGGGCGGACGTCGAGGTCGTCGCCGTCAACGACCTGACCGACGCGGGCACGCTGGCCACGCTCTTGGAGTGGGACTCAGTGGCAGGACATCTCGACGGCGTTACCGCCGACGGCAAGGACCTCGAGGTCGCCGGGCGGACAATCAAGGTCTTCTCCGAACCGGCTCCGGCCAAGATCCCCTGGGGCGAGGTCGGGGCCGACGTCGTCATCGAGTCGACCGGGTTCTTCGTCGATCGGAACAAGGCCGCCGAGCACCTCAAGGGCGGCGCCAAGAAGGTTATCGTCTCCGCTCCCGCGAAGGGCGATGTCCCCACCTTCGTTCTGGGCGTGAATGACGACCGGTTGGACGTCTCAGCCGCCGACGTGTTCTCCAACGGGTCGTGCACCACCAACTCCCTGGCACCGCTGGCCAAGGTGCTCAACGACACCTTCGGGATCGAGAGCGGGCTCATGACGACGGTCCACGCCTACACCGGTGACCAACGGCTCCACGATGCGCCCCACAAGGACCTGCGTCGGGCGCGTGCGGCCGCCGCCTCCATCATCCCGACCTCCTCTGGCGCCGCCAAGGCTATCGGTCTGGTCATCCCCGAGCTCGACGGGCGCCTGACCGGTGCGGCCCTGCGAGTGCCGGTTCCGGTCGGCTCGATCACCGACCTCACCGTGGTCACCTCCCGCCCGGCAACGGTCGAGGAAGTCAACGCAGCCTTCCGCGAGGCTGCCAATCATGGACCACTTGCCGGATACCTGCAGTACTCCCAGGCCCCGATCGTCTCCCATGACATTGTCGGAAACCCGCACTCCTCGATCTTCGACGCACCCCTGACCGAGGTGAGTGGCGGCCAGGTCAAGGTCTTCGGCTGGTATGACAACGAGTGGGGCTTCTCCAACCGACTCGTGGAGTTCTCTCAGAAAGTTGGTGAGCGGCTTTAAGAACCTGTCTCTCAGGTCTGACGGTGGTGACGTCTGGCGGCACCACCGTCAGACCTGAGGTCCCTGGGGCCGTCCGCTCATGCCGTGAAGATCTGGCCGGGCAGGTCGCAGAATCCCCGAGATACCGAGGCCCGCCCATGGCTGGAGAGGATGACGCACTCGAAGCGGAAAGCTTGAGCCAACTGCTCCGGATCCGCGCAGAACAGGGCGGTGGCCAAGCCGTCGGCGGCTGCGCAGGACTCGGCCACCACCCAGGTGGCCGTTATGTTCTTGGCGGGTAGCCCGGTGAGCGCATCGAGAATATGGTGCAGACCCGTGCCCCAGGAGCGTCGGTGCGGGCTCGATCCGCATACGGCGCCGCAGGTTACCTCCACGGTCCCGACGACGATGCCCTCCCTGCCCGGCTGCTCCAGTCCCACGCGAACCGGCTTCCGACTGTGGATGAGCAGGTCGCCCGAGCCATCGATGACGAATTCCTCGATGCCGTGGGCCAGGAGGATCTCGCCCATGTCATCGGCCAGGAATCCCTTGCCGACGGCGCCCACATCCAACAGTGCCGGATGCGACATGGTGAGCCGGTCGCCGTCGTGCCTCACGACGTCCGTCCACGTGCCCCGGCCGTGGAACGCACCGATGCGCTCTGCCGCACCGCTCCTGACCGTGAAGCTCAGTTGAGGGTCGTACCCCAGCTCCACCAGGTCGGCCCCGCACAGAGGATCGATGCGTCCGTGCGACGCGGCGTGCAGCCGGTCGTAGAGGTCGAGCATGATGGACGAGCCTGCGGGCAGCTCCACCGTGATCGGACCCTCGCCCAGTGCACCGTCTGCGATACGACGCACCAGGGACGACGGACGGAACCTGGACCATACGGCTTCGAAGGCCTCCGCATACTCGACGACAGCTGCTCCCGTCCTCGGTGGGAGCCGGGACGGGGTGCGAACCGTCCAGATGGTGCCTGTTGCAGGAAAAGAAAAAGACCCGCCATCGAGTGAGGCCAGCGCGGAAGGGGCCATCCAGTGAGATGAGGTCATCGCCTGCTGCTCTCCTTTCCGCAGATCGAGAGGGTCGACCTCGACGTGAACATACTGCGTGTTCCCGTGGCGATGTACGCGAGGATATCGGCGTCTTCCCAGGAAACGAACTGACGTTTTGTCATGAATGCCGTCTGACCTTTGACGATGAAGGTTAGGGAAGCCTAAGCTTCAGTGTGAAGATGTCGATATTCATGAATGTCATCGGCAGATTCGCAAGAAGGCTCGACCGACAGTTCCCAGCTGTGCAAAGGACAACTCATATGCGCCATTCACAGGCAGCGCTCCCGCACCGGCGTGACGGCTCGTTCGCTGCCTGTGCCGCATTCGCGCTGATGGCCATGGCCCTGTTCATCACCCCCCTCCTGTCCTGCCCAGCGCTGCGGGCCGATGCCGCCGAGTCCGCTACCGACTACGACACGTGGACTGCTGCTGCGACCACTGTCGACACCGAGCTTCAGGCAGCCGTCGCCCAGTACAACAACGGAAACACCTCCGGTGCCGCAGCAGGTATACAACGGGCCTACAACACGGCCTACGTGGCCTCCAACCTCTCGCGCGTCACCACCGACCGTATCGGTGTCCAGAGAGCCGCAGACCACAAGACCACGTTCGACACCCTGAGGCAGTCGGCGTACTCCGCGGGCAATGGAGAGGCCCTATCCAGCCAGGCCGCGGCGCTGTCGGCTGACATCGCCGCCGATGCCACGCAGCTTGACGGCATGGCCGATCTTGCTGGCCCCCGCGACTACGCCGCTCAGCAAGCGGCGACCACAGCCACCGAACGTGCCCAACTCGACGCCAAGAAGACCAACGTCAACGAGGGGCGTGGGGAGCGCAGCTGGGCGCAGGTCGCCTCCGAGATGAGCGGCCTCATCGACCAGGCGGTCGAGAAGACGCGGTCCGGCGACGGACAGGGCGGGGCGGAACTGGTAAACAAGGCCTACTACGGCTACTACGAGAAGCTCGGTTTTGAGAAGACCGTCATGGCCGTCATCTCCGGAGACCGCGTCTCCGAGGTCGAGAACCAGTTCAAGGTAGTTCGCAAGGCCATGATCGCGGGGGACTCGAATGCGACGGCTCAGTCCGAGCGTCTCAAGGACATGATCACTCAGGACGCTGGCACGCTCGATGCGAGCGGAGGCAAGGTGAACCCCGTACGGGCCTTCTTCACCGGCTCCTTCGGACAGGCCTTCCTCATCCTGCTTCGTGAGGGGCTCGAGGCGATCCTCGTGGTCGCCGCCGTCATCGCCTACCTCATCAAGGCGGGGCTCAAGGACCGGGTCCGGCTGGTCTACCTGGGTCTGATTCTGGGCCTGGTCGCCTCCGGAATCGTTGCGGTCCTGTTCGCCGTGCTCTACAACTCTGCCTCCTCCCACCAGGAGATCCTCGAGGGCGTCGTGGCGCTCATGGCCATGGTCATGCTCCTGTTCACCTCCAACTGGATGCTCTCGAAATCCTCGGTCAGCTCCTGGAACGCCTACATCAAGAACAAGACGGAGGCCTCCGTGTCCACCGGGGGCGTATGGGCACTGGCCTCCCTGTCTTTCCTGGCGGTCTTCCGGGAAGGCGCCGAGACGGTCATGTTCTACCAGGCCCTGCTCACCATGGATCGCTCCGGCGGAGCTTCCATTTGGCAGGGATTCGCCGCCGGGATGGTTGTCCTCGTGGCCGTTTTCCTGGTCATCCGCTACACCAGCGTCAAGATCCCGCTGCGCCCCTTCTTCGCGATCACCAGCGCGCTCATGGCCATCCTGGTGGTCATCTTCGCCGGCGGTGGCCTCCATGCCCTCATCGAGGGTGACATCGTCTCAGGCACCTACGTGACGGGTTGGCCCACCTACGACTTCCTGGGCATCTACCCCTACCACGAGACTCTCGTGTTCCAGGCCCTGATCGCCATCGTTGTCGTCGTTCTCGGAATCGTCTCCACCATCAAGAGGCGTCAGGCCGAGCGCACGCATCGGGCGAATGACGAGCGCGGTCTGTCGACTCGGCGGTCCGGTGAGGCCGGCCGTTCCTCGAGGGATGCGGCCAAGGAAGCAGAGGAGGCCGAGCAGGCCGAGGAGGTTGCCGACGTTTCCAGTGCCCACTGATACGACCCCTCCGGCTAGCAGTCGAATCCCGCACCCAGACCCACTGATCCGCGGCTGCTGCGACGCCCGTGCTAACAACCCGGGCCGGCGTCACGGCTCACCACCGCACATCACCCAACCACATCGCTGCCAAGCAGCCGCAACACAGCAAAGGAATCCCATGCGTACACTCAAGATCGTCAGCGCCATCGGAGCAATCGTCCTAGCGGGAACCCTGGGGCTGACCGCCTGCTCCTCCGGTGACAAATCCAACGCCTCCAGCTCCGCCTCGGCCGCCGACGACGCCAAGGGCAAGGGCTTCGAGGAATATCCTGTCGGTAGCGACAAGGAGGCCGAGAAGCAGATCAACGTCTCCGTCGTCTACTTCCAGCCTATCGACATGGAGCCCCAGGGGATGGGGCTCAAGGCCGCTGACGCTTCCTTCCACCTGGAGGCCGACGTCACCGGGCTGGAGGGCAACACCCTGGGCTACGGCAAGGGCGATTTCGTCCCGGGACTGACCATTGACTACTCCATCACCAACAAGGACACCGGGCAGGAAGCCACCAGTGGGACCTTTATGCAGATGAACGCCTCCGACGGCCCCCACTACGGCGCCAATATCGCCCTGCCGGACGCTGGCACCTATCAGCTCACGCTGAAGATCCACAGCCCTGCCGAGAACGGTTGGATGCTCCACGTCGATAAGGAGACCGGCGTCGAAGGGCGCTTCTGGACAACCCCCATCGAGCTCAGCTGGGACTGGCAATACACTCCGCACGAGTGGTGACGGCTAAGAACACGCGGGGCCGATGACGTGACCGGCTGTGTTCCTCGGTGCTCGTCTGGAGGATCGGGTGAGGAAGTGAATCCCGACCGCTCCGGCGGGCGCGAGGCGGCCGGCCGTCGTCGGCCTCTGAGCCAACTCAAGGAAGAAGGTGCTCACAGGCATGTTGGAACGGTTTGTATCCGTCGTCGGTGGCATGGCTATGCCTTTCCTGCTCCTGGCCGCGCTGGCAGTGAGCCTGGCCCCTGATATCGTCAACGGGTGGCCCAGGGCCAGCCGCGCCAGATTCGCCGCAACCGTCGTTGGACTGGCCGGTGCGGGTATCTTCGCCGCGCTTCGGGCCACCGCCATTCTCGCGTCTCGCACCGCCGTCAATCTGCCCGCGGCGAGCGCCCTGGTGATCACCGACGTCCTGCTGATCGCGGTGCTGATCATGCTGGTCGCCAGACCCGCCTGGGGTTATACGGGGCGATTCTCGCCGGCCGCCAACGCCGTGGCATGCCTGGTTCTGGCTCTGGCTTTCTTCCGAGCGACCCCGGACGTCATTCTGCAACTGTCGGCCTTCATCGCCCCCGGGGAGGCCACCTTCTCCTCTGAGATGCTCCTGCGCGTGCTCGGCTTCCTGGGAGGATGGTGCGCTGTGGCGGTACTGGCCTTCATCTATGTGCGTGCCTGTAAAGGACTTCCGCGGCGCATCACGAACCTGGCCGTGCTCGGCTTCACCGTCATCATGACCGGAGCCGACGCCCTGACTCTCATGCGCCTGCTGCACGCCGCGCACCGCATCACGCTGTCCCTGGAGGCGTTTCGGCTCGTTGTCTGGGCGAGCAACAACATGCAGACCATGATCCTGTTCCTGGCCGCCGCGGTTTTCCTCATTCCCCTGACAGGCCTATTCGTTACCAGTTTGCGGCGTCTGCCGGAGCAGCCCAACCCGGCCGTACGGCGCTCGCGTCGGGCCGAGCGCCGCCGCAGCCGTCGATGGGTATTGGCCTCCGCGCTTGGCTTCGGTGCTCTGGTCCTGACCCGCACCGTTGCCTTGGCTAAGGTCAATGAGGTTCCTCAGCTTTCCGATCCCGAGCCCTACAACCTCGACCAGGCCGCCGGGCTCGCCCGCGTCTCACTGTCCGGCTTGGCCGACGGGCACCTCCACCGCTACGCCTACGCCGCTTCTGGAGGCATCGAGGTCCGCTTCATCGCGATTCTTAAGAACGGAGGGGCCTACGGGGTCGGGCTAGACGCCTGTGAGAACTGCGGGCCTTCGGGCTACTTCGAGAAGGACGGCAAGGTCATCTGCAAACGCTGCGACGTCGCCATCAACCCCGCCACCATCGGATTCAAGGGAGGATGCAACCCCATTCCGGTGGACTTCGAGGTCGATGGTGGGGACCTAACCATCGCCACCGCTGTGTTGGAGGACTCCGCGAAGGTGTTCAAACGATGAGCCCCCTCAGCCCGCGACCCGTCCGTCTCGCGCTGGGAAAGGAGTCCTGAGATGTTCTTCATCCGGTTGCTTCGCCGTTCCTTCGTCCGCCAGCTGCGCCGTCGCTCGCTGATCGCCCTGACCGTGGCCCTGTGCGCGTCTATCTCGGTGGCCATGCTCGGCGTCGTCCTCGACGTGGGCGACAAGCTCAACGCCGAGCTGACCAACTACGGCTCCAACATCGTGGTCCAGCCCCGCGCGGGTGCGGTAGTCGACAACCGCTACGAGACGAACAAGGACAAGGAGGCGGCCTCCTTCCTGGATGAGAAAGAGGTCACCAATATCAAGACGATCTTCTGGGCCTACAACATCGTGGACCTCACACCCAGGCTGTCGGGCTCCGTCAAGGTCACGGGCTCTGGGGTCGGCAAGGAGAACTCCGAGGGGACCGAGGTCCTGGCTGCGGGAGCCTGGTTCAACAAGGACGTCAAGCTCTCCACTGGGGAGTCCACCACCCTGGGAGTGTCCACCATGCGCTCGTGGTGGAAGATGGATGGCACCTGGCCCGCCGACGACGCCTCCCAGGCCGTCGTCGGCACCAAGCTCGCGCAGCGCATAGGCGTCTCCCAAGGGGATACCATCACGGTCACCGGGCCCCAGGGCGAAGAGAGCCTCACCGTCACCGGGATCTACACCGCTGGGGACAAGGACGACCAGACGTTCTACGCCCCTCTGGCCGGCATTCAGAAGGTCACTGGGCACGACGGCCAGGTCGATGAGATCGAGGTCAAGGCCTTGACCACCCCCGAGAACGACTTGTCCCGCAAGGCCGCCGCCAACCCGGCCGCCCTGTCCACCGCGGAATGGGAGACCTGGTACTGCACGGCCTACGCCTCGTCCATCTCCTACCAGATCGAGGAGGTCGTCACCGGCGCCGTTGCCAAACCCGTCCGTCAGGTCGCCGCGGTGGAGGGCAACGTGCTATCCAAGACGCAGGTGCTCATGATCCTCATGACCGCTCTGAGCTTGGTTGCCGCAGCGTTGGCCGTCGCCTCCCTGACCACCGCCTCCTTGGTGGAGCGCACCGGGGAGTTCGCTCTGCTCAAGGCGGTGGGGGCCTCGTCAGCCTCCATCAACCGGCTCATCCTGGCTGAGAGCGCAGTCATCGGGGCGATCGGGCTGACGATCGGGGCCGCGGTGGGTTCCGGGCTGGCCCAGCTCATTGGCCGAGTCGTCTTCCACTCGGGCATCACCATGCGCCCCATGGTCTACGTGCTGGTTGCGGTCCTGGTAACCGTGGTCCTGCTGGCCGCCACCGCTTCGTCCATGCGCTCGATCCTGCGGATCCAGCCTGCCATTGCCCTGCACAGGAGGTGACGCAGGTGCCCGGAAAACCCTCGCGCCGCGGTGGCCGCCCCATGTCGAACCGCCGCATGTTCTTCACGATGCTGGTCGGCGCCACGCTCCGACGCCGTAGCCGTGCCCTGGCTGCCCTGCTTTCCTCCGCCGTGGGAGCCGCGACGCTGTTCTGCCTGGCCGCGGTCTGCCTAGCAGTACCGGCCCAGATGACCGCCCAGATGCGCCAGTTCGGGGCGAATCTCATTGTCGTACCCGTCTCCGCCGAGGCGACCACTCCCCGCATCACCGAGCAGTCGGCCCGGGCCGCCGTTCGGGCCGCAGCATCGACCACCGGCACCGAGACAGACCGCATCAGGCAGGCCGACTACCGCTACGAGACGGTCCGCATCAACCGCTCCCCCTACTTGCTGGCGGGTATCGACGTCGACGACGTGCGGCGCCTCAACGGGCACTGGTCCCTGGAGGGCTCATGGCCCTCTGGCGGCCAGGTCCTCGTGGGCAAGGACGTTGCCGAGGCAGCCTCCCTCAAGGTGGGCTCGACCGTCACGGCCGAGTACCTCTCCAGTGACAACCTCTCCCTGGACAATTCCCACCAGAGCTCTGCTCCCGGCGCCGCTACCGATGCCGCCTCCGGGAGCACCGGCCATTCCGGTCACGGCGGCCATTCCGGACATGACGGCCATTCCGGACATGACGGCCATTCCGGACATGACGGCCATTCCGGACATGACGGCCACGGTGGCCACAGCGGTTCCTCGGACGGTGGCGCGGCCGGTGAACCCGCCGTCACCGAAAGCGCCCAGGGCACCGCGCAGTGGCAAGTCGCCGGAATCGTTGACACCGGTGGCCAGGAGGACGACATCGTCTACGCAACCTCCGCCGACGTCGACCGGCTCACCGGAACATCGTCGGCGGGATACGACGTCGTCGAGATGTCCGTCGACACCTCGTCGACGACCATGGACGACGTCGTCGCCGCCGTGGAGTCCGCCGGCGGCGGCCGGCTCCAGGCCCAGCCGGTATCCAAGATCACCTCCGGCGACACCCGGATCATTACGATGCTCAACACCCTGTTCTGGGTGGTCTCCGCTGTGGTTCTGGGACTGACACTGGTTGGGGTGTCCACCACCATGACCGTCATCGTCTCCGAGAGGCGCAACGAGATCGGCCTGCGCAAGGCCCTGGGGGCCTCGGGACGCTCCATCGCCACCGAGTTCTACTCCGAGGTCGCCGTCCTGGGAGCCATTGGCGGCATCCTAGGCACCGCCGTCGGGTACGGTCTGGCCGTCGCCGTGTGCCGCAGCGTGTTCGAAACGACCCTGGTGTTCAACTGGCCGCTCGCGATCGTCTCGGTGGTGCTGACCTCGGCCGTGGCCGTCACCGCCTCCTACTCCCCGGTGCGCCGGGCCTCGCGCATCGATCCCGCACTCGTCCTCAGGGAGGAATGACATGCTGCTCGAGCTGTCACACGTGTCCAAGATCTACGGCGACCTGCACGCCCTGGACGACCTCAGCCTGGAGGTGCCGCGCGGCCAGTGGCTCTCCGTGGTCGGTTCCTCGGGCTCGGGCAAGACCACGCTCATGAACATCGTCGGCTGCATGGACACCCCGACGAAGGGCTCGGTCAGGCTCGACGGCCGGGAGCTGGGCAGCCTCAACGCCGCCCAGCTCACCGACATCCGCAAGAACGTCATCGGCCTGGTCTTCCAGCAGTTCCACCTCATCGGCCACCTCACCGCGGTGGAGAACGTCATGGTGGCCCAGTACTACCACTCGATGACCGATGAGAAGGAAGCGCTCGAGGCACTGGAGAACGTGGGGCTGGCCGACCGCGCCGACCACCTGCCCTCTCAGCTCTCCGGGGGCGAGCAGCAGCGCGTATGCATCGCCCGCGCACTCATCAACCACCCCGAGATCGTCCTGGCGGACGAGCCCACCGGGAACCTGGACGAGACCAACGAGCAGCTGGTCCTGGACATCTTCTCCCGCCTGCACGAGCAGGGGACGACACTCATCGTCGTCACCCACGACTCCCACGTCGCCTCCTGCGGACAGCGCCAGATCCTGCTCAACCACGGCCGCCTCGTCGGGGAGAAGCTCTCCGAAGGCGACGAGGGACGACGTACCAGCACCATGCTCGACTTCGACGACAAGCCGCCGGGCGCTGACGGTGGTGGCACGACCGGGGCCGAGATCAAGAGCGCGGACGAGGCCGATCCCCTCGGCGAGCCTGAGCCGAAGGAGCAGCGGTGAGCCCCGAGATCCCAAACTGTCCGCGCGACCCAGAGCAGACCTCGCCGGCCCGCCGGCGGAGTCAACCCAGGAATCCGGACGGCGGCGGCCTAGCCGGCTCCCGGGCACTGGCCGTTGCCGGAGTGCTTCTAGCCTCAGCGGGTCCGTTGACCGGCTGCGGGGGAGGGGAGGTGACACCCTCCCAGGGGGACTACGCTGGGCGCGCGCAGACCGCCGGTCCCGCCGGAAAGCCCACCAGCCCGGCCTCCGCGTCCGCCCCCATCGCCTCGCCGACGGCCGGTCCCTACGCCGACGGCACCTTCTCCGCCTCCGAGGCCTACGGTCCGGTCGACGACCTGATCGAAGACGATTCCCTCGACGTCAGTCTCACCCTGTCCGGCGGGGTGATTACGGACGTGAAGGTTTCCGGTCACGCCTCGACCGGAACCTCCAAGGAGCACATCCAGAACTTCGTCGGCTCCATCGACGCGGCCGTCGTCGGCCACAGCATCGAGGACGCCCATGTCCAGGCCCTGGCCGGAGCCTCCAAGACCTCCAACGCCTTCAACGACGCCGTCGACGCCATCGCCGCGCAGTCCCGGGCATCGGCGGCGCAGTCGACGTCCTGAGCGCAGCCAAAGGGGCGCCGGGAGCATATCCAACCGGTCCTTATTGCGCTGACGGTGGAGCGGACCGGCATGCGGTGGGGAGTGGACCGCCCGCCCCGCTAGGCTGGGAAGCATGCCCAGCTCCGACGCCAGCTCTGCTGCCGCCGCCACGGTCCCCAGGCCCGTGGACGTCGACCGTATCCACGAGTGCGTCAAGCGCCTGGGCCTGCGCTACTTCATCGACGACGAGGGCGACATCGGCATCCCGTGGCGATACGTCACTGTCCACGCCATCTTCCAGGACACCCGGGCGGTCCAGATGCGCGGGATCTGGCACCGCATCGCCGACACCGAGCACCTGACCCAGTTGCGCGCCCTGGTCGAGGACTGGAACACCAGTCGCATCGGGCCCAAGGCCTACCTCACCGTCGCCGACGGCGGCGTGGTGCGCCTCCACGGCGAGTACACCTACCCCCTGGAGGCCGGGATGACGGACCGACAGCTCGAAGACTTCGTCTTCGGCGGCTGCCGGCTCATCGTCGCGCTCATGCACGAGGCCGAGGAGCAGTTCCCAGACGAGCTGCGCGGAAGCCTGGAGCCCTGATGCCACGACTGCAACGCCTCACCGACTTCATCGCACGGCTCCTGGGCAAGGAGTGGGACGTGCGCGCGCTGGACCAGCGAAGCAACCGGCAGACAGACCAACCGGGGAGCCGGCAGGACGGTCGGTACGAGCCGCCGGTCGCCTTCGACGGCGCAGGAGGCGCCGCCCCTGACACGGCGCCACGAGAGACGGGTGCCTCCGGGCCCCCGGCCGCTGCGTCGTCGGCCTCGACGGGGCCGGCCGATGCGCCGGACGAGCACCCATCAGGGCAGCCGGACGGCATCGGCCGCCTGCGGGACTCCGCATCGGTCGGCTCGGGCTCCTTCTCCCCGATGGACACAGGCAGGACCAAGGAGGCGACCGAGGCGCTGACCCTGGCGAGGATCGAGTCCATGCTCACCGGCCCCATGGAGTACAACGTGCAGCTGGCCGATGACCGCGAGCACCCCTGCCTCCTGGGCACCTGGGACTCCTTCCCCTTCGTCATCGAGATCCCCGAGGGCCACGACGGCTGGCTCCTAGTCTCCGGGGACTGGGAGGAGGCCGCCCCTGCCTCCCAGCGCGACGAGATCGCCGCCAGCGTCAACGACTGGAACCGGGACAAGTTCTTCCCCACCGTCGGCGTCGTCGACACCCCCATCGGGCCGCTGGTGCGGGCCACCTACCTCACCGACCTGTCCGCCGGGGTCACCGACGCCCAGCTGCGCCTCCACCTGGACACGGCGCTGTCGGCCTGCACCCAGGCGCTCAGCCTGGTGGGCCCCCTCCTGCCGGAGATCTGAGCACCGTGGGCCCAACGGACTCGAACAACTCCCGGCTCCCGCGAGTCGCCGTGGTAGGGCCCACTGCCACCGGCAAATCCGACCTCGCCCTCGACCTCGCCGACCGGGCCCGGGCCGATGATCCGACCCGCCGGGCCGAGATCATCAACGCCGACGCCTCCCTGCTCTACCGGGGCATGGACATCGGCACCGCCAAGCCCTCCCCGGCCGAGCGGGACCGCGTCCCCCACCACCAGATCGACGTTCTCGCCGTCACGGAGCGGGCCAGCGTAGCCGCGTTCCAGCGCAGCGCCCGCAGCGATATCAACACCGTCGAGTCGCGGGGCGGCCTGCCGATCATCGTCGGCGGCTCAGGCCTGTACGTGCGCGCCCTCACCGACGGCCTCGACTTCCCCGGCACGGACCCCGCCGTGCGCACCCGCCTGAGCGAACGCGCCGAGCAGGAGGGCGCCCCCGCCCTCTACGCTGAGCTCGCCGGCCTCGACCCGGTGGCCGCCGAACGCATCGAGGCCTCCAACACCCGCCGGATCGTGCGGGCCCTGGAAGTCATCGAGATCACCGGGCGCCCCTTCTCCGCCTCGCTGCCCCGCTACGAGGACGTAGCCCCCACCGTCCACATCGCCCTGCGCTGCGAGCGCCGTCTCCTGGACGCGCGCATCAACGCCCGCGCCCGGGCCATGTTCGAACGCGGCCTGGTGGAGGAGGTGGAGACCCTCATCGACCAGGGGCTCAGGCGGGGTGAGACCGCGCCGCGCGCCATCGGCTACGCCCAGGCGCTCGCGGTCATCGACGGGACCATGAGCGTGCCCGAGGCCATCGCCGCCACCGCCCTGGCCACCCGCCAGCTCGCCTCCCGCCAGATCAAGTGGTTCCGCCGTGATCCGCGAGTGCGCTGGATCGACGTCGATCTCGCCGAGGACGGGCGCTGCACCGACGCCGAGCGCTCCCGGGTGACCAGGCAGGCATGGGAGCACGTTCTCGCATCTCACGGCGTCGCCTAGGCTAGGAACCATGCCGCACTCGACAGGTCTTCGTGGTCGTGAGCTCGTCAAGGGCCACGCGACCCTCAACGACTTCCTCATGCTGGTCGACCCCGGCTGTGAGGTCGCCGTCAGCGGCGCCGACATCGCAGCGGTCTGCGACCGCCACGGCGGCATCGGCGCCGACGGATTCGTGCGCGTCGTACGGACCACCGCCTTGCCCGGCGCAGGCGCCTTCGCCGCGGCTGTGCCCGAGGCCGAGTGGTTCATGGACTACTACAACGCCGACGGCTCCGTGGCCGAGATGTGCGGCAACGCCATCCGCTTGTTCGCCCTCGTCCTGGACAGTGAGGGGCTGCATCCCATCGCCGATGGCGAGTCCGTCACCATCGGCACGCGCGGCGGGGCGCACACCGTCACCCGCCTGGGAGACCTGTGGACCGTGGACATGGGACCGGCCCGCCTCCCGCGCCCCCGTCAGGCGCAGGATGATGGTTGGGACACCACCGTCGTCGTCCCCGGCCTGAAGGGCGAGCGCGCCGCCTTGAGTATTGAAATGCCCAACTCCCACACCGTCGTCGCGCTGGGGGAGGAGAGTGAACTCGAGGCGGCCGCCTTCGCAGGGCTGACCGACTCCGCCGCCCCAGTCGTCTACGACCCTTCTCCCGAGTCCGGCACCAACCTCGAGCTGGTCGTACCACTCGGGGAGGAGGCCGACCCCGCTACCGGCGCACCGATCGGCATCGCCCGCATGCGCGTCCTGGAGCGCGGGGTGGGGGAGACGCTCTCCTGCGCAACCGGCTGCTGCGCCGTCGCGGTCGCCCTACACACCTGGACCGGCCCGGGCGCCCCCGAGGACTACCGGCTCCTCGTGCCCGGCGGAGAAATCGGGGTGCACGTGGGCGACGACCCCCTGGCAGAGGACAGCACCGCGCTGCTGACCGGGCCGGCCACCATCACCGGACGGGTCGCCATCGCCTGACAGCCTGACGCCCCGCCGCCCGAACAGTTCCCGGACGTCGCACTGACGCCGCATCCGAGAAGAGAAACCAACCAGCACCATGACCCAGCCATCCAGCCGCACCGCCATCGGCACCATTGTGCCGACCGGCCTGATGCTCTTCGCCCTGTTCTTCGGGGCCGGCAACCTCATCTTCCCGCCCCTGCTGGGAGCCGCCTCGGGAGGATCCTTCATCCCGGTGATGACGGGCTTCATCGCCACGGGGGTGCTCATGCCCCTCATCACCGTGGTAGCCGTTTCCACCTCCGGTGAGGGCATCCTCGGCCTGGCCCGCAGGGTGGGGCCCCGATTCGGCCTGGTCATGCCGCTGGCCGTCTATCTCGCCATCGGCCCGCTCTACGCCATCGCCCGCGTCACCACGGTCGCCTACGAGTTGGCGACCCGTCCCGTTCTCGAGCTGTGGGGCCTGCCCGACTCCCGCCCGGCGTTGCTGGTGCACGTGACGGTGTTCATGGCCATCGCCTTCGGCATCGCCCGCAGCCCTAGCCGCCTGGCGGACCGCGTCGGCCGTTGGCTGACACCCGCCCTGCTGGCCCTGCTGGCCCTGCTGTGCGGGGTCACCGTGCTGATGGCCCCCGGGGTGGAGCGCGAGGCCATCGAGCCCTATGCGGGCGCCCCCCTGACCACCGGGCTGACCCAGGGCTACCTCACCATGGACGTCCTGGCGGCCAGCGTCTTCGGCATCGTGGTCATCACCTCCCTGCGCGAACGAGGGCTGACCTCCCCCAAGAGACTGGTACGCGGCACCATCCTGTCCGGAGGCATCGCCGCGGCGCTGCTGGGCCTGGTCTACGTCGGTCTGGCCGTGCTGGGCACCCGCACCCGCGGTGAGATCACCCCCGACACCAAGGACGGAACCGAACTGCTGCGCAACGCCGCCTCCTCCACCCTGGGGACCTCCGGCGTCGTCATCTTCGCCGCCATCGTCATTCTGGCCTGCCTGACCACCGCGGTGGGTCTGCTGGCCTCCTGGGCCGGCTACGCCTACACGGCCTGGCCCGCGGTCTCCTTCAACCGGCAGCTCGCAGCCTGCGCCATCGTCTCCTTCACCCTGGCCAACCTGGGACTGAGCGCCATCCTCAAGATCGCGGGGCCACTGCTGAACCTCCTCTACCCCTTCGCCATCGCCCTGGTCGCGGTGACGCTGGTGGACGCCCTGGCCCCGGGACGGCTCAGGGCCGCCTACCGGTGGTGCGTCATCACAGCCGGGATCTTCGGCTCGGTCTCCGCGATCACCGCCGCCGGCTGGGACGGCCCCAGCAGGCTGCTCGCGCGCACCGGCCTGTGGAGCGACTCCACCGGCTGGATTCTGCCGGCATTCATCGCCCTGGGCATTGGGATCGTCCTCGACGTGCGCTCAGGTGCGTGGTCCACGCCTGTGCCTGGGGAACCGCCCAGCCAGGTCCAGCACGACGTCGAGCACGCGGCGGCCTCACAGCTCTGAGGAGCCCTGGGCGGCCTGAGCGGCTCTGAACGATCGAGTACGCGGTAGCCTCTTGGGGTGCCCAGCTCACAACCCCCGGACCCCGCTGCGACTGAGTCCGACCACCGGCGGCTCCTGCCGACACTGCTCATCCCCGCCTTCGTCACGCTGCTGGCCGTCTCCTCGGTCAACGTCATCCTCCCGGCAGTCTCCCAGGACCTGAATGCAGGCACCGCCGGGCTCCAACTCGTCGTCTCCGGCTACGCCCTCGTCTTCGGAGTCGTCCTCGTCCCCGCTGGCCGCGCCGGCGACGTCATGGGCAGAGGCCGGATCTTCGTCATCGGCATGATCCTGTTCGGGGCCGGGTCGCTGGCCTCGGGGCTCGCCCCCGACGTCGTCACCCTCAACCTGGCTCGAGCGGTCATGGGAATCGGCTCCGGACTGCTCAACCCGCAGGTGGCCGGCATGATCCAGCAGTACTACACCGGTGAGGCCAGAGGCCGTGCCTTCGGAGCCTTCGGCGCCGTCATCGGGGTCTCGGTGGCGGTGGGGCCGGTGCTCAGCGGCGGGCTCATCGGCTGGCTCGGCGGCGACTGGGGCTGGCGCGCCTCCTTCCTCATCAACGTCCCCTTCAGCCTGCTCGGCGTCTGGGCGGCGCGCCGTTACCTGCCCGCATCCGCCTGGCTCCGCCAGAGCCCACGGGACCATACGCGCCGTGCCGACCACGACGCGAAGAACGGGGCGTCCCGCCGGAGCAAGGTCGACCTCGACCCCGTCGGCATGGGCCTGCTCGCCGCGGGCACGCTCCTGATCATGATCCCCTTCATGGAGGCCTCGGCCGGCGCCTGGGTCTGGTGCCTGGAGGCGGCGGGCATCGGCGTCATCGGCACCTGGGTGGTCTGGGAGAAGCACTACCGTGCCCGGGGCGGCGCCCCCATGGTGGACCTCGATCTTCTGGCCATCCCGTCCTTCGCATTCGGGAGCCTGGCCATCGCCGTGTACTTCCTGGGCTACACCTCCGTGTGGATCATTGTGGCCCAGTACGTCCAGGCCGGCCTGGGCTCCACCGCCCTGGCCAGCGGAATCATCGGGGTCCCCGCCGCCCTAGCGGGATCGGTCGCGGCCGCCGTCGCCGGCCGCCGCGTCATCAGGGTCGGCCGCGCCATGGTGCTCGGCGGCATGGCTCTGGGGATGGCCGGTCTGCTGGCGAGCATCGGCGTCATCCATATGCGCGCGAGCGCGGGCTGGAGCCCCTGGTGGCTCACCCTCACGCTCCTCGTGCTCGGGGTGGGCCAGGGGCTCGTAGTCTCCCCTAACCAGACCCTCTCGCTGGCCGATGTCCCCCTGGAGTACGCAGGCGCCGCCGGCGGCATCCTCCAGACCGGTGAGCGCATCGGCACCTCCATCGGCATCGCCGCCATCACGGGCCTGACCTTCCGCGTTTCGCACACCTCGGGGTGGGACGCAGCCGCCCAGGCGGGACTGCTGGCCGTTGTGGCCGCCATCGCCGTGGCCGCCGCGGTCGCCG
This sequence comes from Actinomyces sp. oral taxon 849 str. F0330, assembly GCF_000239715.1. Lineage (NCBI taxonomy): Bacteria > Bacillati > Actinomycetota > Actinomycetes > Actinomycetales > Actinomycetaceae > Actinomyces > Actinomyces sp. oral taxon 849. Next base: position 139,072 of record NZ_JH470352.1, on the reverse strand, counting down.
CCTACGACCTGCGCTTGGCCGCCCGACGACGCCGATAGCCGCCCAGGTCGCGAGCGGATCGTTCAGCCATCTGTGGACCCGTCCTGCCGGCGACGCACCCGCAGCACGCGGAAGCCCTTCGACGATGCCTGTCGACTCACGTCCCAGCCCTGGTCGGTCAGCCACGTCGCCAGTGAGTCGGCTCCCAGGTTCTTGAGCACCACCAGCCAGGCCTCACCGTCGTCGGACAGCAGCGGCAACCATGCCAGCAGGAGGTCGTGCAAAGCCCCCTTGCCGATGCGCACCGGCGGGTTGGACCAGATGAGGTCCACCGGAGTCGAGGTCTGACGCAGCTCGGCCAGCAGCTCCTCGGCCGGGCGGGTGCGCACATTGCCCAGGCCTGCGGCCTCGGCGTTGCGGGCGGTCAGGGTCAGTGAGCGTTCATTGACGTCGGTCGCCAGGACCGTGGCCCCAGGGGCGGCGTCGGCCAGGGCCAGCGCGATCGGGCCCCAGCCGCAGCCCAGGTCGAGGAGGGTACCGGTCTGCGGAGGATCGGGTACGCGGTCGAGGAGGACCTGGGTGCCCTTGTCGAGGCGGTCGGCGCTGAAGACGCCCGAGGCCGTGACTACCGTGTGCTCGACGCCGCGGATCGCGAAGCGATGGGTGCGCTCCTCGGCCTCGACGGCGGGGGATGCGGTGAAGTAGTGCTCGCTCACGCCCACCAGGCTACCCGCGTACGCTGACGGGCATGAGCGCCCCTCCCGAGTCCTCGATCAGCCCGTCGCTCGGAGCGCTCCTCGGCTCACGGGCGGGGCATCTGGCGCTGGCGGTGCTCATCGTCGAACTGCTGGCGGGCATGCAGGTCTACCTCAACCAGACGGTCCTGCCGCTGCTGGCCACCGAGATGGGCGCCCGCAACGCCTACGGACTGGTGACGGCCGCCGCCCAGGTCCCCGCCTTCCTGACGATGCCCCTGGGCGGGGCCATGCTCACCCGCTGGCGGCCGGCCCGCCTCATGACCGCACTGACCGTCCTGCTGGTGGTCGGCGCCGTCGTCGGAGCCCTCGCCCCGACCATCGAGGTCTACGTCCTCGGGGAGATCCTGCGGGGCCTGGCCGCCGGAGCGCTGGCAACAGTGACCATGGGGGTCATGGTCGCAGGCCTGCCCGACGCCTGGAGGCGGTTGTGCCTGGCTGCGGGCTCGGGTATGTGGGTCGTGGCGGCCCTGGTCGGCCCTGTCTACGCCTCCGGCGTCAGCGCCTCCTGGGGCTGGCGGTGGGCCCTCGTGGCCTACCTGCCGCTGCTCATCGCGGCACGCGCCGTCATGGCCGGGCGGATCGGCGACCTCAACCTGGATGAGGGGGAAGAAGACGAAGAGGCGGTGCCGTGGCTGCCCTCCGGGGCCATGGCCGCGGGCGTGGCGATCATCGGGGCGCTGCGCGCCTCCAGCTCCTGGTTCTGGCCCGGAGTCGCCGGCGGGACCGCACTGGTGCTCTGGTCCTGTTCGCGCGTCCTGCCCGCAGGGACCCTGCGCCTGGCGACCGGCCGGCGCGCGGGCATCGCCACCCTGATGTGGGTGTGCGCCTTCTTCCTGACCCTGGACTACCTGGTGGCCCCCAGCGCCCACGACGTTCTGGACATGACTCCGACCCAGACCGGCTGGGCGCTCACCGCAGGCGGCATTGGCTGGTCGGTCGTCGCGATCGCCTGCGGGGCCCGCCCGGCGCGAGAGCCGGAGGCCTACCGCCGCCGCACCGCGCTGGCCGCGGCCTTCTTCGTCCTCGGCGCCGCGCTCATGACCACCACGGTTCTCGGCCGACCGGGCTGGTGGGGGCTGCCCGTGGGCTACGGCGTAGCGAGCATCGGCATGGGCCTGACCCACCTGGACACCATGAACCGCATCGTCACCGATCCCGCCGAGCCCGACGGCATCACCCATGCCCGGGCCGCCACCGCTGTGACGATCGCCGGAGCCGCCGGTGGCGCCGTCCTGGGGACGGCCGTGACGGCCTTTGTCGCCCCCACCGCATCCGGCGTCGAGGCCGCCCGGCTGTGGCCGACGCTCGCCCTACTCGCCGGAGGGCTCCTCCTCACCCCGCTGCTGGCCCGGCGCGCCGCCTGAACACGCGGGTGGCCTCGCAGGCCTGTGGGCAGTAGCATCGCCCCCATGTGGATCCTTCGTATGCGCTGAACCGGCGGCAGTCGCCGCTCCCGGAAGAACCATCGCGCCCCACCGAGGGGACGCAGGCATACGACGAAGGACTTCTTGTGACCCAGCACCACTCCAACACTTCTTCCACCCCCGACGACGCCGACGTCCATGACGTCGTCGCCCGGGTCCTCTCCCGCACCGGAACCGCCCTGGCCTCCACCGCCGCCCAGCACGAGCGGGAGACCGGTTATGGACAGGGAGCCGACGACGGGGCCCTCGAGCGCGAGGCCCGCGCCGCCCGCCGCCGCGTGGCCGGGCTGTCCACCGAACTGGAGGACGTCAGCGAGGTCGAGTACCGCCAGGTCCGTCTGGAGAAGGTGGTCCTGGTCGGCCTGGAGCTGCCCCGGTCGCCCACCCCCTCGGGCGGCGCACCGGGTGCCAGCGGCCCGCAGGCGCATGACTCCCAGGATGCCGGAACCTCTCTGCGCGAGCTGGCCGCCCTGGCCGAGACCGCTGGCAGCGAGGTCCTCGACGCCCTCATCCAGAGGCGCGACCACCCCGATCCCGCCACCTACCTGGGCAGCGGCAAGGCTCACGAGCTGGCCGACGTCGTGGCCGCCGCCGGAGCCGACACGGTCATCGTCGACGGCGAGCTCGCCCCCTCCCAGCGCCGCGCCCTGGAGGACGTCGTCGGCGTCAAGGTCGTCGACCGCACCGCCCTCATCCTGGACATCTTCGCCCAGCACGCCAAGTCCCGTGAGGGCAAGGCCCAGGTCGAGCTCGCCCAGCTCGAGTACCTCCTGCCGCGCCTGCGCGGATGGGGCGAGTCCATGTCCCGGCAGGCCGGAGCCCGCGTGGCCGCCGGTCAGGGCATCGGTTCGCGCGGCCCCGGCGAGACCAAGATCGAGCTCGACCGGCGTCGCATCCGTCAGCGCATGGCCCGCCTGCGCCGCGAGATCCGGGCCATGGCGCCCTCCCGTGAGACCAAGCGCGGCTCACGCCGTCGCGGCGCCATCCCGTCGGTGGCGATCGCCGGCTACACCAACGCCGGCAAGTCCTCCCTCATGAACCGGCTCACCGGGGCAGGTCTCATGGTCGAGGACGCCCTGTTCGCCACCCTCGACCCCACCGTGCGGCGGGCCGAGACCTCCGAAGGTCGCACCTACACCCTCACCGACACCGTCGGCTTCGTGCGCAACCTGCCCCACGAGCTCATCGAGGCCTTCCGCTCCACCCTGGAGGAGGTGGCCGGCGCCGACCTCGTGCTCCATGTGGTCGACGCCGCCCACCCCGACCCCCTCAGTCAGGTGGCGGCCGTGCGCACCGTCCTGTCCGAGATCCCCGGTGCCCTGGACGTGCCCGAGCTCATCGTCCTCAACAAGGCCGACCTCGCCGACGCCGTCACCCTGGCGGCGCTGCGCACCGGTCTGCCCGATGCGGTGACGGTCTCGGCCCGCACGGGGGAGGGGATCGAGGAGCTGCGCGCCCGCATCGAGCAGATGCTGCCCCACCCGCAGGTGGGCATCGACGTCGTCGTGCCCTACTCGCGCGGCGACCTCGTCTCCCGTGTGCACGCCGAGGGAGAGATCGATACGGTCGACTACGTCGAGACCGGGACCCGCATCGTGGCGCGCGTCGGCGCCGCCCTGGCGGCCGAGATCGAGGGCGTCACCACAGGCGCCGCAGTCGGCTGAGAGCCGCCGTGCCCCGAACCTCGCCGGACCAGTCGGACCGGCCCGACACCGACAGCCCCAGTGACCGGAGGGTTTTGGACGTCCTGGACGCCGCGGTGCGCGCCATGGGCGGAAGCCCCCGCCAGGGCCAGATCACCATGACCCGGGAGGTCGCCCGGTCCGTGACCGATGGCACCCACCTCCTGGTACAGGCCGGCACCGGAACGGGAAAGTCTCTCGGGTACCTGGTGCCCGCCATGGTCCACGCGGTGGAGACCGGCGACCGGGTCGTGGTCTCCACCGCCACCCTGGCGCTCCAACGGCAGATCCTCACCAAGGACGCCCCTCTGGCTGCCGATGCCGTCGAGCAGGTCACCGGTACCCGCCCCGAGGTCGCCCTGCTCAAGGGCTGGCAGAACTACCTGTGCCGCCATCGTCTGGCCGGCGGCTATCCGCAGGATGATGACGATGCTGCCCTCTTCGACGTCGGCGACGCCGTCGCCCAGCCGGTTGCGGGCCACGGAGCCGAGGCGAGTCTGGGGGAGCAGGTGGTGCGTCTGCGCGAATGGGCGGCCGACACCGACACCGGCGACCGCGATGATCTCGTCCCCGGCGTCTCCCCGCGAGCCTGGGCCCAGGTCTCGGTCTCCCGGGCCGAGTGCCTGGGGCAGGCCTGCCCCCTCAAGGCCGAGTGCTTCCCAGAGCTGGCCCGCGCCGCGGCCTCCCGGGCCGACCTCGTGATCACCAACCACGCCATGCTCGGCGTGGTCGTCGCGGGCAACCCCGGAGTCCTGCCCGACCACCAGGTCCTCGTCGTCGATGAGGCCCACGAGCTGGCCGACCGTGTCCGCTCCCAGGGGACCATCGCCCTGTCGGCAACCACCGTGGCGCGCACCGCCGCCACCGCCCGCAAGCACGCCTCCGTCACGGTCGGCGACTTGGAGGCCGCCGGGCAGGTCCTCCAGCTCGTCCTGGCCGAGCTGCCCGACGGCCGGCTGGAGGCGCCCTTTCCGGCCGCCCTGCACGACGCACTCCTCGTCCTGGACGGCGCCGCCCGCCAGGTCGCCTCCGATGTGCGCGACCGGGTCCGTGCCCGAACCGGCGAGGCGTCCGGGGGACTGGCGATCGCCCGCACCTCCGTCGGCGATCTGGTCGACGCCCTGGACCGCATGACCTCGGACTCAGTGGTCCAGGGGCGCGACGTCGTCTGGATCGAACGGCCCCGCATGGGCGCCGATCCCCCGCGCCTCCTCCTGGCCCCCATCGAGGTCGCAGGCTCTGTGGCCGGCCACCTGCTGGGCGGGCGCTCAAGCGTCATGACGTCGGCGACCCTCGCCCTGGGGGACAGCTTCGACCCCATGGCCCGGGCCCTGGGACTGCCCCTGGCCGAGCAGCCCTGGAAGGGCGTCGACGTGGGCTCCCCCTTCGACTACCCCCGCCAGGGAATCCTCTACGTGGCCGCCCACCTGCCCCGCCCCGGCGCCGGCATCTCCGAGGCCGCCCTGGACGAGATGCTCGCCCTGGTCGAGGCCTCCGGCGGCGGCATGCTGGGTCTGTTCTCCTCCCGGCGCGCCGCCCAGGAGGCCGCTGAGGTGTTGCGCGGAGCCACCGACCTGCCCGTCTATGCCCAGGGCGAGGATCAGCTGCCCACCCTGGTACGGGCCTTCGCCGACGACGAGGCCGCCTGCCTGGTGGGCAGCCTCTCGCTGTGGCAGGGCGTGGACGTGCCCGGGCGCACTTGTCGGCTCGTCGTCATCGACCGCATCCCCTTCCCCCGTCCCGACGACCCGGTCGCCCAGGCCCGCAGCGATGCCGTTGTGGCCGCCGGAGGCAATGGCTTCATGAGCGTGGCCGCCACCCACGCCGCCCTGCTCCTGGCGCAGGGCGCGGGCCGTCTCATCCGGCGCGGCCAGGACCGCGGCGTCGTCGCCGTCCTGGACTCGCGCCTGCGCACCGCCCGCTATGCGGGCTTCCTCATCCGCTCCATGCCCGCCCTGTGGCCGACGACGAAGCCCGACGTGGTCCGTGCCGCCCTGAGGCGCCTGTCCGCCCGCCCCGACGCGCCGGGAGGGGAGTGAACCCACCGGGTGGGCCCTTAGGTACGCGCCCCTCAGTAGGATCTGCACGTAGGCTTGGCGCGAGCGGGTGCTCGCGCTCCTGCGGTCCTGCCCAGCAGATCCCACTGAGGAGAAGAACGTGTCAGACCACATCACCACTACCGCTGAAGGCTCCTACCCCACCAACCGTTCCGGCCGTCCCTCCAAGGTCGCCGTCATCGGCGCCGGGGCCGTCGGCTCCACCCTCGCCTACGCCTGCGTGACCAAGGGCGTTGCCCGCGAGGTCGTTCTGCAGGACATCGTCAAGGAGAAGGTCGAGGCCGAGGCCCTCGACATCGCCCAGGGAATCCAGTTCACTTCCGCCGGCTCCGTCTCGGGCTCCGACGACCCCGAGATCTGCCGCGATGCGGACGTCATCGCCATCACCGCAGGCGCCAAGCAGAAACCCGGCCAGTCCCGCCTCGAGCTCGCCGGCGCCACCGTCGGCATCATGGAGAAGATCCTCCCCAAGCTCGTGGAGGTGGCCCCCAACGCCATCTTCGTCCTCGTGGCGAACCCGGTGGATGTGGTGACCTACTGCGCCAAGAAGATCACCGGCCTGCCCGAGAACCAGGTCTTCGGCTCCGGCACCGTCCTGGACACGGCCCGCATGCGTTACCTCATCTCCCTGGAGACCGGAACAGCCGTCCAGAACATCCACGGCTACATCGCCGGCGAGCACGGCGACTCCGAGGTGCCCCTGTGGTCCTCCACCGAGATCGGCGGCGTGCCGATCACCCAGTGGGGCACCACCCTCGACGGCGGCGTGTTCGACGAGGCCAAGCGCGAGCGCATCGCCCACGACGTCGTCCGCTCCGCCTACCGCATCATCGAGGGCAAGGGCGCGACCAACTACGCGGTCGGCCTGGCCGTCCAGCGCATCATCGGCGCCGTCCTCAACGACGAGCAGCGGGTGCTCACCATCTCCCCGCTGCTGGACAACTGGCACGGCATCTCCGACGTGTGCATGGCCGTCCCCACGATCGTGGGACGCGAGGGCGCCGGGCGCCGTCTCGAGCTGCCCCTGACCGGGAACGAGAAGGAGCGCCTGACCGCCTCCGCCGACCACCTGCGCGAGGTTGCTCGCGGTCTGGGCTACTGAGCCGCTGATCCGAGTCGCCGAAGGCCCGCCCCGGTCACCGGGGCGGGCCTTCAGTCATAGGGCTGCGAACCCGGCTCGTCTTGAGCGGTCCTCTCAATCAGCTGAGAGCGGCTATAGGGAACGCAGTACCGTGACCACCTTGCCCATGATCGTGGCGTGGTCGCCATCGATCGGGGCGTAGCTGGAGTTGCGGGGGAGTAGCCACTGGTGACCGTCGCGACGGGAGAGCACCTTGACCGTCGCCGAGGCGCCGTCGACGTCCTCGACCATAGCCGCCACGATCTCGCCATTAGCCGCGTCGGGCTGAGAACGAACCACCACCCAGTCGCCGTCGCAGATGGCGGCCTCGATCATCGAGTCCCCGTGCACCTCCAGCATGAAGAGCTCGCCCTCACCGGTCAGACGGCGGGGCAGAGCCATAACGTCGCTCACGTCCTGCTCCGCCAGGATCGGGGTTCCAGCGGCGATCCGTCCCACTAGCGGCACGGCGACCGCGTCCCCATCCTCGATACCCGGGATACCCGGGATACCCAGGATACGCGGGATGCGAGGGAATTCGAGCGGGGCGGTCCGGGCTGAGCCGACGGGCGCGTCTGCGTGGGCGCCGGCGCCGCGGACGGCGGCGATGACCTCCATCGCCCGCGGGCGCTTGGGATCCCGACGTATCAGCCCCAGGCGCTCGAGCTTGTCCAACTGGTGCTTGACGGAGGAGGGACTGGTCAGACCCACCTGCTCGCCGATCTCCCGCAGCGAGGGCGGGTAGCCGTGGGCGGCGACGGCCTCGCGGACCGCCTCATAGACCGCCCGGGCGCGCCTGTCGAGACCATCGATGGTCTCGGCGACGGTGTCTGCGACCGCGCTCGTGTCGGTGACTGCTTCGGAGACGTCTGCGCCGGTGCGCAGGGCCGACGCCGGTGAGGCGCCCCGGTCTGCTGTGGTGCTCATGGTTCTGGCCCTCTCTACCGGACGGCCCTCGGGCCCGCAGGCGTCAAGGGCGCGGAATAGATGTCGGTGGTCCGTGATCGTCTTGGATGCGACAAGCCTAACGTCAAGACGACCATGGTTCAAACACACGTTCGAAGAAGTGCTGGACGTGTCGCCCCTTCCGGCGTTAGTGTATCGAACAAGCGTTCGTCGAACATGCGTTCAGGAGGTAGTTATGAGCGCCATCGCCATCCCGCCCTCGCCCCGCCCGGCGTCTCGGGTTCGGACTCGTGGGGGCGTCACCGGACATCTCGGTGGGCGAGCCGTTGCGCGGGCCTCCCGACCTCGGCTCTTGCTGGTGACCGACGACTTCGTTCCCATGGCCCCGACGCATGGTGCGGCTGATGACGCGGCCCGTCGCCCCATGGCGGCGCCCGCCGCCGACTCGACGGAGCTGCCGA
>NZ_JH470352.1:117206-130285 GCF_000239715.1 Actinomyces sp. oral taxon 849 str. F0330 | reverse complement strand
ACCGGTGGCCCTGCGCAGTCGCCGGCAGGAGCTGGAGAGGCTCGCTCCTGAGCACCCGGCGGTGCGGGCCGCCAGGCGGCGCGACCGGGCTCAGCGCGACCGTGGCCGGCAGGCTGTCCGGCAGGACGCGGCCGCTCCGTCTGGGAACCAGCAGGATCGGCAGGGGCGGACGATCCGTTCCCAGACGGAGCCGCGTCTCCTTCGCCGCGGTGGCTCCCTCGCTGTTATCGCGGTGATCGCGCTCGCCTGCTGCGGATTCGCACTCGGCGGTCTTGCCGGTCTGGCCTCCCCGACCTCCGCGGCCGCGGCCGCTCAACCGCCGGTGGGGACGGACGCCACCGTGACCACCGTGGTCCGTCCCAGTCAGTCCCTGTGGGAGATCGCAGCGGCAAGCGGGACTGCGGATGTCTCGGCGACCGTGGCGCGCATCGTCGAGCTCAACGACCTTCAGAGCACCACCGTCCGCGCCGGGCAGACCCTTGAAGTCCCAGTCTCCTGAGGACCTGTGCACGGATTTCACTGCGAGGCGGGCTTGCGGGGCGGTCCGCCCGACGTTTAGTCTCCGATGGACCGACAGGTAGTCCATTGAGATCGGAGGACGGAGGCGTGCACTGCCCCTTCTGCCGTCATGACGGCTCACGCGTCGTCGACTCCCGGACCGCGGAGGACGGCACTTCGATCCGTCGCCGTCGCGAGTGCCAGCAGTGCGGGCGTCGCTTCACCACCCTGGAGACCGCCAGCCTGTCGGTCCGCAAACGCTCCGGCGTCGTTGAGCCCTTCAGTCGGGACAAGGTGATGGTCGGGGTCAGGCGCGCCTGTCAGGGGCGGCCCGTTTCCGACGACCAGCTCGCGCTCCTCGCCCATAAGGTCGAGGAGGCCATCCGCGCGGGCGGCCAGGCCCTCGTGGACTCCCACGACGTCGGTCTGGCGATCCTCGGCCCCCTGCGCAATCTCGACCAGATCGCCTACCTGCGCTTCGCCTCGGTTTACTCCTCCTTCGACTCCCTGGAGGACTTCGAGAACGCCATCGCCGAGTTGCGCCGCGCCGAGGTCGTCTCCTAGCGCCAGACGCATCCCCGCTGCGGCGGGATCCTGCGAGGAAGAGGCGTGGCAGACTGGAGGGCATGCGCGTCCTCATCGTCTCCGATTGCTACGCGCCGCGACTGGGCGGCATCGAGACCCAGGTGCGGGACCTCGCCCGCAACCTGAGGATGGCCGGTCACGAGCCCGCCGTCGTCACTGCGACGCCGGTCGGCGACCGGCGCGGCCGCAGCGTCGAGCGGGGCGACGGCTTCCCGGTCTATCGCACCACCGTGCACCTGCCCGGCGAGTTGCCCGTTCACCCGCGAGCCCGGCGCGAGCTGGACGACCTCATGTCCCGGCTGCGCCCCGACGTCGTCCACGCCCATGTCGGCATCGTCTCCCCCTTCGCCTGGTCCGGTATCGCCGCCGCCCAGAGGGCGGGACTCCCGTTGTCCCTCACCTTCCATTGCGTGCTGGGGCCCTGGGCGCCGATGGCCGGGGCACTGGGCCCCATCAGCCCGGTGCGGCTGTGGCAGCGCGGCGGCGCCGACCTGACGGCCGTGTCCTCCATGCTCGCCGCCGAGGTGCGGCGCGCCGGTGCCCGCGAGCCGGTGACCGTCCTGCCCAATGGCATCACCATCGACGACTGGCGTCTGGAGCGCCCCGGGCCCGAAGGGCGCAGGCCCCGCCGGCCGGTCACGGTGGTCGCCTCCCTGCGATGGATCGAGCGCAAGCGCCCCCTGCAGGTCGTGCGTGCCTTCGCCCATGCGGTCAGGGACACCCCGGGATGCGACGCCGTCCTCAAGATTTACGGGGACGGCCCGCTGCGCGACAGGCTCGCCCAGGAAGTCGCCGACTCCGGCCTGGCCGACCGCATCACCCTCGTGGGGCGCGTTGAGCGCAGTGAGCTCGCCCGGGCCTTCACTCGCGCCGACATCTACCTGCAGACCTCGCCCGCGGACTCCTTCGGCATCTCCACCCTCGAGGCCCGCAGCGCGGGACTGGCGGTGATCGCCCTGCGCTCCAGCGGGGTCAGCGACTTCGTCACCGATGGCGTCGACGGTCTCCTAGCCGACGACGACGCCGGCCTGGCTCGCGAACTCGCGGCGCTTCTGGGTGACGACGAGCTGCTCGAACGCATCAAGGAGCACAACTACGAGGTCGACCCGCTTCCTGAGTGGGGCACGGTGGTCCAGATGAACGTTGAGGCCTACCGGCGCGCCATCGATCTGAGGAGCGCGCGCTAGCCACGGTCGAGGCCTGAGAGACTCCGGGTTCCGGGAAGTGCCGGGAGGCCTTCAGCCGATGCTGGCGTCGCTGAGCACCTCGGACAGGCGGCGCGCCGCCGCCATGACCACATGGCCGTGGACACGGCCGGGCTGACGGCCCATCCGCTCGATGGGCCCGGAGATCGAGATGGCGGCGACGACCTTGCCTCCAGGCCCGCGCACCGGCGCTGAGACCGAGGCGACCCCGGGCTCGCGCTCTCCGACCGACTGGGCCCATCCCCGGCGTCGGACCGCCGAGAGCATGGTGGCGGTGAAACGGGCGCCCACTAGGCCACGGTGCAGGCGGTCGGGCTCCTCCCATGCGAGCAGCACCTGAGCCGCGGAGCCGCCCTGCATGGACATGGTCGCGCCCACGGGGATGGAGTCGCGCAGCCCGATGGGGCGCTCGGCGTTGGCCACGCAGATGCGCACGTCGCCCTGACGGCGGTAGAGCTGGGCGGACTCGTGGGTCTTATCGCGTAGGGCCGCCAGCACCGGCCCGGCCGCGGCCAGGAGATGGTCCTCGCCCGCGGCACTGGCCAGCTCGGTGAGCCTGGGGCCCAGGATGAAGCGGCCCTGGGAGTCGCGGGTGACCAGACGGTGGAACTCCAGGGCGACCGCAATGCGGTGCGCCGTGGGGCGGGCCAGATGAGTGGCGGACACGAGCTGGGCCAGAGTCGCCGGGCCCGACTCCAGCGCACTCATCACCATGGCCGCCTTGTCGATGACACCGACGCCGCTGCTGTCGTTCTCAAAGGAACTGTCCATAATCTGATACTGTCATTTCAAGGTATGAGATTTCAAGTTAGGGTCGTCTCCGGAAAGCGGCACTGTGTCAGCATCCTGGGGTCCGGGTGGGAGACTGCGACTCCGGGCGCGGCGCGGCCGCCTCTCGTGGTCTGCGCGGAGTCTCGGCGGAGTCTCTGGTTGCTTCCCGTGCCCTTCACGACCGCGAACAGCTGTTTCTGAGAGGATGAAGTCGATGGGAATGACTCTCGCCGAGAAGGTCTGGCGCGATCATGTGGTGTCCAAGGGCGGCGACGGCGCCCCCGACCTGCTGTACATCGACCTTCATCTGGTTCACGAGGTCACCAGCCCCCAGGCCTTCGAGGGGCTGCGCCTGGCGGGGCGCAGAGTCCGGCGCACCGACCTGACCATCGCCACCGAGGACCACAACACCCCTACCCTGGATATCGATCTGCCGATCGCCGATGTCACCAGCCGGGCGCAGATCGAAACGCTGCGCGCCAACTGCGCCGAGTTCGGGGTGCGTCTGCACTCCTTGGGGGACGCCGACCAGGGGATCGTCCACGCCGTCGGCCCCCAGCTGGGCCTGACCCAGCCCGGCATGACCGTGGTGTGCGGCGACTCCCACACCTCCACTCACGGTGCCTTCGGGGCGCTCGCCTTCGGGATCGGCACCTCCCAGGTCGAGCACGTCCTGGCCACCCAGACCCTGCCGATCGCCCCCTTCAAGACGATGAGCGTGACCATCGATGGCGATCTGCCCTCGGGCAGCGGGGCCAAGGACATCATCCTGGCCATCATCGCCAAGATCGGGACCAATGGGGCCCAGGGCCACGTCATCGAGTACCGCGGCCGCGCCATCGAGCAGCTCTCGATGGAGGCCCGCATGACGATCTGCAACATGAGTATCGAGGGCGGGGCCCGGGCCGGCATGATCGCCCCGGACCAGACCACCTTCGACTACCTCAAGGACCGTCCCCATGCGCCCGTCGGCGAGGACTGGGACGCGGCCGTCGAGTACTGGTCCAGTCTGCGCACCGACTCCGACGCCGTCTTTGACACCGAGGTGGTCCTCGAGGCCAAGGACATCGAACCCTTCGTCACCTGGGGCACCAACCCCGGCCAGGGCCTGCCGCTGTCCGCCGCGGTCCCCGATCCCGAGGACATCGCCGACGCCACCGAGCGGCTCGCCGCCGAGCGCGCCCTGGAGTACATGGATCTCGTCCCAGGAACACCCCTGCGCGACATCAAGGTCGATACCGTCTTCATCGGCTCGTGCACCAACGGCCGCATCGAGGACTTGCGGGCCGCCGCCGAGGTGGTGCGCGGGCGCAGGAAGGCCGAGGGACTGCGCATGCTCGTGGTTCCCGCCTCCGCCCGGGTGCGCCTGCAGGCCGAGGCCGAGGGCCTGGATCAGATCTTCAAGAGCTTCGGGGCCGAGTGGCGCAACGCCGGCTGCTCCATGTGTCTGGCCATGAATCCAGACAAGCTCTCCGTCGGGGAGCGCGCCGCCTCCACCTCCAACCGTAACTTCGAGGGGCGTCAGGGCAAGGGCGGGCGCACCCACCTCGTCTCGCCCGTCGTGGCCGCCGCCACCGCCGTGCGCGGGACCCTGTCCGCCCCGGGAGACCTGCCCCCGCACCCCGCCGACTTAGAGGGCGCCGATGGCCGGCCGCTGAGTCCGGGCGACATCCCGGTGGTCGCAGCGGTCCCGTCGGAGGCGCAGCCGGCCTCCACCGTGCTCCCGGTGACCGTCCTGTAGCGTTCGGGCGCCGCGGAAGAGATGAAGAGACAGAAGGCAAGGAGCTGAAAGAGGCTGTGGACAAGTTCATCCGGCACACGGGAATCGGCGCTCCGCTGCGGCGCAGCGCCGTCGACACCGACCAGATCATCCCGGCGGTGTATCTCAAGCGCATCACGCGCACGGGCTTCGACGACGCCCTGTTCGCCTCCTGGCGGGCCGGTGAGCCCGACTTCATCCTCAACCAGGAGGCCTACAAGCGGGCCTCCGTCCTCGTGGCGGGCCCCGACTTCGGCACGGGCTCCTCGCGCGAGCACGCCGTATGGGCGCTCAAGGACTACGGGTTCAAGGCGGTGCTCGCCCCCCGTTTCGCCGATATCTTCCGCGGAAACGCCGGCAAGCAGGGGCTCGTGGCCGGGGTCGTGTCCCAGGAGGACTGCGAGCAGCTGTGGAAGATCCTCGAGACCGAGCCGGGCACCGAGGTGACGGTGGATCTGGAGAACCGCACGGTGGAGGCCGGGTCCTTCCGCTGCATGTTCTCCATCGACGACTACGTGCGCTGGATCCTCATGGAGGGGCTCGACGACATCTCCCTGACCCTCACCCAGGAGGACGCCATCCGCGCCCACGAGGAGGCCCGCCCCGCCTTCAAACCGCGCACCCTTCCGGCCAAGCACCTGCCCGCCCAGGAGGTCGTCCCAGCCAGGGCCGCGGACATGCCCCGGCCCTGAGAATGACCGGGGGCATGCCCGGGTTTGCCCAGGTCGCGGTCGCCTCGTCGAATCTCATCGGATTTTCCACGGTGCTATCGCATATTGATCGGGAACTTCTGTGAGTCGAAGGCCACCTGATACGGGGCTGAAAACGGTCCTGGGAGTCCCTCAGGTGCGCTTATGCTGGGACGGCCTCGCGCGCCCGCGCGAGGATGGGTGCCCGGCCGCGCACGGCACGCCCAGATGACGTCATGGAGGTGCGCATGGTCGACGGTCTGCTCCAGGTCGAGGGCGGTCGCCCGCTGACTGGTGAGATCACCGTCCGCGGGGCCAAGAATCTGGTCCCCAAGGCGATGGTGGCGGCCCTGCTGGGATCTTCCCCCTCGGTGCTGCGCAACGTCCCGCTCATTCGCGACGTCGACGTGGTCTCGGGACTGCTGAGCCTGCACGGTGTGAGCATCGACTACGACCAGCGCGAGGGTGTCCTCCAGCTGGACTCCTCCAAGGTCGAGTCCGCGCACATGGCCGATATCGACGCGCACGCCGGCTCCTCCAGGATCCCGATCCTCTTCTGCGGCCCGCTCCTGCACCGCTTGGGGGAGGCCTTCATCCCGGACCTGGGCGGGTGCCGCATCGGCGACCGGCCCATCGACTTCCACTTGGAGATCCTGCGCCAGTTCGGCGCCTCCGTCGACAAGCAGGAGCAGGGCATCCGGCTGACCGCGCCCGACGGCCTCAACGGCACCGTCATCGAGCTGCCCTACCCCTCGGTCGGCGCTACCGAGCAGACCCTGCTCACCGCCGTGCGCGCCTGTGGGCTGACCGAGCTGCGGGGGGCCGCCGTCGAGCCCGAGATCATGGACCTGGTCGACGTCCTGCAGAAGATGGGCGCCATCATCTCGGTGGACACCGACCGCACCATCCACGTCGAGGGCGTCGACGAGCTGTGCGGCTACACCCACTCCGCCCTGCCCGACCGCATCGAGGCGGCCTCCTGGGCCTCGGCCGCCCTGGCCACGCGCGGCGACGTGTTCGTGCGCGGCGCCCACCAGAGCCACATGACCACCTTCCTCAACACCTTCCGCAAGGTGGGGGGCGCCTTCGACGTCACCGACGAGGGCATTCGCTTCTACCACCCCGGAGGGGACCTGCGTTCGATCGTGGTGGAGACCAACGTCCACCCCGGCTTCATGACCGACTGGCAGCAGCCCCTCGTCGTGGCCCTCACCCAGGCCCAGGGCCTGTCCATCGTCCACGAGACCGTCTACGAGAACCGCTTCGGATTCACCGGTGCGCTTCGCAAGATGGGCGCCACCATCCAGGTCTACCGGGAGTGCCTGGGTGGAACCGAGTGCCGCTTCGGCCAGCGCAACTTCTACCACTCCGCGGTGGTCTCCGGCCCCACCCCCCTGAGCGGTGCCGACATTGTTGTACCCGACCTGCGCGGCGGCTTCTCTCACCTCATTGCCGCCCTGACCGCCGAGGGCACCAGCCGAGTCGAGGGAGTCAACCTCATCGATCGCGGCTACGAGCACTTCATGTCCAAGTTGGAGTCCCTCAACGCCGCCGTCACCCGACTGGCCTGATCGCGCACGGCCGCACCGGCCAGCCATCGGTATAGCGGGGCTGGGGCCCGGGGGATCTCGCTCGGCCCCCTGAGCGGATAGAGTTCACCCGTGCCTGCAACACGCCCCATGACCCCGTTCTACCGCTTCGCCGCGCGCGGGGCGATCATTCCGTTCCTCAAGATGGTCTCCAGGCAGAAGGTGACCGGCCTGGAGAACATACCCCGCGAGGGCGGCTTCATCGCCGTGGCCAACCACCTGACGGATCTTGACTCGCTCACGGCCATGCGCGCACTGGTCGACGCCGACGTGCCCGTCTACTCCTTGGCCAAGTCCACCCTGTTCAAGGTGCCGGTGCTCGGCTCGATCCTGAGGGCCGGTGGACAGATCCCGGTCCAGCGGGGGACCCAGAGCGCGGCCACGGCCCTCAAGGCCGCCGGCGATGTCCTGGCCGACGGCGGAGCCATCATGATCTTCCCCGAGGGCACCCTCTCCCGGGACCCCCTCAAGTGGCCGATGGTCGCCAAGACGGGCGCGGCCAGGCTGGCGATGACCAGCGGGGCACCCGTCCTGCCCATGGGGCAGTGGGGGGCTCACGAGATCCTGGACACCTACGGGCGCTCCTTCCACCCCTTCCCGCGCAAGGACGTGCGCGTGGCCATCGGCGGGCTCTTGGATCTGTCCCGCTTCGGGCAGGACACCCAGGACCGCGAGGCCGTGCGCGCCTGCACGGCCGAGATCATGCGGGCCATCACCGTTCTGGTGGAGGAGCTTCGGGGCGAGAAGGCCCCCCGGCCCTTCGACCTGCGCTACGACGGGGACCCCGGCAAGGGCAGGATCGGCGTGCGCCGCCCCGACCCGTTGCCCGAGGCGGACAGCAGGGAGGACGGTCAGTGAGCGGAGCCGGAAACGCAACGAGCATGGCGCCGGTGCGGCGGGCGGCCGTCATCGGCTCGGGCGCCTGGGGAACCACCTTCGCGAGCCTCCTGGCTCAGGCCGGTGCCCCGACGACGATCTGGGCCCGGCGCCAGGAGATCGCCGACGAGATCAACACCGGCACCAACGAGCGATACGTCCCCGGCCACCGCCTGCCGCCGGGCGTGACGGCCACCACCGACCTGGCCGGAGCCGTCCAGGGAGCGGGCGTCGTCGTCGTAGCCGTGCCCTCCCAGGAGGCCCGGGGGGTTCTGGAACCCATCCACGGCGCCCTGGCCGACGACGCCGTGGCCGTCTCCCTCATGAAGGGGGTCGAGCTGGGCACCGGGCTGCGAATGAGCGAGGTGCTGGCCGAGGTCCTGGGGATCGACCGATCCCGCGTCGTCGTCATCTCCGGGCCCAACCTCGCCGACGAGATCGCCGCGGGCCAGCCCACCGCCACCGTGGTGGCGGCCGATGACGAGCGGGTCGCCGCCCGGATCGCCGCCATGTGCGCCACCGGCACCTTCCGCCCCTACACGAACACCGATGTCCTGGGCGTCGAGCTGTGCGGGGCGGTCAAGAACGTCATCGCCCTGGCCGTCGGCGCCGCCGCGGGCCGGGGCATGGGGGACAACTCCAAGGCCACGATCATTACCCGGGGCCTGGTGGAGATCACCCGCCTGGGCCTGGAGCTCGGCGCCCGCCCCGAGACCTTCTCCGGGTTGGCCGGAATGGGCGACCTGGTGGCCACCTGCTCCTCGCCCCTGAGTCGCAATCAGACCTTCGGCCGTCACCTCGGCGAGGGGATGAGCGTGGCCGAGGCCGCCTCGGCCTCCCGAGGCGTGGCCGAGGGGGCAAAGTCCGCCCGCGCCGTCCTCGACCTGGCCCAGGCCCACGGGGTGGATATGCCGATCACCGCCGGGGTCGTCACCGTCGTCGAGGGCGCCGCCAGCGTCGCCCAGGTGACGGATGCTCTGCTGGCTCGTCCTCGCAAGGCCGAGGGCGTGCACGCCGCCGCGTCTCAGACGTAGCCCGGTCGCGTCTCGCACGACTGCGGATGCCCGGAACTCTCGCCGCGGCACGGCGCTGGGCCGGTCCTCAGTCGTGGGCGATGTCGATGACCAGGCGCGTGGGACTGGACAGTCTGAAGATGCGATAGGTCTGGGAGTCGGTGCCTATCACGACCTGGAACTCGCCCTCGAAGCCGGGATCGATGTAGGCCGAGTCGATGCTCCTGTCGTCGTTCGCGGAGTCGTCGAGCTCGATCTGCCTATGGCCGCTGACCCTTTGCCCGTCCGGGGGGACGTCGGCTACGCCGCTGCCCCGGATGACCATCGTGTGCCCTCCTTGAACCTCGATCGGGTCGCCCTTGCCCATGGTGGAGGCCGGAGCATCCCACTGGGGCGGGCTCCATCCCGGAGTCCCCTGACCATCGAACTCCACCACGAGCCGGCTGTAGCCCTCCTCCGGGTGGTTCCCGATTCTGACGTCGGCGACCGTGAGGGTGCTGCCCTCTGCCGCCTGCTGCCCCTGGGAGCCGGTTCCCCAGTCCGGGGCGTCCGAGCTGTTGTGCCGGGGGTGACTGGATGGCGCTGCACTTCCCGAAGCCGGAGCCGTCCCCGGTGTTCCCCCGGTGCCGACATCGCTGGTGGTGGGGGTGCCCGAGGGGAACGACGTGCTCAGTGAGCAGGAGCTCAGCACCAGGGTCGCGCAGGCCAACAGGGCGAGCGGTGCGACGGGGCTGCGGTGGGGCATCGTTGCCTCCTTCCAGGGGCGTACGGGGCGCCCGCTTTGATCCGGGATCTTTGCGCATTATCAGCATACGGGGCTCCGCGCGGTAGCGTGTGGCCTATGACAGACCTCCAGGAAACCGGCCCCTCCGTTCCCAGTTCTGACAAGTCCAAGGTGCGAGTCGCCGTCGTCTTCGGCGGGCGCAGCGGGGAGCACACGATCTCCTGCGCCACCGCTGCCGGAGTCCTGTCGGCCATCGACCGCGACCGCTACGAGGTCCTTCCTGTGGGCATCACCCCCGAGGGCCAGTGGGTGCTCGTCGAGGACGACCCGGCCGCTCTCGAATTGAGCGACGGCCGACCGCCAGTGACGATCACCGCCGACGCGCTGGGTCGGGGAACCCTCACCGCCCCGCTGGGAGGCGGCGAGCTGACCGTGCTCGGTCCCACTGGTCCCCGAGCGCTCGGCCGGGTCGACGTCGTCCTGCCGCTTCTGCACGGGCCCTACGGCGAGGACGGAACCATTCAGGGAATGCTGGAGATGATGGGCGTTCCCTACGTCGGCTGCGGAGTGCTGGCCAGTGCCGCGGGCATGGACAAACAGGTCACCAAGGTGCTCCTCGGAGCGGCCGGCATCGCCACGGCTCCGCATGTCGTCGTTGGCCCCCACGCCTGGAAGCGCGATCCCGAGGCGATCCTGGAGGCCTGCCGGTCCTTGACCTACCCCCTGTTCGTTAAGCCCGCCCGCGCCGGCTCCTCCCTGGGTATCAGCAAGGTCGACCGCCCCGAGGACCTGCCCGGGGCCATCGAGGCTGCCCGGGCCGTCGACCCGAAAGTCCTCGTGGAGAGCGGTATCGTCGGGCGTGAGATCGAGGTCGCCGTCCTGCAGGGCCGCGGCGACGACGCTCCCCGGGTGGCCGAGCCCGGCGAGATCGCCATGGACGTTACACAGGGCGCCGGCGAGTTCTACGACTTCGAGACCAAGTACCTGGCCCACGACGCCGTCGCCATGGTCTGCCCGGCCCGCATCGGTCCCAAGGATAGGGCCCTCATCATGGACACCGCCGCCCGGGCCTTCGAGGCAGTCGGCTGCGAGGGACTCGCCCGCGTCGACTTCTTCCTCACCGACACCGGCGAGGCGGTCGTCAACGAGATCAACACGATGCCCGGCTTCACCCCCTTCTCCATGTTCCCCTACATGTGGCAGGTCTCAGGGCTGGAGTACACCGACCTGGTCTCCGAGCTCATCGAGTTGGCCCTGTCGCGCTCCAGTGATGTCAACCGCTGAGCCGGTTCTTCCCGGCGGTGATGCCGCTGATGCCGCTGATGCCGCGAGAGTCGGCGACCTCAGCGAGGAGGAGCTCCTCGCCCTCATCACACCCCTTCTACCGCGCGCCGCGCAGACCCCGGTGGGCAGCGGGGACGACTGCGCGGTCCTGTTCTTCCCCGACGCGCGCACGGCGGTGAGCACCGACGTCCTGGTCGAGGGGCACCACTTCCGCACCGAGTGGTCCACGGGGCGTGACGTCGGCGAAAGGGCCGCGGCCCAGAACCTTGCCGACGCCGCCGCCATGGGGGCGCGGCCTGTCGCCCTCGTCGTCGGTCTCGTCATGCCCCCGACCACGCCAGTGGCATGGGTGCGGGACTTCGCCGAGGGCCTGGCCCGGGGCTGCGAGCCCTGCGGGGCCGGCGTCGTCGGCGGCGACCTCAGCGGAGGGGAGTCGCTGGTCGTGGCCGTCACGGTCCTGGGCGATCTCGAGGGTAGGGCGCCGGTCCTGCGAAGCGGTGCCCGTCCCGGCGACCTCGTCGTCTACGCCGGTAACCTGGGGCGCAGTGCGGCCGGACTCGCCCTGCTCAGCGCCGGGAAGCAGACTGCGGCGGAGCAGTATCGGGACCTGTCTCAGGTCCGGGACTGCCTGGCCGCCTTCCGGGCACCGACTCCGGCCCTGGTGGCAGGACCCGCCCTGGCCGATGCCGGAGCCACCTCCATGATGGACGTCTCGGATGGATTGCTGCGCGACGCCGGACGGATCGCCCGAGCCAGCGGCGTCGTCATCGACCTCGACGATCCGGGGAACCTGCTTGATATGTCCTTCCTCGAGCCGGTCGCCGCGCTCGTGGCGGGCGGCCGTGGACCGGCAGCACACGCCCTGGCCCGTGGCTGGCTGCTCACCGGGGGAGAGGACCACGGAATGCTCGCCACCGTCCCGCCAGAGGCCGCAGAGCGTCTGCCGGCAGACGCCGTGGTGATCGGCCGGGTGCTGGCCCCCCAGAGCCCGATGGCCGACGGACTCGGCCATCGACCGGGTGTGCTCGTGGGCGGACAACCGGCTCGCGAGCACGCCGGGTGGGACCATTTCGCCGGAGCCTGAGTCACCGCTCCCCAAGTGGAACCCGAGGACGACAAAGGCCGCCGACTGCAGATGCAGCGGCGGCCTCGCGCTCGAAGGACTCGAGGCGGTGCGCTCAGATGTTGCGCGTCACCTTGCCGGCCTTGAGGCAGGACGTGCACACGTTGAGGCGCTTGGGGGCGCCGTTGACGAGAGCACGCACACGCTGGATATTGGGGTTCCACCGGCGGTTGGTCCGCACGTGGGAGTGCGAGACGCTCTTGCCGAAGATGGGGCCCTTGCCGCAAACGTCGCACACAGCAGCCACGGTCTCACTCCTGATCTTCAATGCTTCAACGCTCAGGCCCATGCCTGGCGCCAGGTCTTACCGCCCAGGCGCAGGGCTCTGGGCAACCCGAACACAATAGCGGAACTGTTGGCCGGCTCCCAAGCCACGGAGGCGTGGGTTCGGGCACACGCCGGGGCGATCGGAGGGCCGCCGACGTACGACCTGCGGGTTGTGAACGTGCCGGATCTCACCATATGACGAACGTTTGCCCGAACGGGGTGCGGTGGTACGCGGTTTGACCAGCGTGTTGGTGGTTCGAGTCTCCAACTGGCGCTCTATCGCCCAGAACGGGACGTTCCGCACGATGTTCGCTCCGGTGGGAGGAATGTGGTTGTGCGGGTACTCTGAAACTACATATCAACACGGAGGCTCGGCCCAGCCGCGAACCAGGCTCGCTGAACGCCAGCACATATGCAGATCATGCAGTGGAACAGAAGGTGTTCGCAGCGTGAGACGCATGTGGTGCGGTGGTCGCAGCCAGGATGCAGGGGAGGCGAAGATGGCGCAGTCGCAAGGACACCGCCCCGCTACCCCTGTCCCGGAGACCTACGTGCTGCAGGGGGCGGCGGTACGGCGCTGGATCGGGCTGGCGGAGATCGTCGCCGATCAGACCCGGGACCTCGTCGACGTCCTCAATGTTTTCCCCGTGCCGGATGCGGATACGGGAACCAACGTCCTGCTGACCCTGCGCTCGG